>CAVKEA010000059.1:0-15574 GCA_963655305.1 bacterium
AAAGAAAGAAGGCCGCAACAAAATGGGCTAAAAAAGCTCATTTTGTTACAGCCCCTTTTACTTACAGGTGTTCATATAGAGTTACTTGAAAATCTAGGAGTGTTGTTGAACGGCAGCTTTCATTTTTTTAATCATGCTGAAAATGCCTGCAATATAGAGGGCTACAGCAATCCAGGTGAATATAAAGGTCACGAGCAGCGGCTGTGTCAACGGTTCGCCGCTGAGCAGTCCAATGACGAGTGAGATGCTGGGAGCCAAATACATGCAGATGCCGGATACCGTAACCGGTGTGCCTTTTAGCCCAGCCGTAAACAACAGCATAGGTATCGCTGTGACGACGCCTGTTGCCGGCAGCAGTAAGTACTGCCAGCCGTGAAATATACCGACAGCACCGCAGCCGTTCCATTCACTCCAAATGATAAAGGCCAATGAGAGGGGAACCATGGAAAACGATTCGATAAAGACAGAAACTTGGCTGTCCAACTGGATTTTTTTCTTTAACAGGCTGTACGAAGCCCAAGAGCCGCAGATGATTAAAGAAATATATGGGATTTGCCCAAATAAGAAGATGGCAATGCCCAGGCCGGTCATTGCAAAGAAAATCGATAGGAGCTGCAGTTTCCCCAGTTTTTCATGAAAGATGAGTGAACCTAGTAAAATGACGACAATGGGATTGATAAAATAAGCCAAGCTGGACTGCAGAATATGCTGATGCGTCATCGCATAGATAAACGTGCCCCAGTTGATCGTAATCATAATGCAGGCACCGGCTATATACGGCCATTCCTGTCGGCACTGTGCGACGGCTTTTAGTTTGGGAAGCAGCCTTTTTTGTACAATCAGTCCGTAACAAAACAGGGCGGACCAGACGATTCGCGTTGCTAAAATGTAAAAAGCGGAAATATCCTGCAGGAGCATCCAAAACAGCGGCAGGAGTCCCCACATGATTTGTCCCAGCAGCGTGTAGCCAATATATAGATTCATGGTGCGATCTGTCCTTTCTTTGTATATATGTTACGATTATAACAGGAAGAACGTAAATCCTCAAATACAAACAGCGTTGGCGCGTGCAAGACGCCATGATAAAATGAACAGCATTGTTGCCTGCGACGATAGAAAAATATATAAAAAATTAATAAAATAGAGAAATACGATTTACAAATCGCTGGGAAAAGACTATAATAACGATAACAAATAAAGAAAACATCAAAAAACAAAATAAGATGATACAACGCAAGGAAGCGTCAGCATGCATGTCGTTTCCCTGCGTTTTTTCTTTTTTTGTGAAAGTATGAGGAGGGGACTGGTATGAAGAGTACGGGGATTTTTAGAACAAAGAGTATCGCTGATTTTATGGCAGAGACGAAACAAGACGGGGGCATGAAGCGTACGTTAGGTACGTTTGGCCTAACGATGCTGGGCATTGGCTGCATCGTCGGCACGGGGATTTTTGTACTGACTGGTATTGCGGCCGCTAATTTTTCAGGGCCGGCATTGGTTATTTCCTTTATCATTGCGGCGCTGGCATGCGGCTGTGCGGCATTATGCTATTCGGAATTTGCTGCGATGATTCCGGTGGCCGGAAGTGCGTATACGTATGGCTATGCGGTATTAGGCGAATTTTGGGCCTGGATTATTGGCTGGGACTTATTGTTGGAATACAGTTTGGGACTCAGCGCCGTATCCATTGGCTGGGCAGCTTATCTTTCCAATATCTTTTTGAACTTGGGAATTGCAATACCGTCTTTTCTCATGGCAAGTCCTTTAGAAGGCGGTCTTGTCAATTTACCGGCTATGGCCATCATTTGGCTGATTTGTCTGATTAATATGCGCGGTGTAACGCAAAGCAGTTTTGTTAATAATTTAATTGTTGTCATTAAGTTGGCAGTTGTCGCGCTGTTTATCGTTTTGGGAGTCAGCCATGTCGATACAGCAAACTGGGAACCGTTTATGCCGTATGGCTGGTCCGGTGTACTGACCGGCGCGTCAGTTGTATTTTTTGCTTACATTGGGTTTGATGCTGTATCCACAGCGGCTGAAGAAGTAAAAAATCCGCAGAAATCGATGCCTAGAGGCATTATTTTATCCTTGGTTATCTGCACGGTATTATATATAATCGTTTCCGGTATTTTGACAGGCATTGTTCCGTATCTGCAGTTTAAGAGCGTAGCTGCACCGGTAGCCTTTGCCCTACAGACCATCGGGTATCATTGGGGCGCTGCCGTCGTTTCTGTCGGCGCTATCTGCGGCTTGACATCGGTATTATTGGTCTTGTTTTTTGGACAAAGCCGTATCTTGTTTGTTATGTCTCGTGACGGGCTGCTGCCGCAGTTTTTTGGTCGGATTAGCCATAAAACAAAAGTTCCTGTCCGCAGTTCGCTGCTGGTAGCTTGTATTACCTCTGTGTTAGCAGGCGTTACGCCGATTGGCATTGTCGCAGAAATGGTAAATATTGGTACGTTGGGTGCCTTCATTATTGTTGCCGGTGCTGTTTTGGTTCTGCGCAAAAGACAGCCAAACCGCACGCGTCCGTTTAAATGTCCGTTTGTCCCGGTACTGCCGGTTTTGGCTATCATTTTCTGCGGTATTTTGATTGTTATGCTGCCAACGGTTACGCAAATTCGTTTCCTCGTATGGCTGGTCATTGGTCTCGGTGTATACTTTGGGTACGGTTATAAACACAGCGTCATTACCAAAGCCAAGATGGGGACACTGCATGACGTTGCCCCTGCTGCTGTTTCCAAAGACACGGTGACGAGTGATTTTCTCCGTTCTACGCATGCGCATTAAGAGTTTATATGATTTCTGTAAGAAGGGAATGTAACATACCGTTTTTACTAGTATAGACGATAGTCTTTCTTTAAAAGTTTTTAGCTTTTTGTTTGAAATGAAAGAAAATAAATCGTAATACTGCAACCTATGCCCTGAAAACGGTATAGTAAAAGGCTGTGACAAAATGAATGAAACATTTTCATTTTGTTGCAGCTTCTTTTTGTCAAACGGGAAAAGATTCAGTATAATAAATCTAATACATAGATACGTATAGGAGCGTGTGTTATGATAAAAAAACATGTATATATCATTGCCTGCGGCGGTACGATTGCCGGCAAAGCGGCCTCGCCGGAAGATTTGACAGGATATACAGCTGGTGAGGCGACGATTGATGAATTATTGGCAGCTGTTCCGGAGATTTCCCAATATGCCGATGTGCAGGGCGAACAATTTTGCAATATAGACAGCTCCAACATGAGTGAAACCTTGTGGCTGGCTTTGGCAAAACGAGTTGCAGAGGTGGCCGATGACGATGGCGTAGATGGTATTGTCATTACCCATGGGACAGATTCGCTGGAAGAAACAGCATATTTTCTGCATTTGACGGTACATACAGCTAAGCCGATTGTGATGGTGGGTTCTATGCGGCCGGCAACGGCTGTCAGTGCCGATGGACCGCTGAATTTGCTGGAGGCCGTGCAGGCAGCGACAGACCCTGCATTGGGACGAGCCGGTGTGGTCGTAGTCATGAATGGCGTCATTCACAGTGCGCGGTTTGTAGAAAAAACGGATACGACACATGTAGATACGTTTAAAAGCCGGCAGATGGGCTGCTTGGGATTCATGCAGGATGGCCGTCCTCAGATATACCAAGTCCCCTTACGCAGACATACTAACGAGTCCTGCTTGTCTTGCAGTCAGACCGCCAGTCTGCCGCCGGCAGCGGTCTTGTATGCGCATGTAGGAATGTCTCCGTCGCTGGTGTATACTGCAGCGGCAGATGCTCAAGGGATTGTTTTGGCTGGACTGGGACATGGCCAAATGCCGGATGCCGTGTGGGAAGCTGTGCAGAAAATAGAGGCGCAGGGAACCCTTGTCGTGCGGGCGTCGAGAACACTGGGCGGCATCGTCAGCACAGTGCCCAAGTATGCATCACTGGTTTGTGCGGACACACTGACGCCGCAGAAAGCTAAAATTTTACTGCAGTTGGCATTGCTGCAGACACATGACAAAAAAACAATCCGGCAAATTTTTCAAGAATATTAAGGAGATAAGGGAATAGCGCTGTTGGCCTATTCCCTATTTTTTATGGGTGTGATAAAATAATAAAGATATGTAATGTGCATGAATCAAGCAGGTAATTTACGATATGCTGTGTATAGATAGGAGAGATACAAATGAAAAAATATACTAAGATGTTAGCAGCAGCGGCATTAGCTGCCAGTATCAGTACAGGTGCTTTTGCAGCAACGGCTGCCAGCCCGTTGAATGATATTAATGGCTATTGGGGCAAAACGGCTATTGAATATTTTTATGATAATCATTATGTCAGCGGTACAAACGGCCAGTTCCGTCCCAATGATGATATTACGCGCGAAGGCATCGCCGCTATTATCAACAACATGCTGGGTGAAGATGCTGTCGTCAAAACGGCATCCTTTTCGGATGTAAAAGGCCGTTGGTCCGAACGGGCTATTTCTTCTCTGGTAGACAAACAGATTATGCAGGGATACAGCAACAATACGTTTAAACCGCAGCAGAAAATCACGCGTGAAGAATTTGCTGTGATTGTATACAATTATATGAGCTATAAAGGCATCAATGTTGGCGGTCAGCCTGTTTCCTATGCAGACGGGGCTGCTATTTCCCCTTGGGCAAAAGATGCTGTCAGCACATTGGGCGCAGCCGGATATATGACAGGTGCCTATAATCGGTTTAATCCGAAAAAATATGTCACTCGCGGCGAAGCAGTCAATGTATTGTACCGCGTTGTCACAGGCAACACGGCAGCCAGCAAAGAAGCAGCTGCTACGCAGGGTTCTTTGGAATCCCAGGTATTTAAGGATATTAAAGATACCTATGGTTCGGTCAAAGAATTTGCTAAAGACGGTATTATGTACTGGCAGGGCGATAAACTGCGCATTGGCGTAAAAACGAAGAAGAATAAAGAAAAATTGGAACAGGCGATTGCAGCAGACAAGGATATTCCGGCAGAAGCCGTATATATACAGTCTGCTACATACAGCTATGATGATTATAAGAACTTAATGGCCCAGGCTGAAAAGATTTACCGTGCTACGGAATCAACCAACGCATCTGTCAAAACCGATGTAGATTACTTAAACGAAAAAGTCGTTTTGACAGTGGGCTCTATTTCCAAAGAAACACAGGCTAATTTGAATAAAGCACTGGGAAGTGCGCTGCGGATTGTAATTCAGTAATATCCTTTGCAAAGGAGTTTGGCGATGAAACATAAAACATGGGCTGCTTTTATGGCAGCAGCTACAATTTTAGGTGCCTCTTTTACGGCCTTGGCAGCAGCTCCGTATACGGATTTGGATACGCTGCCAAGCCGCGATGCTGTGGATTATTTATATGATACGCACTGCCTGTCATTTGTCACAGGCAGTCAGTTCCTGCCCAACCAGATTATCACACGCGGTGATTTGGCACAGCTGATATATCATGCAGCAGCAAGCATGCCGGCATCTTCCAGCTCGTTTACGGATGTGAAAGCAGGTGCAGCCGCTGATGCCATGGCTGCTGTAGCAGCAGAAGGCATTTTGTCCGGCTATGCCGATGGTTCTTTTCAGCCGGATAAAATAGTCAGCCGGGAAGAATTTGCCAGTGTCATGTATCGATATCTGCAGTACAGCCATACAGCAGATGTTACAGAAACCAATGTGCCGCCGTATGCAGACGAAGATCTTATTTCGGCAGCATATAAAACGGCAGTAGAAGCGCTGCATGCCAAACATCTGATGGTGCCGGCAGATAATCGGTTCCGTCCCAAAGAAGGCATGACAAGAGCGGATGCGGCAGAAGTAATGTATCAAATGCTCCATTCAGATAAAAAATATGTTTCCCATGTACAAATAGAATCCCAGGTCATCCACATTCTCAATGCAGAATATGGTTCGACTGTTGCCTTTTTGCAGCAAGGCACGATGTATTGGGATGGTGATACCCTGGTATTGGGCATGAAGGGAAATCCGAGCAAATACTTAAAGAAACGATTGGCAGAAGATGTAGCACGTCCCGATGCCGTATCGATACGGAAGGTTCATTTCAGCCGCTTGGATTATACGCAGCTTATGATGCGGGCTATTAATGCTATTGTCGATACAGACGGCGTTCAAAATTATATCGGTGCCGTTCCTGATTATGTACACGAACAGATTGTTGTTACAGTACGTCATCCGCTGAGTGAAGCCGCGCGGGCAGAAGTGCAGAAGCGAGTGGGCGATGGAATCGTACGTATTGAGACGGCAGAAACGTCCGGCCAGATTGGCAGGAAACAGACGGCCGACGCAGAACCGGCAGCCAAAACAGACCGCACAGCCAAACATGGACTTACAGCAGAGGGAAAAGTTAGCTATTCTCCCCTTATTGACCAGACGGCATCAGACGCGATTGCCTCCGTACAGCAGGATGTGATTCGGTAATTGGGTCTGCATACCAAACAAGGCAGCGATACCGATGGGGAATCACTGCCTTGTTTTTCACGCTGTATGCAATTAGTGGGCACGGCAAAATAAATCGGCCAATTCTTGTCGGGAATCGACGAGATAATCTGGGTGCAGGCTTTCAAGAAAGGATTTGTCACGAAAGCCCCAGGATACGAGAACCGATGTCAGTCCGGCATGATCGGCTGTCAATTTATCGACTTCTGAATCACCGACATACGCAGCATCTTCTCTGGCACATCCCAGCCGTTTCAGTGCTTCCCAGACCATATCCGGCGCTGGTTTTTTCTTATAGGCAGGCGATTCGCCCATCGAAAAATCGACGAGGCCTTTAAAAAATTCGTCATGCAGAGAAGAAACGGCTGCTTGGCCTTTATTGGATACGATAGCCGTACGGTATCCGGCTTGGCGCAGCTGCGACAATACGTCTAAAATACCTGCGTACGGATGCGTATGTCCTTGGCAGTGACTGCTGTAATACGATTTGAATTCTTCCGTAAGCACTGCCTTTTGGGCAGCCGGGACGGCAGCTGCAGCCCGTTCGATTAGCCCTTCATAGCCGTAGCCAAGACAGGCGCGTACTTCCTGGGCCGTTTTTGGGGGTAACTGATGGAGTTGAAAAATATGATTGAGACTGGTCGTCAATTCATCTAACGTGTCAAGGACGGTGCCGTCCATGTCAAAAATAATTGCTTTGCATAATTTCATAGTACTTGCGGGATTGTGAACCCTGCCTCCTTTTTTTAGACTATAGTTCTATTATAGAAAATAAATGCAGAATTGCCAAGAAACTGGCAGAATCCATTAGATACATTCGTGCCAAACGGCATCGTGTATGATACAATAAATACAAGAATTTTGAGAGAGTACGAATAGGGGAGAGAATGAAATGACTAACTTTTTGCCATACGCTATTATAGCGGGGATTGTGATTGTCTTTTTTGTCGTGTGTTATGTGCTGTATTCCGGCGGCAATCATGAGGAAGAGGTAAAAAAAGAAAAGAAAACAACGGAAAAAAGAGAAGGCATGATGATGCGCCGGAAAATGCCTGCGCATCGGAAGGAAGCCCCGCAGCGGACAGCACATCAGCAGCGGTATGTCAAAGAAGACACGTCGCCGCTTCCGAAGATTTCTACCGTGACTGTACGGGAAAGACAGGAACACCCGGAAGAAACGGCTTTTGTCACGACAAAAGGGGAAGCCGTGCGCCGCAATGGCAAAATTGTATATCAAGCAGCCAAACGCCAGGCTCCGAAAGAGGAACAGGAAAACCTGGATATTACGCGCGTACTGTCACGAGATGAAATTTTAGCCGCTATGGATAAAGTAGATAAAGAAGAAGCTGCTGCCTATAAAGCAAAATCGGAAGAAGCTAAAAAAGAAAGAGAACGCCGGGCTGCAGCAGAAAAAGCCGTAGAAGCGCAGCATATTGCAGAAGATCAGGCCCTGCGGGCTCGAAGCCAGCGGGAACGGGCCATGCGGCAGCAAGAAGAAATGAAACGGCAGCAGCAGGAACAGTGGGCTGATGAAGTGGCTCAAACAGAAGCGGAAGAACCGCAGCTGGCAGATATGGCTGCTGTGGTCGCTGCTGATTTAGCATCGCAGCATGGAGAAAAAACACCTGCCGTGCCAAAACAGCCGCGTGCTGCAGAAACAGCCGATGCGCCGCAGCCGGCAGAACCATCCCATAGAAAACACATTGTCCAGGCTGTCATGGCAGAAAATGCCAAAGCAGCAGGCCGTCCGCTGCCGGAAGGAGCGGCAGTACCGCAGACAGAACCGGCAGCTGCTGCAGAAGCACCGCACGCTGCAGTGAACGACGAAACGCAGATTATTGATCCTGCGATGCTGCGGCAGAAAGAACGGGAAGCCGCTGCTCGGAAACAGGCACAGATGGCTGCCGTTGCCGCTTCGTTGGAACAGACACAGCGCATGGAACCGATTCATATCGATACGGCTGTTCCGCAAAAACAAGCAGCAGAAGAAACCGCTGTCATGCCGCCGATTCATCCCCGTCAGACGACAAGACGGCCGCAGGCTTCATCGCAGCAGCCGGAAATGGATATTCCGCTGACGCAAAAGAGCCCGTGGGGCAATGATTTGTCAGCAACGAAAGCAGCGCCTCTGACTGGAGCAGGCAAACGCCGCTCGATTTGGAACGAACAAGAAGAACAACAACAGGACTTGTCGCCGTTGATTCAGCAGTGTGCAGATCATTTCCTGAATCAATTCGGCATGGTGACGCCGGCACTGAAAAAACAGGCGGAACATATTACAGCCGCTGCATTTCAGCGTATTGGCTGCACCAATGATGAACAGCGTCAGCAGGCTATGTCTACGCTGCTGGCTCAGGAAGCACTGCTCAACCTGCAGAAGGCTTACGCGGCCCATCCGGAAAGCCATGTAGAAGCATTGGCCCTGCAGGCATTTGATGATATTGTACAAGGTTCGCCTGTATCTACACGGCATTTGGTTGCTATCGATGCCCTGAAGGTTATGCCGTATTTATCGAATGAACATTACAAAATTTTAGCTGTTTTGCTGCTGTTTTTGTATTCCCGCAACTCGCACAATGTCGATAAAGAAACATTCAGTGAATACATTGATAAATATGTCGTTCCGTTTTTGGACGGGTTCCCGACAGAACGGCCGTATTATCAGCAGCTGGATTATTTGCGCTGCACGGCATTTGAAAGCAAGGAAACGCATTTTGCTGAAATTTTGTCCGATTCGTATCCCTTATTGTTCCGGTACCGCGGCTTTACAGAAGAAGAACTGCGCAAAGCACTGCGGGGCAAACGGATACCGTCCGAATTTATTGTGCAGTCGTTTAATTCTCCGCTGATTAAGCTGGCCATGGTCGATGAAAGCATGACGACACGCTTTTTCCGTATGACAGGCATTCAGGACCGCATGATGCAGGAACAGATTATGCGGCTGGCTAGAAAACGTCCGGCAAGCTTTACCGGCGAAGAAGCTTTGGACATTATGGAAGATATTTCTCCGGCCTTGGCGGACTTAGGTGATATTTGGGACAGCACGATGCTTCGCATTTCCACGTTGTCTCTCTTGGGCTTATATTTGGCACAGGGATATATTAAAGAACGAATTGGCGAAGAATTTGATTTATCCCGCTGGTTTGAATAAAGACGATTTTTACTTAACAAAACGGTCTGCTGACGTATTTGCGTCAGCGGATCGTTTTTTTTTATCCCTTTTTTCTAGTAAACGTGCCGTTTACATTGGCGTATGCACTTTTTCTTTCTGCGCGGTCAGAATGCAGGGAGGGTTCCCTGCGTCCTCATATGTTCATTCTTTTTTGAGCTGCCGAAAAAGAACTACGTAGAATAAGGGCATTTCCCTTTAACCCTCATATGATTTCTGTAAACTTGCCGTTTACATATGCTGTATACTTTTTCTTTCTGTGCGACCAGAATGCTGGGAAGCATCCCTGCACCCTCATCTATTCATTCTTTTTCGTACCGCCGAAAAAGAACGAATCAAGAAAAAGGCGGCCGCCCGAAACTCCCATTCCTTTGAGAATGTCCGTCATTGCTAAATGGGCGAAACTCGCTGCGCTCAAACAAACGCCCATTTTTAACGCAATGCCATCCATTCTCATTGTGCGGCAAGCCGCACAACCAGTCATTCCCGTAACGGGGCGGCTTGGGAGCAAATGCGAGCAATTACAGATAATGGTATGCTGAGAAAACCATGTATTATTCAATCTATTATTCATATGTGTTCGAGATATTTCTGTTTTTTTATTATTGTGCATGACGAAGTGATACTACCTATTGCCTTAACGTAGATGAGCCTATGTTTGCCGTCAATTTTTCTTGACAGATGTTACTTTCCTAGCAACCAGGCGAAATCTACCCTGCATGACTGCCAACACCGCCCGTTACGAGCGTGCCGACCGGTCGAAGACCGGATACGGAGTTTGCCGATGACGGGAACAAGCGGCGTCTGAGCGAAGCGAATTTGCCGCGCCGTCATCGGCAAACGCAGTAAGGCTAAGTCCGTTTTGGGCGGCGACTTCTTTCTTTTTGTCATCTTTTTCTTTCTGGTCGTACAGAAAGAAAAAGTGAATAGCATATGTAAACGGCAAGTTTACTGGAAAAATGGACAGAGGGCGCAGGGATACGTCCCGGCATTCAAAAGTGAATAGCCGACGTAAACGGCTCGTTTACAGAATCCCATGAGGGTCAAAGGGAGCCCTCCCTAATATTGGGGCTTCCCATATGTACACGGCACATTTACTAAAAAGAATGAAAAAACTTTAAAAAAATTTCCAGTACCACTTATTTTAAATGAAAATGAGAATAACGAATAAAAGAGGCTGATAGATGATGACTAAACTATAATGATAATTAAGTGTCGGATTGGGCTGTTTTTGTGTCTAAACGGGCTATTTTGCTGTATGCTGTGCGTTTGACAGCTATCCTATACCTGTGGTATTTTAAGTACGTGAATTTTCTTAAACAATAATAACAATCATTTAGCGTATTCGCGGCGGAGAGAAGATACGAGATTGTATCTTGCAAAGTATGCAGACGTCGGGAATACAGAAAGGGAGATGACCCATGCACAACAAACGTACCTATGCCATGCTGGCCTGCGCGGTCATGACGTGGCTTGCTATGCCGGTATTTGCGGCTGATGCGGAAAATAGTCCACTAGGGGGGGGACTCCTACAGTAATACTGTTACTACCCGGGATGTCAACGTCGAAGCAAATAGAGCGAAAGAAGAAGCAAAGTATGAAAGCCAAAGCACGACGATTATTACGAAAGAAGACATCGAAAAGAAACAAGCTAAATCCTTAGAAGATGTTATCTTTAGTGAAACAGGCGTCACGAGAACCGTCGATGCCATGGGGCGTGTTGGCGTGGCAATCCGCGGTGCGGATCCGCGTCATACGCTGATGCTCATCGACGGCCAGCCGGTCATGGGCAGTGAATCGAAATATATGGGCGGCAGTGATGAAGCCATGCGAATCGGCGCGGAAAACATCGAACGCATCGAAATCATCCGCGGCGCGGCAACGGCCAAATACGGCCCGGATGCTATCGGCGGCGTCATCAACATTATTACCAAGGCTCCGTCCGACCACCCAACGTTCCAGCTCAACGCCGAAGCCCGCTATCACAACCACGAAGGCACGGACGAAAACAAAAACACGTGGCCGACGAACTTCTACATGCGTGCCGATACGGGCAAAGTAGGTAACGCCAAATTCAGCATCTTTGGCAGCAAACGGGAAATCATGCCGGTATATTCAAATGAACGGGCGTATACGACAAGCAATAGTGTATTTTTTAATAATTTTAAACCATCTCTTCGCTACTATGGTGATATAAAAACCATTGGTGCTAGCGGTGAGGTAGACCTTAATGAAAATAATAAAATTACGTTCCGTGTTATGCAGGAAAAAGAAGACTTAGAGCGGCGGAATAAGGCTAGTCAAGCTGGAACAATTGATGCAGTTATAGAACCAATGCAAATATTCAATCGTGATATGTCACGGGATACATATGCGCTTTCTTATACAGGAAAAAATGACAAACATGATTGGAAACTCGATGTTAACTATGGCACTATGCGAGAAGATAATGTGTCTTTCACAACATATTATGGCGGGGGATATGATGCTTGGTCTGGACAATTGAATTTAGCTTCTGTTGATTGGTTGGAACATAAACAGTTAGATGTCAATGCAACAATGAATACACAGGTTAATGAGAAGCATCTCTTGACGTATGGTATCGGCTACACTAAGGAACAAGCGGAAGGTACGCGCTTGAAAAATGCACCTAAGACATGGGGGCCTACAGGGAAAAAGATAGATCCTTGGAGTTATAGCAAGAATCTCCATGTTACTGATGGTGTTGCTGATTCGGATGTGCATAATTGGCGTTTTAATTCTGAAGACAAAGGCTGGAACTTGGAAAAAGATGGATTGAATTGGGAACGTGAAAAAGAATATAATAACGGGAACTCCTTAACTTACGACGTTGGTAATGGAAAAACGTATACAGTTACTTATTCTGAAGTCAAGGAAAATGAACAGGCTATTTTATATGATACGATTGATAAAACATCCGATTTTTATAAAGCATATCATCAATTTTCTGAAGAAGTATCTAAACAAAATGCCTCTATTTACGATTCTGTTTCAGATTATGCCGGGTTAGCTTATTTTAATTTGGGAATGTATAAGGACACTGAAAATTCGCCATATTATTATAAAAATGTTAAGTATAATGGGGCATACTATGGACAAGGATATGAAGAGCGTGAAAATCGCGTATCTGGCGGCGAAGCAGAAATTCAAAAATACCATGCTTTTATTCAGGATACATGGCAAATTAATGACGATACCATTTTAACACCAGTTCTTCGCCTTGATCACAGCGATCTTTTTGGATCTCATATAACTGCTAATTTGGGTATGACCCATAATATTAAAGGAAATGCCCACCGCCGCTTAAAAATCAATGCCGGTACAGGCTATGCCGAACCGGGCATGGGCGAACTCTATTACAATTGGGAAATGTATGGAAACTCTGGCGGTAGTCATTATGGTTGGTATTGGTATGGAAATCCTAATTTGAAACCAGAAAAATCGGTCAATTTCGATATTTCTCTTGAAGGGGAAAGCAACAAGACCTATGCCAAAGCCTCGGTCTTCCATAATGTCATTAATGATTATATGACTTCTTACTTTACGGGACAACTTGTAGATTTTTATTATGGTGTTTCAGCTGCGACATGGGCTACTGGTGATAGAATTTATAGTTTCAAAAATATTGGGAAAGCAGAAATTACGGGCTTTGAAGCAGAAGTACAGCAGAAATTCAATAACAAATGGTCGGCAAAACTGGGCTATGCTTGGCTCCATGCTATCAACAAGAGCGATCCCGACATGCCGCGAACACTGCTGGACCGGCCGCAGCATAAAATAGACATCAGCTTCAATTATGAAGACAAAAAGCATGGCTGGAAAGCAGCCCTTTGGGGAGACTATTATATTCATATGCTCGACAGCAATTCTATTTCTAATGTATTTAGAGCTTCTGACCGTGATTCAGAAGGGAACTGGGCAAAGAAAAAAGCAGACTATCAGAAAAAGACCTTTGGCATTTGGAATTTCATGGTAGAAAAACAAGTTAATCCCGATGCGACAGTATACATTGGTGTGGATAACCTCTTTAATTATCGTGACGATGACAGAGCGTATGCCGACAGAACGTACCGTATCGGTGCCAATATCAAGTTTGGCTATGATGCCAAAGCGGCGGCAGAAAAAGCGGCGAAGAAGGCCGCAGCCAATGCACAGGGAACTGCAGAACCCGGTGCAATCGATACGACAGCCGACAATGGCACTGTCATTAAGAACCAAGGTGATTGGTTCCTGACCCGTCCGTCTGATAAAGATGCAGCGCGCAAACAAGGCGATGTCAAGCTCGTTGGCGATTATCGGGTACGCTCCAATATGTTTGGCGGACAAAATACAGTGGGTACTAATAAACTGACTACAGGCTCTGCTGATGATGGTGCAACTGCGAATTTCAAAGATAAACCAGGACATGGATTGGAACAACGACTGCGCCTTGGTGTCGATGCCCAGCTTGGCGACAACACGAATTTGCTCGTCGAAGGTTCTTCCGGTAATACAGTGGACACCAAATACAGTAAAGCCGACAAACGCGGCCTCCATGACACACGGCTCGAACGGGCAGAACTCAACCAGAAAACCAATAAATGGGACTTCACCATTGGTCGCCTGACCGAAAAAATGGGTGCGACAGGCTACTGGTTTGGCAAAGAATATGACGGCGTCCGTGCGACATGGACAGGCGACAAAACGCAGGTTCGCATTGGCTATGGGGACTTCAGCAAGAGTACAGGTATCACAGATTCTGCATATACTCACGCTGAAAAAGGGTATTTCCTTCGTACACCAACATTAGCGGAAGTATTGGGTTTAAAATTAAATGGAGCCAATTTAGTAGTAAATCAATTAGCTTCCGGTGATACATATGCAGATAATTCACTGACAAATTATGCAGAGAAATATGCAAATGCCGGCGCGGAATTGGATAAGAATGACCCTGATTACCAAGTAAAATTAGCAGATGCTAAATTAGCTGTTATTCAAGAATTAAATGATATATTGAAAAATGCCGGTACCAATGATGCGGCGTATGATTCTCTGACTGGATGGCAATCTAAAGGGCGGCAGTGGTATAATCAGGAATTTTTGACGAATACTTCTAAAGACAAAGATTATGAAAGCATTATGGGGTATTATCCAGGATTGATTGGTTTGAGTGGTCAAACAGAAACAGGTAAGAGTGTAAAGCTTGATACCATTTTATCTGAAATGAAGAGTAATAACTATGACTACTCTACTATTTCTTGGGGTGAAGTATTGGATAGTACATCTGGTAAAGAAAAGCTTTTTAATTTCTTTACTTCTGTTTGCAAAGAAGCACAGCATTATTATAGTGATACACATAATGGCGAAACATTGCAGTTTAAACAAAGCGATGGTACATACACCCAGGAAATTACACAGGATATATTAAATCAAATGTATATTCCTTTTGTTGGAATAAATTCGACACAACAGACAAGAGGCCAAAGAAGAATATCTGCTGTGAAGTCTAATGGACAATATGGTATGATAGACAGATTTATGATTATACTTACAAGGGCTGGGTATGAGCCAAGTGGTAATAATACTGATGTTCCATTGAGTAATGTAACAGAATCTATTTGGACGACAGGCACGTTGATTAAACAGGATATCGTACCGGCAATCGACAGAGCGGCCTTCATTCAGGTACGGCAAAAACTCAACGATAACTTGGGCTTGACTGCATGGTATCTCCGTTCGTCCGGAGAAGCATTCCACAAGACCGGCATGATAGAAACCAACGGCACATGGGATACGTACAGCCAGGACATGAACGTTGCCAACGTCTTTGGCCTGGGTGCGCAGTGGAAATTGGGAGCATCCCGCCTGTCCTTTGATTGGGGCGTCAACCGTTCCGAAACAGGGCGTTACTTCAACGGCGGCAGAGATGCATACGGCAGATATACGGGCG
>CAVKEA010000060.1:0-14378 GCA_963655305.1 bacterium
CCCGAAGCTCTTTATGGTGCCCCGTTCCCGACGACTTGATTAGTATATCGCAAATAGTCCCCTCTGTCAACTCTTTTTTTATTTAAATTTTACGCGCAATAGAAAAAGGAGCGATATCTCAAGATAGGGCTCCTTTTTCCTGACAGATTCCATATATAAAAGCGGTGCTTTTTAATAAATGCCGGTAGCCATAAAGAAAAATACTGCAAAAATGGCAATTCCAGCCTTTACTAACGTAATAACAAATATATCTTTATATGCTTCTCGATGCGTCAGACCGCAAACTGCCAACGTCGTAATAACAGCGCCGTTATGAGGTAAATCATCCATACCGCCAGCCGCCATTGCAGCAATACGGTGTACGACTTCTACAGGAATGCCAGCTGCTGCCGTTTCTGTCAAAAAGTGTTGTCCAAAAACATCTAATGCTATGCTCAAGCCACCGGTTCCTGAACCCGTTATCCCAGCTAAGACATTGCACATAAAGGCTACGTTAAATAAAGGCATTCCTTGGCCTACACCAAAAATAGCATCAGCCACTTCCATAAAACCAGGAAGAGAAGCTATAACGTTGCCATAACCAACTTCAGAAGCTGTATTCATAATAGCCAACAGTGAGCCTAATGCCCCTGCATTAAGTGCCGCTTTTAAGCTGGATTCTTTCGAGATAAATTTATGTCCTGTAACACTGGCAATAATAATCGCTGCCACTAAGCCTAAAACCAATGCCCAAATAGCAATAACGTTAGAAACACTCTTTGCCAACAACGGAATATTCATGGCCTGGAACGGTTCCAGTAAACTGTTATCCCAAGTAAAAATCATTGAAAAGAAAAAGTTTAATCCTAATACGGCAATCAGCGGAATCAATGACAATTGCCATGGCGGTAATGGCGCATTGGGATCAATAACAGCTTCATTCGTAACATGATTTCCATAGCCTTCTCCTGCTTTTGCCATTTTCTTCCGTCGAAATTCCAAAAAGCATAAACAAATAATAATGCATAAAGTTCCGCAAATAAGGCCTAAGATAGGCGCAGCAAAGGTAGTTGTGCCAAAATATATAGTCGGAATAATATTGCCAATCTACGGCGAGCCGGGATAGCAGTCCTGAGTTGCTGAAAAAGCGCCTACAACAAAACTTGCCGGAATCAGTCGTTTAGGAATATTGGCTTCTTTAAACAACGCGGCTGCAAATGGATAAACAGCGAATACGCATACGAATAAAGAAATGCCGCCGTAACATAATACCATGCAGGCAAAAACTACAGCAAAAATAGCTTTATCTTTGCCAACAACTTGAATGGTTTTCATCGCAATACTACGTGCCATTCCCGTTTCTTCCATGACTTTACCAAATACGGCTCCCAAAAGAAAAACCGGAAAGAAAGATTTAATATAGGTAACAGCTTTGGCCATAAACAATTCTGTATAGCCTGGTAAAATAGGCAGCCCAGACATACTCGCTGCAAATAAAGCAAAAATCGGAGCAAATAAGATAACTGAAAATCCACGATAAGCAAATGTGATCAGTAAAAATAAGCTTAATAAAATAGCGATAATATCCAATTTTCTCTCTCCTTTTCTTAGATTTATGCATGCTGCAATATGCTCTCCATCCTCTCTCTCCAAAAAGAAAAGGAGGTTTCATGCATAACTCTATCTGTACAACGCATGAAACCTCTCTTTTATTATTTAAGCTGCAACAATGCGTTTTTACTGCATATTCGCATTAATAACGATACGCTGAATTTCTGATGTTCCTTCATAGATTTCTGTAATCTTAGCGTCACGCATCATACGTTCCAACGGATAATCTTTTGTATAGCCATAGCCGCCAAACATCTGCAGAGCTTTTGTTGTTGTCCACATAGCATGTTCAGAGCAGTACAACTTTGCCATCGCAGCTTCTTTGCTGCATCTGCCTTGTTCTTTTTTCAAAGCGGCCCGATACGTAAGGAGTTGGCCGATTTCTACCCCCATCTGCATGTCAGCCAAAGTAAACTGTGTGTTTTGGAATTTAGCAATCGGTTTGCCAAACTGTGCGCGGACATTGGTATACGCTTTGGCTTCCGCTAATGCTCCTTCTGCAATCCCAAGGGCTTGTGCAGCAATCCCAATGCGGCCGCCGTCTAATGTCTGCATAGCAATTTTAAATCCTTTACCTTCTTGTCCCAGCAAGTTTTCTTTCGGCACGATGCAGTCTGTAAACACGATTTCTGCCGTTGGGCTGCCATGAAGTCCCATTTTTTCTTCATGTTTGCCTACAGAAAATCCCGGAAAGTCTTTCTCTACAATGAATGCGGAAATGCCTTTAGTGCCTTTCGTTTTATCTGTCATGGCAAATACGACAAAGACGTCTGCTACGTAACCGTTGGTAATAAAAATCTTGGAGCCATTGAGTATATAATGGTCGCCGTCAAGGACTGCTACAGTTTTGCCGCCAGCTGCATCGGATCCTGCATCGGCTTCTGTCAAAGCAAAAGCGCCAACTTTATGTCCTTTTGTCAGCATAGGCAAATATTTTTTCTTCTGTTCTTCTGTGCCGTGAACTAAAATCGGATCGCAGCATAAACCATTATGGGTTGCCAAAATATCGCCTGTCGATGCGCACTGCTTACTGATTTCTTCAACACAAAGAGCCGAAGCCAAAGCATCCATGCCGGCACCGCCGTATTCTTCCGGAACGGCAATCCCCATGATGCCCAAATCAAAGAGCTGTTCAATCGTATCTGCCGGATACTGACTGGTTCTGTCTGTTTCAGCTGCAATCGGTTTGATTTTGCTTTCTGTAAAATTCCGTATCATTTTTTGAATATCTACATATTCTTCTCCTAATTCAAAGTTCATCATACATCCCATCCTTTTCTATTATATTTATATTAATATGCCATATATTAATAATCATTTCGCAATCCCATTGGCTTGTCCTGGAAAATACGAGCATCCATGAGTTTTACCTGATCCGCAATAATCGGTTTAAAATCCATTTGCTGCAGTATTTGTGTTTCCAAATCAATGCCCGGAGCAATTTCAATCAAAGTAACACCTTCCGGCCGCAGTTCAAAAACAGCTCGTTCTGTAATATACAAGACTGGCTGCTTAACTTTATTCGCATATTTCCCAGAAAATGTAACTTGTTCTACTTGTTTAACAAATTTTTTCTTAGTCCCTTCCTGCAAAATGACCAATTTGCCATCCTGGCAAGTTGTTTTCAGTCCCTTCGTTGTAAACGTGCCACAGTATACGACTTTTTTGGCATTTTGCGTAATGTCAATAAAACCGCCTGCACCAGCAAGGCGTGTTCCAAACTTAGAAACGTTTAAATCGCCATTAGCTGATGTTTCTGCTAAACCCAAAAACGCGATGTCCAGGCCCCCGCCTTGATAAAAATCAAACTGCACGTTATGCGGTAAAATAGCCATGGAATTGGCTGCTGCACCAAACTGCGTGCCGCCCATCGGTACGCCGGCAATCGAACCCGCTTCGACAGTCAATGTCATGAAATCAGAAATTCCCTCTTCTGCCGCAACATTGGCAATTTTTTCAGGTGCCCCGGTTCCCAAATTGACAACTGCATCTTTAGGCAGTTCCATCGCAGCACGACGTGCAATGATTTTCTTTGTATCCATAGGAATCGGTGGAATTTCATCCAGTGGAATCCGATATTCTCCAGTCAAGGAACCATCATAATCCATGCCTAAACATTGACGGTTATCTTCAGGTGAACCGACGACAATACTGTCTACATAAATTCCTGGAATAGCTACCAGCTTCGGGTCTAATGAACCACCCTGCACAATTTTTTCGACTTGTACAATCACTTTGCCGCCGGAGTTTTTGCAGGCTTGGGCCATAGCCGTTACATCCAGCGGTCCGATTTCCCGATGAACTGTGCAATTTCCATATTCATCAGCGTAGCTGGCACGCAGGAAAACAACTTGAATTGGAAAGGCTTTGTATAAAAGCTGTTCTTCCCCGTTAATTTTCACTAAACTTACCAAATCGTCTGTCGTAGCACTGTTTAATTTACCGCCGCCATTACGCGGATCGACAAAGGTATACAAGCCAACACTCGATAAAGTTCCTAAGTTATGCGCCGCAATATCACGGAACATATGAGAAATAATACCTTGCGGCAAATTATACGCTTCAATTTTATTCTGCAGTGCCAAATCTCCCAGTCGTGGTGCCCTGTCCCAATGGCCGCCAATAACACGTTTGACCATACCTTCATGCCCGTAATGATCGCCGCCGGTTCCATCACGATGTCCCTGCCCTGCCGCAAAGAACAACGTCAAATTTTTGGGATGACCTGTTTGCAAAAACCGTTGTTCCAATGCCGAGGAAAGTGTTTCCGGGCAGGCACAGCTTACAAAACCGCCCGTAGCAATTATATCGCCGTCTTGCACTAACTGTGCTGCTTCTTCTGCTGTCAATACATTTACTTTTTTCATCGTCTTACCTTCTTACGTTATTACGTTATATACTAAAAATACGCTATTTATCAGTAAATACAGCCGGGCGTTTTTCCATAAATGCTTTCATACCTTCTTTTTGGTCTTCTGTTGCAAAGCACATAGCAAATAATTCATTTTCTACGGCAATACCGTCATCTATATCCATCTGCATGCCTCGATCGATGCATGCTTTGGCATAGCGAACAGCAATCGATGCATTTTTTGTAAAAGATTCTGCCATTTCAACGGCTTTATCCAATAGTTCTTCTGGTGCATATACAGCATTAGCCAGACCAATCTGCAGTGCTTCGTCAGCTTTAATCATTTTGCCGGAGAAAATCAATTCTTTAGCTTTGGCAATGCCTACACGGCGCGGCAGGCGCTGCGTGCCGGAAAAGCCCGGCGTAATCCCCAATGTAACTTCCGGCTGACCAAATTTGGCTTTTTCAGAAGCGAGAATAATGTCGCAGCTTAATGCCAATTCCGTTCCGCCGCCAAGAGCAAAGCCATTGACTGCGGCAATCGTCGGAAACGGTAATTTTTCAATACGGCGCATCAATGCACTGCCAGTCTGTCCCCAGGTCCGGCCCTGCGCCACATTCAGCGGTTGCTGTTCACCGATATCTGCTCCAGCTACAAAACTGCGGCCTTCACCGGTAATGATGAGGGCTTTAATATCGTCAGCCTGTTCAAGATTTCCTACCAATTCGTACAAATCCGTAATAACCGCTGTGTTCAATGCATTTAATGCTTCGGGGCGGCTGATTGTTGCAATGCCAATACTTCCGCGTTTTTCAAATGTTACATACTTCATCTTCAGTATCTCCTTTCTGTGTGTCACATCCATACATCATTTCGGCGCCTTCGCTGCGCTTCATACACTGTTATATATGAAACAACTATGCCAATTTTATGCGTTCAGTATATAAAATGGTAAAATTCATATTGCAACAATCGATACACGGCTTACCTATGCGCTATAAAAATTCTGTAAAAAAAAAAGACGCTTTCTGTTTTTTACAAAAAAAGCGTCTTTTCCCTATTCACATCGGAATATTTAATTCATTTATGAATAACCTTGTATTCAATAGTGAATTATTTTTTTATTCTCCAACATGTTTACCTATATATTTATGTATTTTTCGGATAGCCGTCGGCTGACTAATTTTTAACAATTTCGCTACACCTGTACTCGTCCCACATTGTTCATAGGCACTTCGAATCAATTTACTTTCCAAATTTTCCACTTGTTCTTTCAACGAGAGAGAAAACGTATCCATACTATTCCTATCCGCACTGGTATCCATCATGGTTTCTGTTTCAGCATCTCCAGGCATTAACGATTTGGTTCCCCAGTTGATTTGTTCGCCTGTCCCCATAATAACCAGCCGTTCCACAAAGTTTTCTATTTCCCGAATATTGCCGGGCCAATAACTTTCTTTCAATAACTCCAACAGTTTAGGACTAAAGCGCACTTGTTTGTGATATTCATCATTAAAAATCTTCAGAAAATGAATGGCAATGGGAATAATATCTTCCTTCCGTTCCCGCAGCGGCGGCAGTACCAGCTTTAATACATTAAGGCGATAGTATAAATCAGAACGGAATGTCTTCGCTTCTACGACTTCTTTCAAATTTTGATTGGTTGCCGTAACCAGCCGGAAATCGACATGTATAGTACGGTTGCTGCCTACCCGGCAAAGTACCTTATTTTGGATGACATGCAGCAACGCAGCCTGCGCAGCTAACGACAGTTCGCCAACTTCATCCAAAAACAGCGTACCATGATTGGCCATTTCAATTTTTCCCATTTTCCCTTTTGGATCCGCACCAGTAAATGCTCCTTTGTCATAGCCAAACAATTCTGATTCTATTAAAGTATCAGGAATAGCAGCACAGTTTACTTCAACAAACGGTCCTTCAGCATATGAGCTGGTATCGTGAATCGCTTTGGCCAACCGGCTCTTGCCTACGCCGGTTTCCCCTAAAATCAAAATATTAGCTTTGGTTACGGCATAATGTTTCATTGTCCTCCATACCTCTTTCATGACAGGGCTTTGGACAATCAGGTCCTCCATCACGCCGTTGTGTTTCACTGCTGATGCCGCAGGATTGGCTTCCTCATGCGGGGCATCACCTGCATTATTCAGGGCGGCTTGTAATTGGGCAAAACGATACTGGATGTTTTCCAACTGTGTCAATTCCATCGAATTAAAGCAAATCGCATATAAAATATTACCGTCAGCATCAAAAATAGGAATGCCGATAGTATGTACAGGCTCACGGGCCCGTGTATATTCCATAATCGAAATCTTCTTTTTCTGTTCCAATACCATTTCGGTAACACAAGGAGAAAAAATACCTTCTTCTGCTAAAGAACGAATCGATTTTCCCTCACAATATCCTTTAGGAATATTAAAGCGAATATGATACGTATCACTAACAAATTTGACAATTCCATCACTGCCTGTCACCATAACAGCATCCCCGACAAATATATTGTTGTCCGGCTGCAGCAGCTGACTGAAAATATGCGTAACATATGTATCCAGCACACTGTCATGTCTCTTTGGTTTCATGTCCAGTAATCCTCCTTTTTCACTACTTAGCTTCGTTTCTTTGGGTTTCATTATATCATATTCACCTAATGTATGACGTTTTTTCACTGTGACAACTGGCATAGGATGCTCTTTTGTACCCTAAAAAATCTGCACGCATGACGCCGTTGTCAAGGTGCAGATTTTTCTGGCCAATATTCTATTGTCTATACAGTTGTCAGGTAATTTCTATTACTTCTCGGACATGCCAGGCAGTCCGCTTTCTCAAGCAGATTTCCTCTCCAAGTAATAGGCAGCTATTTTTTAACAACGATTCATAAGAAGAAATATCTTATTTTTTGTTTTTTTCTACAATTTTTTGAAACCGAATGGCTCCATAGACCATAATTGTGAGAGCCGTGCGAAAACAGCTTTCATCTATGTAAAATTTAGCATTGTGATTGGGATAAAAAGTCTGGGCCTCTTTGGGCGTAATACCAAAATGATAAAAGCATCCTGGTACTTTTTCCAAATAAAAGCCAAAATCTTCACCGCCCATGTGCGGGTCTGCTATACAAGCCGCTTCCTCGCCAAACAGCTTCCTAGTCAAATCTAAAATTGTCTCGGTATATGCTGCCGTATTAAACGAGCCATGGTAGCCACGCCGATACTTCACGTTTCCTTGTAAGCCAAAACTGGACGTATACTGTGTCACAATCGATTCAATATATTTTTGAATCATATTCCGTGTTTCCTGAGACTGGGTACGAACGGTTCCGGAAATATCGGCTTCATCAGCAATGACATTGTCAGCCGTACCGCAGTGAAACATAGTTACGCTTAAGACAGCTGGGTCTGTAGCTGCTACGCAGCGCGGTACAACCTGCTGCAGTGCTGTCACAATCTGCGCGCCCACTGGCAGCGGGTCCAAACAATACTGCGGCTGTGATGCATGACCGCCGTGACCGATGATTTTTATATCAAAACAATCTGAATTAGCAGAAATATAACCAGGACGCGTAGCAATCTGACCTACTTTATACCGAGGGTCCGTATGCTGTCCTAAAATCGCATCAACACCGTCTAATACTCCTTTTTCAATAAAGCGTCTTGCTCCGCCGGGAAATTTTTCTTCTGCCGGCTGAAATAAAAATTTAAATGTGCCGCGCAGGCTATCTCTATGTGCATATAAGACATACAAAGCTCCCAGCAGCAGGGCCGCATGCGCATCATGACCGCAGGCATGCATGCACCCTTTTACTGTCGAGGCAAAAGGCACATCCGTTTTTTCTGCAACGGGCAGCGCATCGATGTCGCCTCGCAGCGCAATAGTCGGTCCCGGTTTGGCACATGAAAAGGAAGCTGCGACACCGGTAGGCGTCGGCCGTTCTATCGTTACGCCCGGCAGTTTTTGTATCTGCGCAATCAGATATGCTGTCGTTTCAAATTCTTCAAATGATAATTCTGGATGTTGGTGCAAATAATGGCGCCATTTTTTCACATTTGGCAATACCGCATCTATCGTTTCATTTAGCATAGCATCGCCTTCCCCTTCATAATCTCAAAACACTCTTGCCGACAAGCTCCTCAACGGGAAGGCAAGAGTGTTTGTCTTTCATCTATTTGTCATCGTTGACATCACGTATTAAAATACGTCAGCAATCAATTTACAGAAGCTGCCGCTTGTTGATATCGACCGACTTCTTCTTCTAAGCAGTATACAAAATGTCCTGGCGTAATTTCATGCATAGCCGGGTGGCTCCCTTCTGGATAACGATGGGCAGCCGGATCGTAATCTATTCGTTTTCGCTGTCGTTCCTGCATCAAATCCGTAAGCGGGGATGCAGAAAGCAGTGAAATCGTATATGGATGAAGCGGATGGCTGTACAACTCATTCGCCGGAGCCAATTCCAAAATTTTGCCGTCTTTCATGACGCCGATACGGTCACTGATATATTTGACCATAGCCAAATCATGCGCAATAAACAAATACGTCATGCCCTGTTCACGCTGCAGTTTGATGAGCAGATTGACAATCTGTGCCTGAATAGATACATCCAACGCCGACAAGCATTCATCAGCAATAATAAATTCCGGGTTGACGCAGAGTGCGCGAGCAATGCCGATACGCTGGCACTGGCCGCCGGAAAACTCAGTCGGATAGCGATTGATATATGCTCGATTGATACCAACGATATCCATTAATTCCATAACTCGTTTATTAATTTCTTCTTTAGTGCTGCAAATACCATGAAGTTTTAAGGCATCACCAATAATCTGCTTGACAGGAATCCGCGGATTCAGAGATGCAAATGGATCTTGAAATATCATCTGCATCGACCGCCGAAAATCCATCATATCCGATTTCTTTTTGATTTGAGTAATATCTTTTCCTTTATAGAAAACACTGCCAGATGTAATGTCTTCCAATTTGATAACTACACGTCCTGTCGTCGATTTGCCGCTGCCCGATTCACCGACCAAGCCAAATGTTTCCCCTTTATAAATAGTAAAGGATACATCATCTACTGCGCGTACTTCACTTTTCTTTTTTGCATTAAAGATTTTATGTAAATTTCTAACTGTCAGGATAGCCTCTTTAGGAGAGGTTCCTGCCGTTGTGATTGTTCCCATTCTCCGTTCCTCCTCTCTGACCAAATCGCTTTATATATGCAGTAAGTAGGTATGCTTGAATACATCCTGCCGTCTTACGATTTCCTGCGGCGGCGTCACGCTCGGTGCTTCCGGAGCCAGCAGCCAAGTAGCCGCATAATGGGTTGGACTGTTGTCTACTCTAAAAAACGGCGGCTGTTGTTCAAAATCAATCGGCATCGCATACGCATTACGCGGTGCAAAGGCATCCCCTTTCGGCGCATGCAGCAAATTAGGTGGTGCTCCGGGAATGCTATACAGCGATTCATCTTTGGTATCCAGCGACGGCATGGAACAAATCAGTCCCCAAGTATAGGGATGCTGCGGATTATAGAAAATTTCTTCCGCTGTACCGATTTCTACAATCCGTCCGGCATACATGACAGCAACTTTATCCGCTACATGCGCTACAACGCCTAGATCATGCGTGATAAAAATAACAGACATATTCAGTTTTTTCTTTAAATCATCTATCAAGTCCAAAATCTGAGACTGAATTGTGACATCCAATGCCGTTGTCGGTTCATCAGCAATCAAAATATCCGGTTTGCAGGCCAACGACAAGGCTATCATGACACGCTGCCGCATGCCGCCTGAAAACTGATGCGGATAGTTTTTCCAGCTCTCCTGCGGATTGCGAATGCCTACCAGTCCCATCAATGCAATCGCCTGCTGGATAGCTTCTTCTTCTGACATTTTTTCATGAATCAAAATAGATTCCGCTATTTGCCGTCCAACATTCATTGTCGGATTGAGCGAAGTCATCGGATCTTGAAAAATCATGGCAATTTTACGACCTCTGATTTTTTCCATGTCCTGTTCTGACAGCGTCAGTAAATTTTTCCCTTCATAGATAATTTCACCGGTATCAAAGAAGGCATTACCCGGCAAGACCCTGTTAATTGCTTTCATTGAAACAGATTTGCCGCTGCCTGATTCCCCTACCAGTGCTAAGGTTTCGCCTCGTTTCAGCGTAAATGTCACACCGCGTATTGCATTAACTGTTCCTTCTAAGGTATGAAAGGATACATGTAAATCTTTTACCTGTAAAATGGGTTCCCCTATCTTCTTTTCTCCCATCATGCCACCTTCTATTCGTTATCATTTCGTATACAATATATACGGTTTCATGAATCAGCTGCGAAACACTGCACGCCATGACAGTACATGCCACAGCGTACACTTTTCGCTTGTACCTACACGTTATTATTCAAAATGCCAATCATACAAGTCATCCAAGGAGCCTTCCCAAAAATCTTTAATGCCGCCTTTGAGCGTTTTACTCTGTGCCATAATCTGGTCGTTTTCATACAAGGATACTACAAACTGATTGTCGCGCATGTATTTCTGAATGTCACTATATGCTGCTTTCCGTTCATCCGCATTAGTCATCAATGCGGCGTTGGTCATCATTTCTGTCAATTTAGCATCATTGGTATGTCCAAAATTGCTGCCGCCTCCTGGTACAAAGTACTGGCTGTAATCCGGGTCTGCATTTAACGCATAGCCAAGCAGCATCATTTCATAATCACCTTTTTTAGCATTCGCTAATACAGATGGAAAGTCGAGTTTCTGCTGTTTTACATGAAGGCCAATAGCCTGGAGATCTTGTTGAATGAGGTCGGCAGATTGTTCACGGAGTACATTGCCAATAGGAACCTGAATCGTAATTTCTTTGGAAGTATCAAAGCCGGATGCCGCCAATTCTGCTTTCGCTTTTTCTACGTCAAAGGAGAGCGGTGCTACGCTCTTATCGTATACCGGGCTTACCAATGTATATACGGTTGGAACGATTTGCGCAGTTCCCTTGTACAAATCATCGCAAAACTGCTGCCGATTAATGGCCATTGTGACAGCCCTACGGAATTTAACATTGAACGCCGGATTTTGGTTGTTGATTTCCAAATACTGCGTATTCAAAGATGGTGCCGTTTTGACATCCAATTTGCTGTCTTTTTTGAGGACATCCAAATCTTTGATTGGAATCACACCGATACCACCAGAAGCAGCCAACTGTACATTGCCAGATTTAAGTTCCGTTACCAAGTTGGTGCCGTTCATGACTTTCAAGAATATTTTTTTCAGTTTTGGTGTACCTTTATAGTATTCATCGTTAGCAGCAAATTCGACATGGTCATTAGTCTTGTAATCGACGAATTTGTACGTGCCGCTAGTAACTGTTGGTTTAGTGACAGCTTCTGACGTACCAATATCAGCTGGATTGATTTTTTCAAAGACATGTTTTGGAATAATATACACTTCAAATCCCAACATACTCTTGATATAGTTTGGGTCTACCGGGCGTTTGGTGCGCAGAACGACTGTGTGTTCATCCTTAGCTTCCAAACCGGGAATTTTATCGCCGCTTTCCAATTTGCCGACGTTGTTGACACCATCAAGCATACAAATATACGAACCCTTTGTAGATTCTACGTTCGGATTGGCAATCGTATTCAGCGTAAACACGACATCATCTGCTGTAATCGGCTGCCCATCTGACCATTTTGCTTTTTCATTTAGTTTAATCGTAAAATTCTGATTATCCTGCGTATCAAAACTGTCTGCCAGCTGCGGTGTAAATTTATTAGGTTCCGGCATCCCCAGCAAGGTATCATACATAAACCGCAAGGTAAACTGTCCGGCAATATCCGGATTGAACAAGGGATTAAACCCAGCCGGCGCATTGGTCATGCCAATGGTCAAATTCGTTTTTCCCTTGCCGCCGGAACTTCCTCCCGAACCGCCGCAGCCGCTTAGCATGGCAACCCCTAATGCCATCGAAACAGCTAATACAAGATTTCTTTTTCTGTGAATCCAGTGTAATAGACCCATATCAATTACCCCTCTCTCAAAACAGTAGTATATAACCTAAACACAGTGTCCTTGGGACGTTATGTCACTGCCATCATTACTTAGCATCTCCATTAATAGCTTCATTAAGGCCATCCCCCAAGAAGTTAATCGTCAGTACAGCAATTAAAATAGCAATACCTGGCGGAATCCAGCGCCACGGTTCTTCTGACAAAATCATAATAGACTGGGCACTCGTCAACATATTGCCCCAGCTGGAAGCCGGCGGCTGTACGCCCATTCCCAGGAAGCTAAGAGCTGCTTCTGTCAAAATAGCATTGGCAATGCCAAAAGTGCAGTTGACCAGAATCGGTGACAGTACATTCGGCAGAATATGGCGAAATACAATCGTCAACGGCGAATAGCCTGTAACAATCGCTGCCGCTACGTAATCAATAGATTTGATACGCATGACTTCCCCGCGAACCAACCGGCAAATCGGCGGCCAGCCCATCAACCCCATAACCAGCATAACAGTCATCATATTGGGTCCAATCAGACTGACGATAACCAAAATAATCATAAACTGCGGATACGACATAAATACTTCTGTAATACGCATAATCAAGCTGTCCATCCAGCCGCCAAAATATCCGGACAATAAGCCAAGCGTAACGCCAATCAATGCATAAATGACAACAGAACCGATGCCGACAATCAAGGATACCCAGGAACCGTAAATCAAACGGCTTAATACATCCCGTCCGACATCATCAGTACCCAAAAGAAACATGGAAGAGGGACTTTCATCAAATGAACCAACAGTTTGTGCCGGGTCATATGGTGAAATAACCGGCGCCAGCACTGCCATCAAAATAATGACAATAAGAATGAACAAGCTGTACACCGCTGCTTTATTTTGGCAAAAACGCCGCCATGTCATTTTTTTCCAAGATTCCATGTCCTCATCTGCTGACTGCTCTTTTTCTGTCGGTACAGCCAGTACCGGCATACTATTCGCGCCGGCAGCTTGATGCAAAAGAACAAATTTCTTTGGATCCATATGCCTTTCCCCCTCCTATTTCCCGTATTTGATACGCGGATCAATGACCGCATACAAAATATCAATAATAAAATTGGCAATCAATACAGCTACGGCTGATAAAATGACGATAGCCATCAGAACCGGATAATCACGGGAATTGATAGCCGCGACGGTAAGCGAGCCAATACCGGGCCATTGGAAAATCTGTTCTGTAATAACGGCTCCGCCAATAACTTTCGGCAAATCTGTGCCGATAACGGTTACAATAGGAATTAGGGAATTGCGCAGTACGTGATGCCATAAGATTTGCGGCCAGCTGAGTCCCTTGGCAAGCGCCGTCCGAATATAATTCTGATGCATGACATCTATCACGCTGGAACGAACATACCGAATCATATTTGCGGAAAACTGCGATGCCATAACCAGTACAGGCAGCACCAAATGCACTATGATATCTTCCGGATCACTTTCCGCCCCCAAAACACTCATGCCGCCAGTCGGAAAAATATCCAGCTGCACAGCAAAGATATAAATAAGTGCTAAACCTAAGAAAAACGGCGGAAAGGAAACATTCAAAAATGTCCAGCCAATAATGCAGCGGTCGAGCAGCGTATCTTTCCGCAGTGCAGCTATAATACCCAGCGGAATAGCTGTAATATACGCGACAAGCAGACTCAAACTCATGAGCAGCAATGTCGGCGTCAGCCGTTGCCCAATAATATCCAAAACAGGCTGCCGATTTCCAAACGAAAATCCAAAATTTCCTGTCAAGAAATTACGGACCCAGTCAGCATATTGGACAAACAATGGTTTATCCAATCCCAGTGCAGCACGGGTCAGTTAGTGTAAAATAATTGTGGGAAATCTTTAATGCATTGAAGAAAACATAAAAAG
>CAVKEA010000061.1:0-13837 GCA_963655305.1 bacterium
CGCTCAAACAAAACGCCCATTTTTAACGCAATGCCATCCATTCTCATTGTGCGGCCAAGCCGCACAACCAGTCATTCCCGTAACGGGGCGGCTTGAGAACAAATGCAAGCAATTACGGACGATGTTATGCTAGAAAACTACCTTCCGATATCCTTAAAATATCGGATAAAGATGTTTTGAACAAATTACAATACATATAGCAAGCCACTCACATAGATGAGCCGATGTTTGCTAACGTTTTCTTGTCAGATGTATTTTCTTAGCAACTAGGCGAAATCTAACCTGCATGACTGCCAACACCGCCCGTTACGAGCGTGCCGACCGGTCGAAGACCGGATACGGAGTTTGCCGATGACGGGAACAAGCGGCGTCTGAGCGAAGCGAATTTGCCGCGCCGTCATCGGCAAACGCAGTAAGGCTAAGTCCGTTTTGGGCGGCGACTTCTTTCTTTTTGATACTTTTTCTTTCTGGTCGCACAGAAAGAAAAAGTATATACGCCGATGTAAACGGCAAGTTTACAGAACCATACAAGGGTCATAACCCCCTATTTCTGCATATTGTTTGCAAAAAAAGAGACTGCCGCATAAGGAGCATCTCCTCAATGCGACAGTCTCTGTATCACAGCATCTCTCTATACAATTTTCCCGTGTGCTATTTCACGGTAATCAATTCGTATTCTCTCGTCCCTAAACCAATTTTTTCACCATGGCGCAATGTAGCTTCCCAGTTGACGTTGGGGTTGCTGTCCAAGAAATGGTCATGATGATGATGCCAATCAGGCTGTGCCAAGTGGTCTGCCAGCTGGCTGTTTGGCAGCGGTGTGGCTTTCATGCAGGCATCAACGCAGGCCTGGTCCAAGGCTACGGGGTCAAAGGAAGCAAACATACCGATGTTTGGAAGAATCGGTGCATCGTTTTCGCCGTGGCAGTCGCAGTTTGGCGAAATGTCCATGACCAGGTTGATATGGAAGCAGGGACGGTCCTGACAGACAGCCTGTGCATATTCTGCCATTTTGTAATCCAATTTTTCGCTGGCATCCCACTGTACGGTATGGATGGCATCAAAGGCACAGGCACCGATGCAGCGGCCGCAGCCTTTGCACAAGTCTTCATGAATATGGGCTACATTGTCTTCATAGGTAATGGCATCGGAACCGCATTCTGAAGCACAGCGGCGACAGCCTTTGCATTTTTCTGTATCGACAGCTGGTTTGCCTGACGAATGCTGTTCCATTTTGCCGGCACGGCTGCCGCAGCCCATGCCAATGTTTTTGACAGCGCCGCCAAAGCCGGTCATTTCATGGCCTTTGAAATGAGCCAAACTGATGAAAACATCGGCATCCATGACAGCCCGGCCGATTTTGGCGTTTTTGACATATTCGCCGTTTTTGACCGGTACTTCTACTTCGTCTGTGCCGCGCAGGCCATCGGCAATGATAATCTGACAGCCTGTCGTTACGGTATTATAGCCGTTGATGTTGGCGCAGTCCATGTGTTCCAGCGCATGCTTACGGCTGCCAGGGTAGAGTGTGTTGCAGTCTGTCAGGAAGGGTTTGCCGCCCAATTCTTTGACCAAATCGGCTACGCCTTTGACATACTGCGGGCGCAGCGATGCCAGACAGCCCAATTCACCAAAATGCATTTTGATGGCAACGAATTTCCCTTCAAAGTTAATCTTGGCAATGCCTGCTTTTTTGCAGAGCTTCTGCAGCTTCATGACATTATTCGTACCGACTTTACAGCGAAAATCAGTGAAATATACTTTTGCTTTTTCCATATTGTCCTCCTATATATACTATAATATTACTATTCTCAAAACTATTTTTATTATAGCACTTAGATTGTGCTCTAAGTCAAGAGTCAAGGACTATGGCATAATGGATTTCGTTCTCCTGCCTGTCCCCACTTCTCCCACCGTTTGAAAATGCAAGATGCTCCCTGCCCAACAGCACAGGAATGGTTATATTCCTGTCTGCACAGCAGGGAGCATTATATGTATCCCAAGATATACACGCTATTTATTGGTCTTTATCTTTTTCAATCGCATCTTTCAGCGTATGCCATGCCAAGACGGCGCATTTGACACGAGCCGGCATGTTGGAAATGTTTTTCAGCGCAATGGCGTCTTCCAAATCTTCCAGTTCGTCGTCATCGGTTACTTCCCGTTTGATCATATCGAGAAATAAGTTGACAAGACGCAGGGCTTCTTCGACGGTTTTCCCTTTGATGAGGTCAATCATGATGTCGGCAGACGCCTGGCTGATGGCACAGCCGTGGCCGGTATAGGCAGCATCTTTAATGACGCCGTCCTGGATGTCGGCCTGCAGGGTAATGTCGTCGCCGCAGCTGGGGTTGTGGCCGTGTTCCTGCAAGTTGGCATGTTCCAGCGGATGTTTATTTTCTTGACACTGATTGTGTTCCAAAATAATATCAGAATACAATTCATTCATGTTTTCCATGTTTCGTACACTCCTTAGTCTTTATAGCCCATCTGTTTACGAACGAGCGGCAGTTTCTGCAGGAAGTAATCGACTTCTTCCATGGTGTTGTAAATATAGAAGCTGGCACGGTTGGAGGCTTCTACGTGGAGATGAGCGCCTAAAGGCTGTGCACAGTGATGGCCCGAACGGATAGCAATGCCGTAGCTGTCCAAAATCGTGGCCGCATCATGGGGATGTACGCCGTCAATCGTAAAGGTAATGACGCCGGTCTTTTCTGCCGGGTCCGTACTGCCAATGATGTGAATATGCGGAATTTTCTTCATGCCTTCCAGACAGTGGCGCGTCAAAGCTTCTTCATGGGCTTCGATGTTGTCCATGCCCAAGTCTTCCAAGTAGTCAATGGCTGCATGGAGAGCTACGGCACCTTCGACATTCTGCGAGCCGGCTTCAAATTTGAAGGGCAGTTCGTTAAATGTCGTCGTCTGTTCCTGTACGTATTCAATCATGTCGCCGCCTAAGAGGAACGGTTCCATGTCTTCGAGAATGGCTTCTTTGCCGTACAGTACGCCCGTGCTGGCTGAGCCGCACATTTTATGGCCGGAAAAGACATAGAAATCACAATCCAAATCCTGTACGTCCGTCTTCATATGCGGTGTGGACTGAGCGCCATCGACGATGGCAATGGCACCGACAGCATGGGCTCTGGCAACGATGTCTTTGACCGGACGTTTCATGCCATAGACGTTGCTGACAGCGGCAAAGGCGACGATTTTAGTTTTGTCGTCAATCTTAGCCAAATCTTCGTCTGTGAAATGGCCTTCTTCGTCGAGGTACATGTATTCCAATACAGCGCCTGTTTTCTGGCAGACACGCTGCCATGTAACCAAATCAGAATGGTGTTCTGAAATAGGAATGACAATTTTGTCACCTTTCTGGAGACGCGGTTCGGCATAGCTGCGGGCAATCAAGTTGAGGGCTTCTGTCGTATTGCGCACAAACACGATTTCTTTGGTCGATGCGGCATTGATAAAGCGGCGAACGGCTTCCCGCGCTTCATCATACAGTTCCCCTGCTTCAATGCTGAGTACATGGGCACCGCGGTGTGGATTGCCGTTGTGATGTTCCAGCAGGTCCACGATGGCATGAATCACCTGATACGGTTTTTGAGTCGTTGCGGCATTATCAAAATAAACGATTTGATGTCCATTATGGACTTTAGTCAATATGGGGAAATCTTTTCGTACATTTAACATGGCAATCACCTTTCTGGCGGCAGAACTGCATTTTTTCACGTACAGCCTGGAGCGCTTTATTTTCTAAATCTTTATCACCAATCGCATCAATAACCGGGCGGATGTTGGATTCGACAATAATCAGCTGTGCGCCGGCTTCGCTAAAGCCGCGGCTCATGAGATAAAAGAGCTTATCTTTGTCAATCTGGCCCGCGCTGGATGCGTGATTTCCGACAACATCATCTTCTTTACAAAGAAGGAGCGGTACTGAAATAGAATGGACATGCGGACTGAGCAGAATGCATGTATCCGATTCGGAGCCGACAGCTTTTTTGCCGCCGCGCAGGAAATCAATGGTCCCGCGGAAGAATTTCTTGGATGTATCCAACAAAGCACCTGTCGTCACAATGTCGGTATTCGTTTTGATGCCCTGTGTCGGTACCCAATAGGAAAAATCAACGACTTGGTCTTCGTTTCCTAAATACATGGCCTGACTGTTGAAGTTGCTTTCATCGTGCATCAAGTCTGTTTTATAGTATACTACTGCCGTCTTGGCACCGATTTCTGCGCTGACATAATCGACAGTGCTTTCTTTGCCGGCATCGGCATAGCGGTGTTCGATGTGACGGACGTTTTTGTCCTGGAGCTGTACTTTGCTGATTTTGACATGGGCATTTTCTTCTGTTTTGACATACGTAAGGAAGTTGACCAAGCCATTATCTGCGCCGCCGTCAAACAGCAGGTATACGGTCAGGTCGCTGCCTGCACCGGCTGTGATTTTCAGCTGGCCGCGAATCTGCGGCATAGCATCGCTGACGGTATATACCAGCCATACGGCTCCTTTTTTCTGGGCTCCTATATCAATATGGCAGTGGGAATCACTGGCCGTAATCGCTTTTTTCAACGCATCCTGGTTGGCACCTTGAAAATCGCCTAAATCAGGAATCATGTTTTCTTTGCCAAAAGACACGACGGCATCTCCCGTATGGCGTTCCTGCGGTTCATATGATTTCATCGGTGCGTCCTGCATCGGATCGAGTTCCAAATGGTTGACTTTCATCCAATGGAACGTCGGGCGCGGGAGTTGGTTGTACTGTTCTTTTACTGTTTTCGTTGCCATCATATTCCTCCTCCCTTATTTCAATGAACCTTTAAGTTCAAGGTTAATCAAGTTATTCATTTCGACAGCATATTCAAGCGGCAGGGCTTTGGAAACCGGTTCGACGAATCCGCGTACCAGCATGGCTCTGGCTTCATCTTCGCTGAGGCCGCGGCTCATAAGGTAGAAAATAGCATCGTCGGAAATACGGCCGATAGACGCTTCATGGCCCAAGTCAATATTATCATTTTTAACGACGATTGCCGGAATCGTATCGGACTGGGACTGTTCATCGAGCATCAAGGATTCGCAGCTGACGTTGGCTTTGGAGCCTTCTGCTTTTTCATTGATGACGACACTGCCGCGGTAAATGCAGACGCCGCCGCTCTTACTGATGGATTTGGAATTGATATTGCTTGTCGTATGAGGTGCATTATGTACGACTTTGGAACCCGTATCCAAATACTGGCCTTTCCCGGCAAAAGTAACGCCTGTAAATTCGCAGTGCGCGCCTTCGCCCTGGAGGATACTCATCGGATAGAGGCAGGATGTATGGGAACCGAAGGAACCGGTGACCCAGTTAATCGTGCCGTTTTTGCCGACAATCGCCCGCTTGGTGTTCAAGTTGTACATATTTTTGGACCAGTTTTCAATCGTAGAATAGGTCAACGTAGCGTCATCGCCGATAAACAGTTCAACACAGCCGGCATGCAGGTTGGCTACGTTGTATTTTGGTGCGGAACAGCCTTCGATAAAATGCACTTTCGCACCTTTTTCGACAATAATCATCGTATGTTCAAACTGGCCTGCGCCCGGCGCGTTGAGACGGAAGTAACTCTGCAGCGGAATGGATACGTCTACACCGGCCGGTACGTATACATAGGAACCACCGGACCAGACAGCTCCATGCAGCGCCGCAAATTTATGGTCTGTCGGCGGCACCAATTTCATAAAATGGGCTTTGACAATATCTTCGTATTTTTTCAGTGCTGTATCGAAATCCGTATAAATGACGCCCTGCTGTACCAGTTCATCTTGAATGCTGTGATAGACGACTTCAGAGTCATACTGAGCGCCGACACCGGAAAGGGATGTTTTTTCAGCTTCCGGAATCCCCAGGCGGTCAAATGTATCTTTGATGTCATCGGGCACATCGTTCCAGTCGGCTTTCATCTGCGCGTTAGGGCGGACATATGTAACGATGTTGTCCATGTTCAATTCGCTAATATCCGGGCCCCAGTCAGGGTAATCCATTTTATAGAATAAATCCAGTGATTTGAGGCGGAAATCGAGCATCCACTGCGGTTCATTTTTCTTTGCAGAAATTTCCCGTACAATGTCCGGTGTCAAGCCTGCATTGGTTTTGTATGCGTATTTAAAATCTTTTTTGAAGTTGTACATGTTGCCGAAATCCGTAAAGGATTCGATTTTTTCTTTTTCTGCAGCCAGCTTTTCTTCGGCTATCTTTTTTTCATCAGCCATGTTGCGTGCCTCCTATTTAGCCTGTTCTTTAAATGCATCATAGCCGTTGGCTTCGATTTCCTGAATCAATGATGCATCGCCGGTTTTGACGATTCTGCCGTCGATGAGGACATGGACAAAATCGGGTTTTAAATCTTGCAAAATTTCGCTGTGGTGCGTAATAACCAAAATAGAATTGGTTTCGTTATGGTACTGGGATACCGTTTCGGAAACAATGCGAACAGCATCTACGTCCAAGCCGGAATCAATTTCATCCAGCATAGTCAATTTAGGTTCGAGCATGCACATCTGCAAAATTTCGGTCTTTTTGCGTTCGCCGCCGGAAAAGCCATCGTTGACATAGCGGGATGCGTACGAACGGTCCATCTTCAGCTGATCCATTTGTTTGTGCAGTTTTTTGCGGAACGGCATAATGCGCTGCGTCTGGCCGCTGACCGTGCTTTTGGCATTGCGGATAAAGTTTTCAACAGAAATGCCCTGTACGGCAATCGGCGCCTGAAAGGCCATAAAAATACCGGCTTTGGCACGTTCATTGACTGGGGCATGGGTAATATCTTTGCCTTCAAAGAAAATCTTACCTTCTGTGACTACATATTTTGGGTTGCCCATAATAGCATTGAACAATGTCGATTTGCCGGCACCATTGGATCCCATGATAACATGGGTTTCTCCCGTATTAATGGTCAAGTCCAAGCCTTTGAGGATTTCTTTTCCTTCGACGGCGACTTTCAAGCCTTCCACTCTAATCAATTCACTCATCATCATTCACTCCTATATTTATGTCTTTAATCTTGATTCTCAATATTAAAGTATACCTTTTGACTACACTAAGGATACTCCAACCATCTCATAAAGTCAACCTTATTGGTGGTTTTTTATGGTTTTATTTTTAGTTATTCGGTATACATCTATGCTTTACATGCAAGTAACTATATATAGTCCAAAATCAGGGCAGCCGCATCATACCAAAAAGGTGCGCCGCCTGACAGATATGCAGGCAAAGCGCACGCAGTTTAACAGCAGGCAACAGCCTATTTTTGATCCATATGCCGCTGCTTTTCTTTATATTTTTGATACGATGCCGTATGCATCCAAAGCTGCATCACTCCGACGACGACAGCTGCTGCCAAAATGACCAGCAGAAACGGCGTCGGGCCGTCTTTGATGATGGCATACAGCAAGTACAAGATGACGACGGCAGACAAACACCCTTTCAGCTTATTCACAAGAGCCGCATCCTTCACAATCCTGCGCAGGGTCGCCAAAAAGACGAGCCTTTTGACCGCGCATCGCTAATACGGCCTGAATGTACATGGCACATTCAATCCGCTTCTTTTGTATCTGACAGCTCAAATCGTACGGTGTCTGAATATTGCCGCCGTATTTGATGTTGTTGGCATGACAGCCGCCGCTGCAGAAAAATTTAGCCCAGCAGTCACAGCAAATCGGTTTGTTGAGAACATGCATATCCCGGAACAGGGCGGGCAGTTTGGTATCCGTTACGCCGTCGTATACGTTGCCGATTACATAGTCATCCTGGCCGACAAATTGGTGGCACGGGTAGATGTCACCGTTGGGGACGACGCACATGTATTCATGGCCGGCGCCGCAGCCGCGCAGCCGTTTGGCAATGCAGGGCCCGCGGTACAAATCCATGATGAAGTGATAGTAAATAAATGGACGGCCTTCGTCCATGCGTTGGAGATAAAATTCTGCCAGCGTGTCATATTCTTTAAAGATGCGCGGCAAGTCATCTTCTGTAATAGCATAGGATAAATCGTCGCCTACGACCGGTTCCATGGACAGGCCTTCAAATCCTAGGTCTGCCATGTGTTCAACGTCTTTCGTAAAATCCAGGTTGTATTTGGTATACGTGCCGCGGACATAATATTCTTCGCCGTTGCGGTGTTTGGCTGCATAGACCTGATTTTTGGCACATGTGTCATAGGAATCACGGCCGCCGGCATCGGGGCGCATGCGGTTGTGTACTTCCGGCCGACCGTCCAGGCTCAAAATGAGGCTGATGTGGTTTTCCGTCAAATACTTGACTTTGGCCGGGTCGAGCAGCATGCCATTTGTCGTCAAAGACAGTTTGAACACTTTATCATGAATTTTTTCTTGTTCCCGGATGTATTCAATCGTCTGTTTGACAACGCCAAAATTCATGAGCGGTTCGCCGCCAAAGAAGTCGATTTCACAGTGCTGCCGTTTGCCTTCTGTGCTTTTGATGAGCAAATCGACGGCATGTTTGGCGACATCAAAACTCATGAGTTCCCGTTTGTGCGTATCGTAATCGCCTTGGGATGCAAAGCAGTATTTGCAGCGCAGATTGCAGTCATGGGCGATATTCAGACAGAGCGATTTGATAATCGGTTCTTCTTCTGCCACTACTTTGAAGTTTTCTGCCATCGGCGCAAAGAGCATTTCCTTGGCAATGAGCTCATCCAGTTCGGCCATCGTTTCCTGCAGTTCCTCTTTGCTGTATGTATCAGCAAATGCTTGGTACACGGCGTCTTTATTGGTGCCGTCATAGACGTCCAGGACATCATAGGTAATTTTATCGATCACGTTGATAATGCCGCTGTTGACATCGAGCAGCATATACGTACCATGTTGACAGTATTTATGAATCATCGGTTTGATTGTATAAGCCATAGTTCCTCCATACAAAAAGAATACCCTTTACCTCACGGTAAAGGGTGTCCCCTCAATACTCATTATTTTGTGCAGACCTGGTTGCCAACTGTGCAAGATGTTTTGCAAGCGGACTGGCAGGATGTCTGACATTCGCTGCAACCAGCATGCTGTGTTGTTTTTTGAATCGATTCTGTGTTAATCGTAATGATATGTTTTGCCATTCTCTTTCACCTCACTGTCAAGATTAGTCTTATTTTACCACATAAGACCGTATTCGACAATATATCAAAGGAGCTTAAACCCTTCAAAGACAAAGTTTTTTCCCATGCTCACGACAATAGACCGTTCATGGAAAACGTCATTGGTATCAAAAAAAATGTCAAAGCCGCCTTTATAGGTAACATATACGGAATTAATGCGTTTTAAATAGCTGCGTATTTCATCTGCCGTGACTTCTGGTTCTCCATCAGCACGCCATTTTTTATTTTTAAAATTGGCAATCAACGGCGCATGCGCCATGACACGGGACCGATGGGCCAATACCCAATTCCATATTTCTTCACTATAGCGGCGAGCTTCCCCATCGTTGCCTTCAGCCAATCCTTCTAAGGTAAATAATACGGGCTTGCCTTCAAACATGATTTCATCCATATAGTTGCCTTTTACATATTTTAAATCCATATAGAATGAACCTCCCCACTATTTTTTTTGGAATGAATACAGCTCACACAACCTTTATCTTACTCATTTTTTGTCTGTTTGTCAATGAGAATGACTGGGGCAAAGGTCACTTAAAAAGCATTGATCGCACAACGGCTTGCGTGCTTTGCATACACGGCGGCCATGCCAGATAAGCCAATGATGCGCCCGGCTCCACCATTCCATCGGAATGGCTTTCTGCAGTCCCTTTTCTACTTCCAGCGGTGTTTTGCCTTCGGCCAGCTGCAGCCGATTGGCTACGCGGAATACATGCGTATCAACGGCAATGGCCGGCGTATCAAACAAGATGCTGACCAGCACGTTGGCTGTTTTGCGGCCTACGCCGGGAAGTTTGACCAGTTCGTCAAAGGTCGTCGGCACTTCGCCATGATAGGTTTCACATAATATGGTACAGTTGGCCAAAATATTCTTTGCTTTGCTGTGATACAGCCCGCACGTGCGAATCTTTTCTTCCAATCCTTCAATTCCCAGCGTCAGCATTTTTGCCGGCGTGTTGTATTCCGGAAACAAGCCTGCCGTAACGATGTTGACGCGTTCGTCTGTGCATTGTGCCGACAAGATGACGGCAATCATCAATTCAAACGGCGTATGATAATGCAGAGCCGGCTTCATGATGCCATACTGGTCTTGAAACCGCTGCAGCAATTCTTGTTTTACTTTTTTAGAAACAGCCAATTTATTTCACCTCATTGGTATCAATCACTTCATTCAGACTTCCCATTTCATAGCCGCCCAAATCCAGCGTAACATACGTAAAGCCGCACTGCCGCAGATGGGCGACGATGTCTTCACGATGGGCCAGTACGGCCGGAATTTCGTCAACGCCGACTTCAATACGGGCTACATCGCCGTGATAGCGCACACGCAGGGAACCGTGAATAAACGGCGCAATGCAGCGTTCTGCTTCGTCAATCGCCTGAAGACGCTGCGGCAGCAATGCCGTGCCGTACGGAATACGGCTGGCCAGACAGGCTGCGCTTTGCTTATTCCACGTTTTCAAGCCAGCCCGTTGGGATAAGGCCCGAATATCCGCTTTGTGCAGGTCTGCTTCAATCATGGGGCTGCGCACAAACTGGGACAATTCCTGTATCGCTTTCATTCCCGGCCGATAATCGCCCAAATCATCCACATTACCGCCGTCTACGACCCATTGGTATCCTTTTTGCTGTGCCAAGGCCACTAAGGCCGAAAAACGAATTTTTTTACAGATATAGCAGCGATTCGGCGGGTTTTGGACAAATTCCTCATTGTCAAATTCTGCTGTCGGGACGGTCAGATGCTGTACGCCTATTTGATCGGCCATACATGCCGCATCCTCTTTTTCACTGCCGGGCAGTGTCGGCGATACGGCAGTCACTGCCAGCACGCGGCTGCCTAATACGTCATGAGCCGCATAGGTCAAAAATGTACTGTCTACGCCGCCGGAAAAGCCGATGACGACGCTTCCCATGTCCCGAAGAATCCCGCACAATCTTTCATATTTTTCATCCAGTGTTTTTGTATCGTTTGGTGTGATACCGTTGTCTGTCAAAAGGACTTCCTCCTTTATACCCTGTTATTTTTATTTGCTGTCATGTTTCATATAGGCAGATGCAAATGCAGCCCATATCTGCTGCAGCGGCTTGGGCAAATACGTTTCAGCCTGCTGCCACAGCGGTTCCGGCACGCCATAATACGCCTCAGCTACGGCGCCGGCTATGGCAGCCTGCGTATCCGTATCGCCGCCCAGGGACACGGCATTGTTGATAGCATCAACAAAATCCGTGCTTTCTAAGAACGCTTCCAAGGCCTGGGGCACACTGTCTTTCGTGCGGCAGGTAAAGGTATAGTCCGGCCGGACAGCGTCTAATGACTGCGTCAGCGGATAAAAATACTGCTGCAAATACGCCCGGATTTCTTCTTTAGATTTCTTCATACGGCCTAAATACACTGCCGATGCCACGGCGACAGCACCCTGGACCGCTTCGTCATTGTCATGCGTGACTAACGCTGTAATTTCTGCCAATGCCTGCACTTCATCCAGTGACTGCCCTACCCAGGCTGCCGGTGCGACACGCATGGCCGCGCCGTTGGCATAACTGCCGTACGGCTCTATTTCATCGGACATAAACCATTGCTTAAACCGTGCGCCAAAACCTGCATCGGGATACATGCGGCACCAATGCTTCAGCTGCCGGCGCAGCGGCCCGATATATCCTCCCCGCTGTTCTTTGCCTTCCTGCAGTGCCGCGGCGACAGCTAATGTCGTCACTGTATCGTCCGTGACATGACAGGCCGGAGCAAACCAAACAAAATCTTTGTTTTTCACAGGAGTCTTGGCAAATTCATAGGGCGAACCAATGATATCGCCGAGTATCGTACCTTTCATACGCTCACCTTCTCTGTGCTTTTTCTTGAAAAGCTCATGATTATTATAACATAGCGCATTCCATTCGCCTACAAACATAAAAAAAAGAAGAGCTGCAGCATACCGCTTTTTGCGACCATGCACCCTGCTCTTCCCTTAAAAGTTTTTGTTTGAAGTTTGGAGTTTGAAAACAATAAATCGTAATGCCGCAAACAGTACACGTAAAACTATATAGTAAAAAGGTTGTACCAAAATGGACTAAAGGTCTCATTTGGGTACAACCCTTCTCGCTGACAATTAGAAGAAGTGCGCCGATTCTTCCTTCAAGATTTTTTCCCGCAGAGCAGACAGTTTGGTGCTGCGCTGTACCCACATTTCTTCCGGGTTGACAAGGCGCAGGTATTCCGGCCATAATGTCTGAATTTGTTCATCTGCATAGCGCATAATTTCTTTCAACGACGGTTTTTGATATACCAATTTTCCTTTTAAGAAAATCGGTTCCAACATTTTCCGAACGGTAAAGGTACCGCCGGGAATAAGGCGTGAACGCCACGGTGCTTTGTTGCTGACCAGATGCAGGTCTTTAGAAAGATCTATCGTTTCTCCTTCCAAGACTATGATGTCTGCCTTCATTTTACCGTGATCTTTGTCATAAATACGAAGGACATTCTTGATACCCGGATTGGAAATTTTTTCAGCGTTGTCGCTCATTTTAATCTTGGGCACAAACGTATCACCGTCATATTGGCCGACAAGTTTAAATACGCCGCCCAAAGACGGGCTGTCTTTTGCCGTAATCAGGTTAGTTCCTACCCCCCAGGAATTGATACAGCAGCCCTGGGATTTCAGTTCTGAAATAAGATTTTCATCCAAATCGTTGGATGCGGCAATAATCGCATCGCCGAAACCGGCTGCGGCAAACATTTTATGGGCTTCTTTGGACAGATATGCCAAATCACCGCTGTCCAGGCGAATGCCATATGCTTTCGGCAGTGTGCCTGCTTCTTTCATTTCCTTAAAAATAGTAATGGCATCCGGGACCCCTTGCCGCAGCGTATTATAGGTATCAGCCAGCAAAATCAAGTTGTTGGGATACTGACGGGCATAGGCACGAAATGCTTCGATTTCTGTCGGGAAACTCATAACCCAGCTGTGGGCCATCGTTCCCAAGATAGGCATGCCGAATTTTGCGCCGGCCAGCACGTTGCTGGTACCGTTAAAACCGCCAATCATAGCAGAACGGGCACCATATACACCGGCAGATTTCCCTTGGGCGCGGCGAAGGCCAAATTCCATTAAGTTGTCATTGCCTGCAACAGTACGAACGCGGCGAGCTTTAGTGGCAATCAGACTTTCATGGTTCATAATCATAGACATACATGTTTCCAAGAGCAGTGCTTCTGCTTTTTTAGCATGGACACGGAGGAGTACTTCCTGCGGAAAGGCAATCGTCCCTTCCGGCATGGCATAGATGTCGCCCGTAAAGGTAATCTGCTTCAAGTAGTCCAAAAATTCATCCTTGAATATGCCAGTCCGCTTTAAATACGCAATATCGTCATCACTGAAATGGATACTATGGACATAATCAATTAAATGTTCCAAACCAGCTACTACCGTATAGCCACCGTTAAAGGGGTTGGTTCGATAATATCGGTCAAACACGCAAGATTGTTCGTGTTTCCCTTCAAAATACAGCCCTTGTATCATCGTCAGCTGATACAAGTCTGTCAACAATGCTTTTGTATACAATATACTCGCCTCCAAATGAATGTTATCTTTATTATACATCAAACAGACAAGGCTGAGCAATGAAATTTTACATTCGGATAGTGTCAAGTTGTTGTGGGACTTTTTATGAAGAAGTTCCTTGAAACTAAATT
>CAVKEA010000062.1:0-13551 GCA_963655305.1 bacterium
TACCATACTATCACCTCATTTCTCTATAAAAACATGCTCATTCATCATCCAATAACCGTGACAACACTTCCACTGCTACGCAAATGATTTCTCCCATATCTATCACCACCTTTACCATTTCATATCTCTAATCCATCATTCACTAAAACAATAATACTAAAGCTATCGCACTTGGAAACGGCATCATACCTCACATCCTTTCATCGTATTGGGGCTTTCCCCTGACCACATCTATAGTATATCGGTATTTCATCTCCTTTTCCCTGCAAAAAACAGTGAAACAACTTCCTTGCTTATATGTCTGCCAATAAATCCCAAAGCCAGTCAAGTGAACCTACTGGAACTGCCATACTATCACCTCATTTCTCTACAAAATACATTCTTCTTTATCACCTAACAACTATGGCTAGTCTATTACTCCGCAAATAATATCTCCCATATATCTCACCTCCTCGAAAACCGCCTAATCACTAAAATAATACGGCAAGAACTATTGCACTCGGAAACGGCATCATACCTCACATCCTTTCATCGTATTGGGGCTTTCCCCTGACCACATCTATAGTATATCGGTATTTCATCTCCTTTTCTCTGCAAAAAACAGTGAAACAATGTTCTTGCTTATATATCTGCCAATAAATCACGAAGCCATTCAAGTGAATCTACTAAAATGATCATGCTTTTCATCTCTCTTCTCTCCATAAAATCTATGATTACCAATCAATATATATCATGAATTCCACGTCCATCACCTCTTCTTCCATAAATCCTAATTTTATTCATCATCCAACAACCGTGACAACACTTCCACTGCTATGCAAATAATATCTCCCATATCTATCACCACCTTTACTATTTCATATCTCTAATCCATCATTCATTAAAACAATAATACTAAAGCTATCGCACTTGGAAACGGCATCTTATCTCACATCCTTCCGTCGTATTGGGGCTTTCCCCTGACCACATCTATAGTATATCGGTATTTCATCTCCTTTTCCCTGCAAAAAACAGTGAAACAACTTTCTTGCTTATATATCTGCCAATAAATCCCAAAGCCATTCAAGAGAACCTACTGGAACTGCCATACTATCACCTCATTTCTCTACAAACTACGTTCTTCTTCATCATCTAACAACGATGGCTAGTCTATTACTCCGCAAATAATATCTCCCATATATCTCACCTCCTCGAAAACTGCCTAATCACTAAAATAATACGGCAAGAACTATTGCACTCGGAAACGGCATCTTATCTCACATCCTTTCGTTGTATCGGGGCTTTCCCCTGACCACATCTATAGTATATCGCTGTCCCATCTCTTTTTCTTTTCAAAAAACAGTGAAACAACTAAGGCAACAATCATAGCCAAAATGGCATAAAAACATTTCTCTCCCATCCTCAATTAAGCTGTACTGCAGCAGTAAAGCATTAGCACGCATTATGCTGCTAGTAAAACAGACATGAAAAAAGCACCTGCGATTTCTCACAGATGCTTGATGTTATCAAACTCAAGAAGCAATTTCTTCATACTTTCGTTTGTAACTATTCAGTTGATTTTGTTTGAGTTTTTTATCATGCTGCAGACGCCCAATAACAATATCCGAGCCTATTTTTATGGCATCAGCAAAATATTGAATAGAGTCAATGGAATAAATTCCAGTCTGATAAAATTTTTTCAACTGCGTGGAAGGAATCAACATTTCTGCGGCCATCTTATCTGCATCTTTTTCATCAGCTTCTGATGTTCCTTCTTTTTGATAGATGTGTCCTTTTAGGATATGAGAAATCTCATGAAACAGGCTGAACCAGAATCTATCCGCATATTTTCCACGCATAGTGATTCCTAACACAATTTTATGACTATTATTGTCATAAAAACTAATTCCATGTAAAAATGAGCCGTTAATTTTGGGAAGATATATCAGCGCAATTCCACAAGACTTTAAAATATCAGCTAATTGATCGCTGAAATCCATCATCGTATGCAGGGTCAATGTTCTAATATCTCCTAGTTTTTTCTTTAACGTATCCGCACAAAAAGGAGCCACATCCATATCTCTTGCCTTGATTTTAGCATACTGAGCCAATGTCAGCATGCTGTAGGTGCTTCTTTCTGTATTTGAAAGCTTTCTGCAAGCTATAGGCATAAGTTCCCGACTTTGCAGCAGCTTGAGATTACTAACTTCAAAATACTTACATAAATTGACAACTTTTTCTTGCCATTTATTGGCAGAAGGAACCATCCCCCATTCTGCAATCCTATTATATGGATAATTTTTTGCAATTTCCTTTTCGTCTTCCAATTCGTTTTCATTTTTAACCTTTGCCAATTTTTCCTGGTATATTGCTTCCAATTTATTCCAAAAACTGGCCGGTACTCCCAGCACCCGTTCTATTTTTTCAGCAGTATCCGGTGTCAAATGAACCTCTCCGTTAATCAATCTGCTGATATGCTTTTCGGACATTCCCATCCGTTTAGCAAATTCCTTCTGCGTCATGCCTCGGTCATCAAGCTGTTCTTTAATCGTAACACCCGGTGGCGTCGCAATGTAGCTTTTGCTTTCCAACATGACACTCACTCCTCCCGTGTACTTAATGATAATCTACAATTTCCTGCACTTCAGCAATCTATATTTCATTACCTATTTGAGTAAATATCAAACGATAAGGCTGTACTAAATCCAGTGCATACTGTCCCTCTCTGTTTCCTGTTAATGAATGACAACGTCCAATATGATACTGAATCATCATTTCAACCGAATCAGCCGCAGTGAGTTCATCAATTCGTTGTTGAATCTTCCTAGCCATTTTTTCGCCATAATTTTTACGTGCAGTATTTGCATCCGTACATATTTTACGTATTTTTTTACTCTTATATTGGATTTCCAATACGTCACCTCATTTACCTATAAGGTTAATTATATTGTACTATCATTTAGGAAGAAAATCAATAAATTTAATTTACCTAACAGGTAAACTAAAGTATGATTTTATTGAAGATATCATGGAGAATCTGAATGCTTAAAATTCGCTTCCACAAAGTAATGGCTCTTTGTCAACTATTGGAATACCTTTCAAATACTATATATGGACGTGAGTGAACGTTCACAAAGACATATCTATACTCCTTCCTGCTTTTCGTAATAGTTGAGTAAAATGTGGTTTGGATATGTCTTATTTTATATAAAACAAGGGGTCTTGTGGATATCCGTATTCACAAGACCCTAACATGCATTATAGAACAAAAAAAAGGACTACCTTTCGATAGTCCTTTTTACATGGCAATATAGATATTCTATTAAGCCAAGCCTTTTGCTTTTTTGATTGCTTCTGTGAGTTTCGGTAATACGTCGAATACATCACCAACAATACCGTAATCGCAAACTTTAAAGATAGGAGCATCTTCATCTTTGTTGATAGCGATAATGCAGTCAGAGCCAGTCATACCAGCCAAGTGCTGGATAGCACCGGAGATAGCGCAGGCAACATAGATTTTTGGAGCAACTGTTTTACCAGTCTGGCCAACCTGATGGAGAGCGTCAATCCAGCCAGCATCAACAGCAGCACGGGAAGCACCAACGGCACCGCCGAGTACGTCTGCCAATTCTTTCAAGATGCCTGTTTTGAACGGTTCTTCACCATTCATGCCACGGCCGCCAGCAACGATAGCGTCAGCGTCTTCGATTTTAACGCCGCCATCACCCAATTTGATGAGTTCAACGAATTTCGTCATGAAGTCTGCATCTGTGAGATCAGCTTTCATATCGATAACTTCGCCCTGTGCGCTAGCATCAGCTTCCGGTTTTTTGAATACGTGCGGACGAACTGTACCCATCTGCGGACGGTTGTCCGGGCAAATGATTTCAGCCATGATGTTGCCGCCCAAAGCCGGACGAGTCCAAACGATAGTTTTTTTGTCGTCGTCAACGCCGAGCTGTGTGCAGTCAGCTGTCAAGCCGGTCTTAAGCATGTTAGCAATGCGAGGACCGAGGTCACGGCCAATGTTTGTTGCACCAATGAGGTAAACGTTAGGTTTCTGTTTGTTGAAGAAATCAACTAATACTTTTGCATATGCTGTTGTGTTGTAATGTTCCAACTGAGGATCATCATATACATATACTTTATGAGCACCATGAGCGATAAGTTCCTGTGCCAACGGTTTTACGTCTTTACCAATCAGGACAGCACCTACTTCATCGCCGATGGTATCAGCTAAAATGCGGGCCTGGCCCAACAATTCGAAAGATACATCACGTAATTTGCCTTCAAACTGTTCAGCAATTACATAAATGCCTTTGTATTCTGCTAAATCCATTTTCACTGTTCCTCCTTAAATTAAAGAATTTTTGCTTCGGACAATTTTTCTACGACCTGATCAACGAGTGCCTGAGCATTGTCATCTTCGACTTTGAGTACCAAGCCGCCGCTTCTCTGAGCCGGTGTGAAAATTTTCCGAACTTTTGTCGGGGAACCGCTCAAACCGATTTGAGCTTCATCTGCTTCAATAGCAGCTGCATCCAATGTTGGGATTTCGCGACGTTTTGCTTTCATTGTACCACGAATAGTCGGGAAACGTGGTTCGTTCAAGTCTTTTACGGCTGTAATCAAAACAGGGAACTGAGCTTCTGTTACGATGTAACCTTCTTCGTTTTCCTGCTGTACTGTAACTTTGTTGCCTTCAACTTTGATGTCGCGAGCATATGTAATCTGAGGAATGCCGAGTTCGCAAGCGATCTGCGGGCCAACCTGTGCTGTATCGCCATCAATAGCTTGTTTGCCGCAGAGGATGATATCGAACTGTTCGATGCCTTTTTCTGCTGCAACTTTTTTAACAGCCTGTGCCAATGCATAGCCTGTAGCTAATGTATCGGAACCGCCGAGCTTTCTGTCAGATACGAGATACGCATCGTCAGCACCCATAGCCAAACCTTCTTTTAATACGTCTTTAGCCTGATCTGGGCCCATAGAAAGCAATGTTACTTTTACTTCCTTATCAGCGTCCTTCAACTGAAGAGCAGCTTCCAAAGCGTTCTGGTCAAAGGGGTTGAAAATGTTAGGAACACCAGCACGAATGACGGTATGTTTTACGGGATCAATCTTAACTTCTGCTGTGTCCGGAACTTGTTTGACACATACCAATATTTCCATTTACGTTTGCCTCCTAAAAAAAAGTACTTTTTTATTCAACAGGCATGGTCTTACTTCTGAAAGACCATGCCCGCATCATAAACTTAATTACTTACCGCAACAAAGCGCCGCCTGTTACCATGAGCTGTACTTCGTTGGTGCCTTCATAAATCTGAGTGATCTTAGCGTCACGCATATGACGAGCAACCGGATATTCTTCACTATAGCCATAACCGCCATAAATCTGAACAGCTTCTGTAGCAACTTCCATAGCTACATCGGATGCAACGCGTTTAGCGATAGCTGCGTCAACAGTAAACGGCTGACCTTCTTGTTTTTTGAAAGCAGCTTTGTAAACGAGGTTACGAGCAGCTTCAATTTTCATCTTCATATCAGCCAATTTGAAGGAGATGGACTGGAATTTGCAGAGCGGTCTGCCAAATTGTACACGCTGTTTGGAGTATTCAACAGCATCGTTCAATGCAGCTTCTGCAATGCCGAGAGCCTGAGCAGCAACGCCGATACGGCCGCCGTCCAATGTCATCATAGCAATCTTGAAGCCTTTGCCTTCCTGACCGAGGAGGTTTTCTTTCGGAACTTTTACGTCCTGGAATACTAATTCCATTGTCTGGGAAGTATGGATGCCCATTTTGTCTTCTTTTTTGCCGAATGTGAAGCCTTCCATGCCTTTTTCAAGGATGAATGCGCTGATGCCTTTCGTACCCTGGCTCTTATCTGTCATAGCGAATACGATGTAAATATCAGCTTCGCCAGCGTTTGTGATAAACATCTTGGAACCGTTGAGGATGTAGTTGCCGTCAGCATCTTTTGCTGCAACAGTCTGCTGACCGGAAGCATCAGTACCAGCGTTCGGTTCTGTTAAGCCGAATGCACCGAGTTTTGTACCTTCAACCAACGGTGTGAGGTATTTTTCTTTTTGTTCTTCTGTACCGAACTGCCAAATCGGGTTAGCGCAGAGAGATACGCTGGCAGACAATGTGATGGATACACCAGCATCATATTTAGCTAATTCTTCAACAGCGAGGATATAGCTCAAAACGTCGCCGCCGTCTTCGCCGATGCCGCCGTATTTTTCTTCAAAATAAGCGCCTGCAAAGCCTAAGCTGAGCATTTCATCTACGAGTGCGCGGTCGAAAACGCCCTGATGATCACGTTCTGTGATGGTTGGAGCCAATTTGTTTTCGCCAAAGTCTTTAGCCAAATTTACGAAATCCTGTTGTACTTCTGTCAAGTTAAAATTCATGATTCTTCCACTCTCCTTAATGTAGGGTAACGGTAACATTTCCCGTGCAGTGTATACTGCTGGGGCATATACACAACCTTTTTGCTTACATTAGCATTGTACAACTTTTCACATGGTAAATCAATAGCAAAACCATAGGAACAGATAAGTACACCATGCCTTTTTGTAATAGAATTTCATATATCAAAGCATTTTAGGTCTAGCTATTCTTATTTCTTCATTGACGGACATTATTACATGCATAATCTGCATGTGAAGTATAAAGAAACAGCATTTATATTGTATTTAATTGTAATTGAAGAATCATATAAGCGATTGCTCTATGTACCAGATTTGTTTTATCAAAACTTTACGTATAACGAATTATATCTGATGCAAAAATTAAGGAAAGCTTATGTTTGTATTATAGACGAATGGACATGAAGTTGTCAAGGATATGCGCTGTAATTCCCCAAATTTTATAATTTTGGTACGCATAAATCAATACATTGTAGTTTTTGCGCTGTTTCCACTGGGTCTGCCCCGATATAGACAGCCCTTGAGGAAACCCAGGAGCCGGCCGGGTCGCCATTTCAATTTGGCAGACCTGCGGCTTGTGTGCAGCAAACCAAGCGACGGGCACAGTAAAAATATGGTCGATTTCTCCGCGGCTAATCGTAAAATGCGGTGTATCTATATAGGCGGCAAACGGCCAGACGGTCACGCCTACGGGCGATTCTACATAATCCAGCGGGCCAAGTATGTGAATTTGCTCACGAACAACGCCTAACTCTTCTGTCAATTCACGCTGGGCCGCAGCCAGCGCATCGGCATCACCGGGTTCAATCCTGCCGCCGGGAAAGCAAATATCCCCGGGCTGCCAATTCAGTTTGCTGCTTCGCACTTCAAACACAAGGTGTTCCTCGCCGTTTTTTTGGATAATCGGCACAATCACTGCGCAGGGCGTCGTATTCATGCAGCGGTTTTGCCGTACTTGACGCGGCGGCCATGGTGTATATTCCCTCATCGTATTCTTTTCCTTCTTTCTATGAAAAAAGGGCTGCCGCACGAAACGGCAACCCCCTTTTGATACTGTTTGTAGTGTAACAGTACGCTTGTTTTATTTGACAACAATGTTGATGATTTTCTTTGGTATTGCAATGAATTTTACAATGTTCTTGCCGGCTGTCAATTCTTGAATATGCGGCAGTGCCAATACCTTTTCTTTTAATACAACAGCATCGATTTCTACCGGTACTGTAATGCGGTCGCGGACTTTGCCGTTAATCTGTACAGGCAGTTCGATTTCATCGACTACCAGCGCAGTTTCATCGACTTTCGGCCATTCCTGTGCATGAACGCTGCCTTCAAAACCGCAAATCTGCCACAATTCTTCTGTAATGTGCGGCGTAAACGGTGCCAGCAGTTTAATCAGGTTTTGGTTGGCTTCTACGGCGACATCTTTGCGAATCGTCTTCTGGCTGCCTACATAGGCATACATGGCATTGACAAATTCCATGATGGAGCTGACAGCTGTATTGAATGCGTAGTTGCCGTCTACCCCTTTGATGTCATCCGTGACTTTGGCAATGGCTTTGTATTCCTGCATGCGGAGTTCTTTTTCGGCTTCTGTATAGTCGCGTCCTTCTTCGCCGTCTTTGGCCATGTCCAAATACTGATGGACAATGCGCCATACACGATTCAAGAAACGATACGAGCCTTCTACGCCTTGATCAGACCAAGCCAAGTCACGTTCCGGCGGAGCGGCAAAGAGAATGAAGAGACGGCCTGTATCGGCACCGTATTTGGCCAAAATTTCTTCCGGCGATACGATGTTGCCTTTCGATTTGGACATCTTACTGCCGTCAAGCAGTACCATCCCCTGCGTCAGCAGGCGTTCAAACGGTTCTACGTTGTCAACCAATCCGGCATCATAGAATACTTTCATGAAGAAGCGGGAATACATGAGATGCAAAATAGCATGTTCAATGCCGCCGATGTATTGGTCTACATTCATCCAGTGATTTGCTTTCTTGGGATCCCATGCTTTTTCATCGTTGCGGGCATCCGTATAGCGCAGGTAATACCAAGACGAGCAAACAAAGGTATCAATTGTATCGGTTTCGCGCGTTGCCGGACCGCCGCATTTCGGGCAGGTGCAGTGAACAAATTTTTCACTGGTTGCCAGCGGGGATACAGCGCCGGCCGTAAATTTGACATCTTCCGGCAGTTTTACCGGCAGCTGATCTTCCGGAACGAGCTGTTCACCGCATTTGGGGCAGTAAATAATAGGAATCGGAGCGCCCCAGTACCGCTGCCGTGAAATCAGCCAATCGCGCAGACGGTAGTTGACGCGGCGTTTGCCCAAACCTTTTTCTTCCATGTAGTCGATGATGGCTTTCATGGCTTTATGCATTTCCATACCAGTAAACTGTCCGGCATTGACCAAAACGCCGTCTTTATCTTCGTAGGCATGGTCCATTTCTTCCAGTTTCAGTTCATGATCTTTTGGCTGCAGGGTAATGATTTTTGGGATGTTGTATTTGGTAGCGAACATCCAGTCACGCTGGTCACCGGTCGGTACACCCATAACGGCGCCGGTACCATAATCATACAGGACGTAGTTGGTAATCCAGATTTGGACCGGTTTGCCTGTCAGCGGATGAATGCAGTCCACGCCGGTATACATGCCCAGTTTTTCTGATTCGGTGCTGGTACGTTCGATATCGCTCGTGTTGCGTACTTTTTCGCAGAATGCTTCTAATTCTTCTTTTTTCGGATTGTTTTCAAGAAGTTTTCCTACTAATGGATGTTCTGGAGGCAATACGACAAAGGTAACGCCGTAAATCGTATCCGGACGTGTCGTATATACGGCGACTTTTTCCTGCAATGACGGAATGTCAAAACTGAATTCCAAGCCTTCACTGCGGCCAATCCAGTTTTTCTGCATCGTTTTGACGCGTTCCGGCCAACCCGGCAGCAGTTTCAAATCTTCCAACAGGCGGTCTGCATAGTCGGTAATTTTAAAGAACCACTGTTTGAGGTCTTTTTTGACAACCGGCGTATCGCAGCGCCAGCATTTGCCTTCAATAACCTGTTCGTTGGCCAACACGGTATTGCATTTTTCACACCAGTTGACTTTGGCTTCTTTACGATATGCCAGGCCCCGTTTGTACAGCAGTTCAAAAATCCACTGCGTCCATTTATAGTATTTTTCGTGGCACGTAGCGACTTCACGGTCCCAGTCATAGGAAAGGCCCAAGGCTTTCTGCTGGCGGGTCATGTTGGCAATGTTGCTGAACGTCCAGTCTGCTGGCGGGATGTTGTGTTTGATAGCCGCATTTTCAGCCGGCATGCCAAACGCATCATAGCCCATCGGATGCAGCACGTTGTAGCCGTTCATGCGGCGGTACCGTGCAATGACATCACCAATCGTATAGTTGCGGACATGGCCCATGTGGAGATTGCCCGACGGATACGGGAACATTTCCAATACGTAATACGGCGGTCTCTTATCGTCTTCGTGGCAACAGTCACATTTGCTTTCTTCCCAAATGTGCTGCCATTTCTTTTCTATTTCCTGGGGAATATATTTTTCCAATTGAATAAAGCCTCCTATCCTACCTGTCGGATATAAATAAAAACACCCTTAGTAGCGTCTTAATAGTATTATTATAGTGGTCTGTTCACATCAAGTCAATTCATGTTTGGCAAATCGCTGCCAAAATTGGTGTGTTTCAAAGCCTTTGCGCCAAAAACATGCGCCGCCCAGGCCATATTTTTGTACGAGTTCGGCTTTTTTCTTCAGTGATTTTTCTTCTTCAAACCAAACCTTGACAGTGCCGGTCTGCAGGGGCAGTTCCAAATAATACGCCTGCAACGTTTCATCCCAGACGACATGGTTCTTGTATTTTTTCATCAGTGCTTCACTGTCCGCCATGGTCAGCGTCCGGACAAACAGCTTTGTTTTTTGCTTTTTAGCGGCTGCCGGGCTGTTTGTTTCTGCTGCGGCTTTGGCTTCTCCTGCTACGGCCGGCCACTGCGCCATGTCCTTGGGCAGGTCTTTGCCGTTTTTGGATTCATACCACAGCCGCATGTACAGCGGCATCCCCAAAATAATCTTGTCCGGGCGAACCTGCGGCAGCAGTGCTTCAATGCCGTTTTCTACCCACGGATAGGAGGCGACCGGACCGGCGACCGGACTCGTGCGGCCGTATTGGTCATAGGCCATGACCATCATATAATCCAAACTGTCCGCCAAGGCTTTGCGGTCATATACCAGCGACCAGTTGGGACTGTCTGAAAGGAACGTCACATCCATGGAGACCTGCACGCCGTAGGCATGGCAGGCATCGCTGATTTTTTTGACAAATGCCGTCAAGCCGTTTTTATCGGCATAGTTTACATTTTCAAAATCCAAGTTGTAGCCTTTAAATTCGTATAAAAGCGCATAGCCAATCATTTCTTTGATGATTTGTTCCTGCAGCGATTCGTTTTGGAGAACGGCATGGGTCAATTTCGGGTCAAAGTGATTGTCTACCAGCGGCCACATGCTGTAGCCTTTGTCCCGATAGGATGCTGCCAGCATGGCAAAATCCGGATGACGCAGTTCCAAGCCGTGTTCGCTCAGCCGCAGGGCACACGGCGACATAATCGGCTGTTTGGTCTGCAGGGCCGGCAATTCTTGGTTTTCATCCATGACCGGGTCCCAAAACAAGACCATGTCCATTTTTCCTTCTTTGGCCGTATGCTTGGCTGTTTCTATCGGTTCTGCTGTCTGGCGCAGCTGCGGTATGACGCGTGTCGGCTGTGCCGGCGGCAGCAGGGATTTGTCATTGCTGTCCAATACATAGCTGATGCCCAGCGGCCGGCGGATATACCGGATATTGACGGTTCGTTCCTGCTGCACTGACTGTCCCGGCAGCATCAGGCTGACGCGCGTATTCTGCCATCGTTTTTGCCCCTGGGCATCGGGCGGCAGCTGGAACCAATAGGTCCCCTTTTTTTCATCGGCCGCATAGATGCCATACTGCTGCAGTGCTTTGTCAGATACCAGCCAGCGGCCGTTTTCTTCACGGATTTGCAGTCCTTTGACGGCTTCTGCCGGAATCGGATTGGCAGCTTTCGGAACGACAAACACCGGATCGTCCGTTTTGGCCTGCATGGCTTCGGCATGCGGCTTGGCAGCCCAGCCTGTCAACGGCACACTCAGTCCCAACAGCACAGCCAGGCACAGGGCCCGTACATTTCGATTTCTTTTCATCTCGTTTAGCTCCTCATTGTCTCTCGTAGGTCTTACGCGTTTTTTACCCCAGACGTACTAGAATTTTTTATAAAATCATGTATAATGAAAAAAATATAAGCACTTTTGCGATACGAATCACATGGGTACTATTATAACACATATCTTCCAAAGGAGGCTTTTATATTGCACCAATATTTATTTTTTATCGGTTCCTTTCCTATTCGCGCGTACGGCCTGCTGTTTATGCTGGGCATTATTTCTGCCGGCATCGTCGCCTATTACATTATGAAACGGGACGGCCGCGGCTGGCATACACATATATTTGATTTTACACTTTGCTGCGGCCTGTGCGGCATTGTCGGCGGCCGGTTATGGGACGTCTTCTTTTTTGACTGGCCCTATTATCACAACCACCTGACGGAAATCCCCTTTGTCTGGCAGGGCGGCATGGCCATTCAAGGCGGCCTGCTGTTTGGCGCCCTTGCCGGTATTTGGTACACGCGGCGCCATCATATTGATACGTGGGCTTTTGGGGATTTGCTGGCGCCGGCCATTATTTTGGGACAATCTGTCGGCCGCATGGCCAACCTTATGAACGGCGACGCCTTCGGCCATCCTACGGGCAGCAGCTTCGGCATTCTCTATCCCGATACGACACTGGCTTATCACACCTACGGCAATCAGCCCTTGTGGCCTGCAGAAATCTGGGAAGGACAGCTCGATATTCTCGTCTTTGTCGCTCTGCTCTTTTACAGCTCCTTTCCGCATAAAAAAGGACAAGTGTTTTCGCTGTATGTCATGCTCTATGCCGTAGAACGTTTCTTCCTGGAATTTTTGCGCGGCGATTATGTCAACATCACGTTGGGCTTAAAATCAGCCCAAATGACCAGTGTCATCGCCTTTGTCATTGCCCTGGCTGTCTTTTTGTATCTGCATTGGCACGGCACGGTCGATACATCCGACAAGGGACAACAGGATACGCCGCCCGCTAACTAGGGACTGCAGCATACCGTTTTTGGCTGTCCTATACATGATGTTCTTTTTCCTTTAAAAGTGTGTAGTTTGTAGTTTGAAGAAAATGCATTGTACTGCTATAAACGATGCACGCAACACGATATAGTAAAAGAGGTTGTAACAAAATGAGCTTTTGGTCTCATTTTGTTACAACCTCTTTTTTGCTGCTGCATTCTATTGCAGTTTCTGCAGCAGAGACGCAATGCCGCTTTCGCCGATAACGGTAATCCCATGCCGGCGCAGCAGTGCGGCTGTCACGCCGTCGCCGTGCTGCAGCGTCCTAGTAAAGGTACCATCATAGACCATACCGCTGCCGCAGGACGGGCTTTTTTCTTTCAGCACGGCATAGGAGCAGTGAAACAGCTTGGCCAAATACAACGCCTGTTCTGCCCCTTTTTGATAGGCCTGCGTAACGTCCTGCCCGTCGCAGGTCACGACATATTCTCCCTGTCGTTCTGCCGGTTTTCGCGGCGTTGCCAGACCGCCGGCTTGTTCCGGACAGATGGGAATCAAATGAACCGTCTCGTTGTGAAGCAACGGCGCTACAGTTTCATACTGTTTGGTGCGCCCGTCATAGCGGCAATAGACTCCTAGTAAACATGCACTGATTAATATATTCATTATGTTCGCCTCATTTCTATCTGTATTTTTCTTATTGTAAAAATAACTTTTATATAAAGAAATATTTTAAACAAAAATTTAAGTATATAAATGGCTTATTTACGCCGTGTATCACGATTTTATTATTGGCATTCTGCGCAAACGAAATATTAAAATTATATTAAATTTCATATGTTGAAATTGAAAAATTCGATTTCACATACTATAATACGGAAAAGGTGCTAAGACCTGTTTTATATATAAAGCTATCTGGTAATATGTCAAGTCCTTAAAACAAAGATTTGAAGAAGAAATTCAG
>CAVKEA010000063.1:0-13355 GCA_963655305.1 bacterium
AATTTAGTTTCAAGGAACTTCTTCATAAAAAGTCCCACAACAACTTGACACTATCTACTCTGTCAGCCAGTTGGACAAAGCCGTTTTGGCATCTTTGCGCATATCTGCGGAAGTCTTCTGTTCTTCCATTTTACCTTTCAAGCGAACGGCATTCCGAATCTGGTCAACCGTAACCGTGAAATCACGATACTGCATGGCTTCTTCGTTGCCTTCCAATGTGTTGTCGCCGGTAACGCCGTCACCTTTCAATTTCATGAGCAGGCGCATGGTAATCGAATCGCCTGCTTCTTTCTTCAGCTCTTCTTTGACTTGAATAATATTATCTACACCAGAACCCATAAATTTACCAAAAAAGATATTATTGAGAGCGGTTGTCCATGTATCTTTCGCCCAAGCTTTTTCCACCAAATTCTGTGGAATCGTTGTTACTGCCATGTTGCATCATCCTTTCGTTAACTAGTAAACGAGCCGTTCAGTAAGATAGTTTTGTATTCATCCGGAATGTTTTCCCACGGTGTCGTATCCAGCAGATGCTGCAGTGACGCAACCGTAAGAGCTTTTCCGTCTGTGCTGGCGGCTCCTTCAATCTGTTGTGAGCGGGGCTGTTTATTTGCCGCCGCAATTTTCTGTTTGGTTTTCGCAATGTCCGGCTTTGCAGGTACTGTCTCCGGCTTATCGTTAGCCTGTGCCTTTTGATACGCCTCTTTGGCTTCTTTAAAATAGTTTACAACGCTGTATACCTCTGCCGGACTAGCGACATTCCGCTGGATGCGGGCATACGCGCTGCTAATAATTTGTTGTTCCGTTGGTGTTTTCGTCTGAAGAAAATCATTGACAGCAAATTGCTGCACTGCCGCAAAATTATCAGCCTGCATTTCTTTATTGGCAAAATCCTGATACTCTTGCATTAACTGCTGGTGCTGCTGCAAAAACATCATCTGACGCTGCTGCTGCCGCTGTGCTTCCTGCTGAATCTGCCCTAAAATCATATTGCGGCCCATAGCGACAGCGGTATGCCAGCGCTGCTTTTTCGTATCGTCATCGTCAGCATATTCCAGGTTGTCCACATCTTCTTTAGACATGCCTGTCATTTTCATGGCTTCTTCCTTGGCTGCCGCTTCAATTTTCCCGGAAATTTCCGGAGTCAGTGTAAATGCCGCTTCCGGCATAGGTCGCTGCATCGGGGCCGACAATACCGGCTGCACTGGCTGCGGGGTCTGCTGCTTAGGAACTGTTTTTTCACGCTGTTCCTGCATTTCTTTCAGCTGTTTTTCAGCCGCCTTGAGCTTATCATTGACCTGTTTGAAACGGGCATACGGAATCGGCTGCTTGGGAGTTTCCAATACATCGTCTTCTACTTGTTTGTTTTCGCTGTCAGCATCAGCGTCGACATCTGTATTGTCCTCCGGCTCCAGTTCAGCCGCAGGCGGCTGCTGACCGTCAGCAACTGCCGGAGCTTCTTTCGTTTCCGTATCTTCCGCTTCCTTCATGATTTCCCTGGCAATATCCGGAGATACGCCATCCAATTCGTCAGGAATACCAGGCTCTGTTGCCGGTGCTTGTACATCTGCAGCAACGGGTTCGGCAGATTCCGTGGTTGGTTCGTTCACTGTTGTTTCTGCAAATAACTGTAAATTCATTTCTTCGTTTGCCATAATACTCTCCTTTGTTTAACGTCCTGAGACGAATCACGACCTTCTCGATGTCGGCTCGAATAGTGTAATATAAAACGGCTGCTGCCCCACAAGCAACAGCCGTAGCTGGTTATTTTAATAATGCGTATAAATCAAGCAATGCCTTCACCCGTTCTACTTCCCCCTGCGACGGCGGCGTATTATGTGCTTTCGCTTCACTGGCCATCTGCAGTCCTAAATCCACAATGGCATTCTGCAGTGCCTCGATTTTAGGTGTTTTGATTTCTCCCTTACTAACGGATTCTGTTTTTACTGTCGCACGTGGCATGTACATTCCTCCTTTTTATACTGCCGGCGTCTGACCGGCCATCAATGACTTAACCGCAGCCGCGGTCAACGGCTTCGTTTGTCCCGCAGGCGATGTATTCGCTGCAGCTGCCTGCGCAGCGGGTACTTGCCCATTAGCAGCTGTCGGCTCCAGATTATTAACAGTTTGCTGCTGCATTTGTTGTCCCTGCAAGGCCTGTTGCAGCTGCATTGACTGGCTTGCCTGCGCTTTCGCCTGCTGTTCGGCAGCAAACTGCGGGAACATCTGTTGTACGAAAACCTGCGTCGCATATTTGGCAATTTCCGGATCAATCAGCCCCTGTTTAGCGGCCATAGCCAACTGGATAGGAAGCGGTGCGTCTTTATACGTAATGCTTTGATTCATGTTCTGCTGCTTCATGAGTTCCAACTGCATTTGCTGCTGCACCTGCTGCTGAGATTGTTGCGCCTGGGCCTGCTGCCGCTGCTGCCAACGCTGCTTAATCGTTTCTTTATCCGGCAAATCCGACAAGTCCAAAATGACATCAAATACCAAATCGCCGGGGATACCCAATTTGCTGACCGCATCCACCAAGCCCCACATCTGCGCCTGCCGCTGCGTCGTACTAGCCTGGGTATCTGCAATGACAATATCAAAATCCCCTTGGGACAAATCATTCAGCGTCTGATGAATCGTATTTCCCAAGGGGTCCTGCTGCATGACTTGCTGATTGACACGGATAAACTTCTGTCCGTTTGTCCCTTCCACACGATAGACTTTATCCTCTGTGTAATACTGCGGGATGATTCCTTTATGACCACGGCTTCCCCATAGCCTGTAGGCAATTCCCTTTTTAGCTTTGCGCAGATAATCAAAAATGGATGCCAAATGTGTAATAGCCTGCTTTTGTTTTAGTTCAATAGCGCGGCCGCTGGATGAGGATTGAATATCTGTGCCCATTAATGCTTCATTAATGCCGGAAATAGACCGAATGTCATCCGTTGCCATTTGTTCCTGCTGGATGACGGCTGTCGGCGGATTGACTAGCTGCCGTTCCCGAATTTTACTGATGCCGCCGGGACGTACTTCCGCAAAATAGCCGGGAATATTTCCCTTATCCCGGAACCGTTCTTTCTGCATCGGGCTCATGGCATCTTCTTCAATCCAACCACCGCCATTGCTGGCACTGTTTAAAATATGAAGCTGCTGCACGCGCCGTTTATTGATTTCCCGCTGCGGGTCCTTCAAATCCCGAACAATGCCGGCTGGAATATCCCCTTCGCCGAAATGATACACAATCAATGGCACAAAAGGTAACTCACCATGTTCATATGGACTTTCTATATCTTCCAATAAAATATTTTCAATAAAGGCAGCCACTCGGACTTTGTCAATCAGTACCGTTCGCACGCCTTCAATACTGCCGTTTAAAAACATCGGTATCTGTACATCCGCTTGTTTGACAGTCGTTCCATCCGTAAGATAAAAAAACGTTTCTTTTACCTTTTCCTTATACCAGCATTCACACAACCGCACTTTATGGGTTTGCCGCTGATACCATAACGGCTCGTGTCCTTCCATTTCCTGCGCCGCATTATCACGTTCTGCACTGTCATATTTGGCAGTCTGTACATCAATGACATCGGCAAATTCCGGATAAACAGCCTTTAGCTCCTCTTTATCTACCCATTTAGCCCGTATCATATACCTGGCATCGCTATAATCTGGTTTGCGCGCTTCCGGATCTACGTACATCCCGAAAGGGTCTTCTCGATGAATATATGCCTCCCCGTCATTAATCGCCGGGTCAAACCGATAGCCGACCTCAAACCAGCCTAAGCCACAGATAGCCGCATCCAAAAACACTTGCGACTCATTACCGTCATAATCACAGCGGTCCATAATATACTTCGTGATTCCTTTGCGAACCTGGCAAAGTGCCATATCGTCATTGGTGCGCGGCAAAAAATCTATATCATACCGATTCGAACGCTGATACCCACTAAGCAGATTAATAATCGGTTTGATGCGGTTAATTGTAAGCGCCGGTCGGCCGCTTTCCATCAGCCGGGCTTTATCAGCATCCGTCCACTGTTTACCGGCTACAAACTCATAGTCTTCTCTTGCTTCTTCCCGCCATTCCTGTGCTTTATCGACAGCAGCCCGGAACCAATCACGATATTTTCTGATTTCACGGTTCGCTTTTATGGTATCTTCCGGTGTTTGCATATTCTCCATATTCTCACCTCTTTACACAGCCCATACACTGCTGTTGGTTTCATGCTGATACCGGTCATGCGTCACAGCCGGATGCGGCTTCGGCGGTGTCCATGGACGGCTCATACAAGCATACGCAACCGTATCTGCTGCATGGTCTTCCCCTTTGGTATCATACAATTCAGGATTATTCTTATCATGTGCCAGCTGCGGCATCGTTCGTATCGTGTGGATGCATGTGCTGAAAAAACGCAGTGCTGGTACCTGTTCGCCCTGCTTATTCTTTGCACCAATCAGCCTCTGCTTAATGGCATTGCCGCCTTCTACGCGTCCTTTGCTGCATTCCCCAAACGTGACTATGTGATGGTCACAAAGAATCGTATTAATTGCTTCAGCAATCGTCGGCCCAGTCACACCCGTGCGAGCCCAGCAGGCAGTATCCAATACGCCATAGCTGACATTCTCTGAAGCCTTTTCCACCTTGATGATACGCATCGCCACTTCTTCGGCCGTTTCGCCCGTGCCGACATTCGGCTTGCCGCCCCAGCCGTAAAGTTCACGATAGCACCAAAGGTTGCCGTCATAATCAACAGCAAACCACAATACACAATAGGGCCTTGCCTGTCCCCAGTCCATTGCCCGAAACCGCATCCATGATTTCGGAACTGCAAACGGCTCTACAACATGCAAATCTGAACGCCACTGATTAAAATACTGTCCTGCCGCTACGCCCCAATCTCCCAGCCCAGCTACTTTATACCGTTCCGGGTCCAACTCCTTCATTTCATCAAATAAGGCCAAGTCCTCTTTCGTGAGCCATTCATTGCACATATAATTTGTCGTTATAGCCAGTACATTATCATGCGGCGCATCAAAAAAACGGGATTTTAACCAGCTGCTGGAATCCCAAGGGTTGAAAGTCAAAGTCCACTGAATAAAATAGCCAGGCGGCATTTCACCACGCAGACTTTCATCAATCGTCGCAAAAGACGCCTCATCTTTCACTTCATACGCTTCTTCAAGCCATCCCCAGCACAGCACGCCCGTAGCCACCGTGACGGATGTCGTCTTTAGCGGGTCGTCCAGGCCACGAAATAAAATCCGCTGCCCTGTCGGAATGTAAATCATCATCAAAGGCGATACCTTTATCTGCCATAGATGGTCTACCCCCAATCGATGAATTGCCCATTTCAACTGCGCAAAACATGAGTCGGCCAGACTGCTGTACGTCTGCCTAACTACCAGTGTGTTGGCCAAAGGGTATTTCATCATGCGATAGATGATATTAAGCGATGTAGTAGCACTTTTCTTGCTGCCACGGCTGCCTTTTACGACACGGTACCGTTTCTTGCATCGCCAAAATCGATTATAACCGCGTCCTACTATTGCTTTTAACGATTTTTCAACAACCTGTTTCGGTCGTTTTGACATCGTCACATCACGTCCTTACACCCTAATCGTCTAAATCATCCAAATCATCATGAATAATAACCGGCAGCGCCCCTTCTACGCTGAGGTCTTGTTTATCGCGCCAGTATTGCGGTTTGCGGTTCTTCAGCCAAAAAATCTGAGCCGTAACGCTTGGCTGTATATGTTTAGTAACCACTTTGGTTACAACCATTTCCTGCTGTTCTTTATCCCACTCACGCGTTATTTCATCCACCGAATACCCCAAAGCCGCTTTACGCAAGGCATTTTCTACCTGCCGATCCGCTGTATCCTTGCCTTCTTTTAAGGACTCCGAAATCTCCGAAAACTTATTTTTCCATGCATATAATGTTGACGGCGTGATACCCATATTAGCCGCGATTTGTTCATCTGTTAATCCGTCAAGCGCCCATCCCTGCAGGCGTATCAGGTTTTCAGGCTGCAGCCATTTTTCGTATTTTCCTTTAGCCACGGTATCACCTCCATAAAAAAAGAATGCCGCCTATGGTGACATTCCTGCTGTATGCACGACATCAAAGGATAACTGCTCTTTAGTTCCGTATATAACTGGCATCGAATGATGACCACTGTCAGCCGCAGCCATAATCCCTTGAATCGCCGTTTCCAATATAGCCCGGCATTCACAATTTAATACATCCACTACAATAGCCGTTATGCCTTCATCCACACAATACCGCGCCCGTTTCGCATAATGAAGCAGCCCAATAACCGCTGTTTGAGCCACAGCACTTACACCGGCGCATGTCAGGCTATCGGATGCATGCCCCTGCAAAACAAATCCAATATACCGTTTCTGTTTATCTCTGATAATCATCAACTGCAGCATGATAAATTTCCTTCCTAAAATTGGCAGGTGCAGAAGGATTCGAACCTTCATCTACAGTTTTGGAGACTGCCGTACTGCCATTGCACTATGCACCCACGAAAAAAGGTCACGCAGCATGTACGTGACCTTTTTCATTATTCGGTTTTCATCATTCGCTTAGCCCGTTCCGGGTCTTTCTTGACGATGGAAGCAAACTCTTTAATGATTGCCCATTCGTCATCATAAGCCCGTACTTGATGCTGCTGGCGAACGCCTTCCGGTTTCGTCGTCCCCTTGGGGCGTCCTGCCCCATGTCTGACACCGCCCCATCCATTGCTGTGTTTTATATTTGTCATTTGAATATCACCACCAGCAATGCGCATACTGAAATAACTAGTGCTACATGTGTCAAATATTTTGCCGTATTTTGCATCGTACTTTGAGATATGCTATACTTTAGGTAAGCGAATCGCCTTTCGGCGGTCCGCCCCTTACATTAATGAACTGCTTTGAATAGTAAAATCAGTGCCGTTGCCAGGTTTATGATTGCTACGATAAGCGGTTCATTTTCTTTTATCCACTTTACTAGCTTCATTAGCATATCTCTTTCCTCCTTTCCATGGTTAAATTGTACCATATGTTTGTTTATAAGTCAATCTTTAAAACAAGATTAGTTATATGAAAAGGAGTTTTTTTATACGCAAAAGACAGGCTGTACATCATAAAATGTACGCAGCCTGTCTTTTGTTATTCTTTGTGTCTTATTATAAGGAGTTATGTGGATTCGAGAACGCTCTTGTTTTCCTTCTTTCCACATATACAGTATACCATACTATTCCTGCTTTTTCTTGTCATAAATTTGTCACAAATCTGCCCAAAACTGCTACAGAAAAAAAGTTATCCACAATTTTACAAATTACCGCATCCCAATAGTTGTAGATGCCATGCAATTAATGTACCACCAAATCCTAATACAAATAAAACATTACTCACAATCCCCACAACTATAAAATTAAATGAACTTGCTTTATTACTAATAGTTGATTTTATAAAATACATCAGTATAACTAAAATGTTAAAAAGAACCATGCCTAATAACCAAATAGTCAATAATAATCTATAAACAGATACTTCATGCATATGTGCTAAAACAGATGATGAAAATCCAATGCCTGAAAAAAATGCTATTATAATTGCAGAAAATATCCCTAATATAGCAATATATTCTCTTTGCATGCTATTAGATTTTTGTTCAATATTATTCATTTGTTGACTGAATTTGTTTATTTGCTCATCCAAACCATTATTTCGTGATTCTAATTTTGAAATGGCTTCCTGACCAGATATTTTCCAATCTCCCTTATCCGAGTAATTAATACGCGCAATATCCAAACTGACGTGATCGTACAATTTTTTAATGTTATCACTGATATCAATTAAATCTCCATTTTCGTCCTCATTTATAGCTTGATATCCTTTTCTTATTTCTAAAATATTCTGCCCAAGTGTTTCAATACTGCCAGGACAATCTTGTTGATGTATTTGCGTTAAAACTATAAAAATATCAGAATAAAAATGTCTGTATTTCTGTTTAGGATTAGAATCATAGTACAATGCTTCTAATCGCTTGTATATAACTGCCCTTTCACTACTGTTTTTTAATGCTTGCGGTTCTGCCAAAGAACATAAAATATTTCTAAATTCCTTACGTTTGGTATCTTCTTTCGAAATATCCATTAACCAAACTTCCTCATCAATTCAATAGAAATCACCTTTTTATTTCCCTCTCCATTATTAAAAACTTTTTTCCACGCTTTTCCATCTGCATGAGTATCTTCAACTAAATCCCATGGTTTTTTATCTCTTTTTTCACAAATAATATTATCTATACTTACCGTATTCATGCCTAAATCAACTTCATAATTAGTTTCTATTGGCATAGCACCAAAGCCACAAAAATGATAATAAACATTAGGTACCACTGGGCCAAATTTCCATGCCTCAATATTATCAGAAAAAACTGGTTGTTCTGTTCGTTTTAAAAAATCTACTTGGATATAATACAAAATCTTTTGTAATTGCAAGTTACTAATGGGACATTGATCTGTCGTACACTTTGATACAATATATTTAGCCAAAGTCAGTGCATCTAACATATATATCCCTCCTTCTTATTAAAAATCGGCAACACAACTAACTTTACTTTCATAATATATTTATTAGCCGTATTTTTTCGTAGTATTTATTATATCATATAGAAATTTAAAATTCATGTCATTCACATTACTTTTTTCTCATCATAAAATACTAATGCGTTCTGTACAGGTACCGCTCCCGGGCCAAACATCATACCGGCCAGTATCTCCAATATTTTATTAGCACGCTTCCGGCAAAATCCAATACTGCAGTTGGCACATCTTGCCGTATTTTCCCAAGACTGCCCATCAATAAAGCGGGCCTGTATAATTTGCCTATCGGATGCGGTCAACGCGTCCAGCGAACGATTAAGCCGCTTCATGAGCGGCTCTATATGACTTAAATCTGTATGCAGTTGATGAATGCGTGCATTTAAATCTTCTTTTTGGAAATATGCCTGTTCCTGCGGGCTGTGCAGTTCTCCGGTTCCACCGCAGCCGCCGGATGGAGATAGCACAGGAATTTTAGGGGCTGCGGCCATTTGCATTTTGCTTTCACATTCCTTAATTTCTTCCTGTATGTTTGCCATATACACGGAAAATTCGTTATATCTCCGCAAATATTCCCTTATCGAAACAACATAATCGTTATGATACATGTCTATCTCCCTCCGTTTGTTATTACCTCTTTCGCATTTTAGTGTTTCCAACCTTCACGCTCTGATGTATTTCTTTTAAATTCCGTTCTCTGCATAGAAGAAAAATATACAGCTAGTATCCGTCTTTTGAGTCCGTCTTGCGTTTCAATTTCTAAGCTGGTATGGAATTTATCCACTTCTTGGGTCGAATCACCGTAAAAATCAGCGACTTTCCACTTTTCAGCCGTATGTTTTCCCTTTGTTTCGTAAAAGAAAAGCCGTTTATGCGGAATCCCCAACTGCTTCATCATCAACAGGCATTCTCGTTCAGGAATCTCCGTATTATCTATGCCTTTCCACTTTTTTACCAGGTCCCAATATTTTTTTCATTTTATCCACTCCCTCTAGCCATGGCTTTTCCTAATCTCTTCGGTTCATGATAGCTGCTGCCATGTTCGGTGCCAGTTCTTCCGCTTTGATTCTGTTCGGCATCTCATCCGCCTCCTCGATGCGGTCTAATTCACTAAAAACTGCAAAATCTTCTTCAATCGTCTCGCAGTTTTTTTTGAGTACACAACCGCTGCATGATTTAGGATACTTACAATAATCAATCAACGTGTTCATTGCCTTGATAGCTTCATTGTCTGTAATCATATTTTTCTCCCTCTTAAATAACCATTGGCATATGTTCTACAAGCCCTGCACGATAACGAAACGTAGACAGCGGCATACCGCATTCTCTAGCTGCTGCCATTCCGGATATTTCCCCGCATTTCCATCTCCGGTACATGCTATAAAAATTATTCGGCAGCGGCTTTTGTGGTCTGCCAAACCGTACTCCTCTTGCCTTTGCCGCCGCAATGCCTTCGGCCTGCCGCTGGCGAATCATGTTGCGCTCGTTCTCTGCTACAAATGACAATATCTGCAGCACTACGTCACTTAAAAACGTACCAATTAAATCCTTGCCCCGCCGCGTATCCAGCAGCGGCATATTCAATACGACAATGTCTGCTCCCTTGTCTTTCGTCAAAGTACGCCATTGTATCAATATTTCTTCATAGTTGCGCCCCAAGCGGTCAATGCTTTTGATGTAAAGCAAATCGCCTCTTTTTATTTTTTTCATCATTTTTTGATACTGCGGCCTGTCAAAGTCTTTGCCGGACTGTTTATCCGCATAGATATTTTTGGGGGCTACGCCACTTTTTTGTAATGCCATTAGCTGCCGCTCTTCGTTTTGCTCTTTGGTCGATACTCGAATATATCCATAAACTGCTTGGGTTTTTCCTTGCATATCGTCTATTCTCCTTTCATATATCTCATAGCCATATACGCGCCATATACGCGCCATATTCCATGCCTAGTGCCTTGGCTTCTGCAATACGCTGCCCCAGCTTAGATAACGGCTTAACTTTTTTGACACGTTGTTTTTCTTTATTCTGTTTTTTGCATTGTTCTGCACGGATTCCTGACGCTATGCTGCTGAGTATAGCTGCACATCTATCTGAACAGGTATGCAGGCTTCGTTTACGTTTTATTTCTTTACCGCATACGATGCAGTACAGAAGTTTTCTCCGATACGGCTTGCTTATCCATGCTTTGTATTCTTTTTTAATCCTGTCTTTACAAACAGCACAATATCGTTGATTTTTTCTCTTTTTGGTAAATGCATGCCCGCAAATCTCGCAAAATGCTTCATCCATTTTATCCACGCCCTTCCCCGGTGTTTTCCTTTGCCTTTTGCAATGCTTTATTTTTCGGCCGCTTCTTGATGACAGGTTTGTCTCCTCTGCCGCGAATTCCTGTATTGGCCTTGCACATCCTGTCATCACGACACACCGGCCGCAACTCTCCTTGCATGGTGACTACCAAATCATAGCCATGTTTCAGCGGTCTGCCGCAGTACCAGCACCGTTTCATAACGGCATACCCTCTCCTATCGCCTGTACCGTAATTTCCATTCGCGGTGTTTCGCTGTACCATTTTTCAGCATGCAGCGATACGACCGCACTATCATCTTTCCAGAGTACTTTATTCAGCGCGTCCAGCACGATTTTGACATAATTATCTGTATCCGGCCGGCTGACGGGCCGTACTGTTCCTTGGACTGCAGCCTCTTTCTTTTTTCGAGACCAGCTTTGCGGAATGCCGCGGTAAATGGCAATAGAAACTGCCAACGGTGCACTGCTGCTCGTAAATGGCGTATACGCCCGGCTTTTCAGGCCTACCCACACATATGACAAAATACGAGCCTTGTAATCCTTAGACCGCTTCGGGTCATACGCCTGCACATAGCCTGCATGCCTGGCAAACCGAGGTCTTCCCTGCGGGACTGGTTCACCGGGAACGACAATGCACACCGGCTTACAACACTTTTTTCTCTCATCCCATTTGATATGTGCCCATGCTGCACCTGCCGTCGGGTCACTATACCCTTCTACATTTTTCATCACAGTTGCTCCTTATCTCGGCCGCCGCTTGCCAGCCGCTGATTCTTTCCTTCCACATACAAACCATACGGTGCCGTCATTTCGTAGATGCGGCTGCCAAGAGCCCCGTCTATTTTGGTAATGTCTTTGACAGCATATTCCGAGCTAAACAGCGTCGTTTTGTGGTTCAAATACCTTGCGTTGATAATGTCAAACATGACGCGTAAATCCTGCCGTTCTATGCTGACAAGATGCCCGTTTTCCGTATTGCCTGCCAGCTTAAACAAATCGTCAATGTACAAATTTTCGCAGGTTTTCCATTTGGTAAGAGCCTTGTCGTATTCGTCGTTGTAGCTTTTCAGTGCTTTTACCAACTCCGGCATTTCTGTTCGGTACGAAAAATAAAAATGCGGCTCATGATACCGCCGTGTCAGCTCATGACATACGGCAATGCAAATATGTGTCTTTCCCACACCACTGCTGCCAAACACGCCAAACCCAGCGCCGCCAGCGTGATGCTCATCCAAATAACGGACAGCCAAGTTTTTCATTTTGGCACTCATATCGCTTCGCCCTGCATCAAAGTGCTGCAGCGTATACCTGGCATAGTCTTTCGCCGAAATACCGCTGTGCTTTAGCCGGCGTACCAGCTGCCGCCGTTCATAACATGCCGGGCAGGCAACTGCCGTATCATACCCATCCTTGTCAACAGCCGTAATCCATCCCGTATTGCCGCATCGCTGGCAAACAATGCCGTCTGACGGTGCCCCCAAGGTCGGCACAGCCTGTGCACGCACCTGTTCCAAAAGCTGCATGCGTTTTATCTTGTGCTTCAATTCCTGATAGCGTTCAGCATGAAGCGCTTTATGGAGAACCTGAGATTCCATTCCCGCTCACTCCCTTCTAAAACGGAATCGCGTCATACTGCGACGTATCCTCTGCCTTTTTTTCCCTTGCATGGTCCAATTCATCATAGCCATTTGCCTGCCAGTTTCGCAGTATGCCCTGGATATATGCCAAGCTTCGCCTATTTCTAAGCACGGCTCGTTCAATAGCTTTCAAACAGGCCTCCGGTCCATAACTTGCTGCCATGTCCAGCAGCTTGTCTTTTTCGATATCGCTGGCAACCGGGTGTATGTTGCTGGCATACGCTTGCATTACAGCTGCAAGGTCTGTACGGTTTTCCTCCGGCCTATTTTTATTTGCGCGCACGCGTGCCTTCTGCTTCTTGTCTTGTCTAGTCTTCTCTAGTCTAGGTATGTGTACGGTTCGCTGGTCGGTTACCTGGTCGGTTACTTGGTCGGTTACTTGGTCGGTTTGCTTAACGATTCGATAAGCAACAGAAGATGTAAAAGGGATTATGGTGTATTCAGTGGCTTGTTTACCTTTTCGAGTTCTAAAGGAGATTCTGCCCGCCGACTGCAACGCCGTTCTTGCGCGATGTAAAGCCGGAACGGAAAGTCCCCCTGTTTTAACGCTAAGTATACCGTTCGTGGCATTAAACGTCTTCTTCCAGCCCGTCTTGTTGGCAATCTGCATTAATGCATACCAGAGAGCCACAGCAGCTGTCGAGATTTCATTTGTTTCCAACCAGGCGTCGAAAGCGTTAAGCTCATCGATATATCTGATAGTTAGCCTTTCCATATACAAATCCTTTCAGGAGGGGCTGTAACATAATAGCCTCATTAAAAAAAAACGGATTCAGATAACTGAGTCCGTTTTTTTATAGCAAAAGAGGCCCCAA
>CAVKEA010000064.1:0-12623 GCA_963655305.1 bacterium
CGTATATAGAACATAATATTGAAAGCCATAATTTAACATAAATTTAAATTATACATATATAAGATAAAATCTTTGTTTTAGGTGGAATGAAAGTTTTTAAATAGTTTTTTGAGGAGATGAAAACGGTGAAACGAAAACAGAGGCTTCGACAATCTATTGCTATGTGGATGATGGCATCCTGGTTGATGATTCCTTTGCCATTGCAGGCGGCAGGCAATCCGGTACCAGATAATATGACATTGCCAACAGGTGGCGAATTTGTGAATGGCAGCGGAACTATTAGAGAGGGAGCATTGAGTGACAGTCAGAAAAACGGCGTCATGGATGTCAAACAAGATGGAACGAACGCCGTTATTACCTGGAATGATTTTTCCATTGGAGCCAATGCGCAGGTTAACTTTTCTAAAAATGGCGGCGGTACTTTTAATACGTTGAATTATGTGACAGGCAGCAATATGTCTCAGATTTATGGAAAAATGAATGCCAAAGATGGTAATATTTATCTTGTGAATCCTAATGGCGTGCAGATTGGCAATTCAGCAGAAATCAATGTGGGCAGTTTGTATGTGTCGAATAAAAAATTGAATGATACACAGCTGAATCAATTAGGGCAGGGAAATACTGATACCATCAATACTACATTGAAGAGTATTTCAACGACTACTAATGCCGAACTCATGTCGCTAGGCTATATCGATGCCACGAAAGTTACCTTTGACGGCAATCGTATTGTCATTGACGTGGACCGGTTGAATCAGAAAACCAATGGGAATTTTAACTTGGACGTTCGGCGTACCGGCGCAGATACAGACAAAGACTTTAATTTAGTGCTTGGTACAGACAACAAGAATAATATTAAAGGTACGATCTTAGTCTCCCATAATAGTACCCAAGAAAGCAGTATAATCCCGCATACATATCAATGGATTCATAATGCAGATGAATTAGGAAAAATCAACCAGCATTTGCACGGTAACTATGCCTTGCGCAATGCGATTGATTTGACAGGAAAATCCTTTGCCTCGATTGGCAGTGAAGGGAATGCTTTTACAGGAAAATTGGACGGCTTAGGAAACAATATTTTTGGGTTAAAAGGCTCGCAAGGTTTGTTTGGTGTGACAGATGGTGCAAAGATAGGCCATTTCAACTTGATTTCCGGCACGACAGGCGTATCTATCGAAGGAACTGCTGAAAATATTGGTGCCTTGATTGGTCATGCCCAAAATACTCGTATAGAAGATGTAACGAATACCCTGGATGTTGCAGGGAATACCAACGTTGGTGGTTTGGTAGGAAAAGCGGAAAATTCCAATTTTTATAATGTTATCAACACAGGCCATATCAAAGGCCATGAAAACGTGGGTGGTATCATCGGAAATATGAGTGGCGGCACCTTGGGACAAGGGGAAAGTACGAGTGATGCTGTTAATGTATCGCATAATATGGGAAAAGTAGAAGGCTTTAATAATGAAAGATATTCAAAAAAAAATAAGTTGGGAAATTATTCTAATCCGGAAAAATACTATTCACATCACATTGGCGGTTTAGTTGGCTATGCTTCTGATGCTGTAATTGGTAATACAAACGGCAGTACCATTTCTAATCTGACCCATATCAGCGGCGGCTATGATGTTGGCGGTATTGTGGGCAGAGCGCAAGATACGCAGTTGTATAATCTGTCCAATGAAGGGGATATTCTAGCCAATGGCTATAAGTTGGGGGATTACATATTCCATACAGATTATACATACAATGGTTATCGAGAAGCGGATGGGTATCACAAGGTACAGGTACGGACGGCTAATGCGGGCGGGATTGTTGGCTCCATTTCTGTTTCTAAAGATAAAGATAACAATCCAATAGAAGGGCATACTAGCCGCATTGAAAACGTAACCAACAGCGGCGATGTAACAACGACGACAGAGCATTACAAGAGTGAAAATGGTAAAGATGATAAGTATATGCGGTATACTGCTGGCAACGTGGGCGGAATTGTTGGCAGAGCCAGAAACACGGACATCGATACGGCAACGAATCGAGGCAATCATGTCTATGGGGCGCATAATGTCGGCGGTATTGCTGGATTTTTTGGCAGAGATGATACCGACAAAAATGCGATTACGAAACAGCTATACTATCGCATTCGCAATGCCGTCAACGACGGCGGTGACATTATGGGTACTGGTGCAGTAGGCACAGATGGGGGATTTTCTAGAGAAATTATTCGTTCCGATTATACGAGTTTGAATGAAGAAAATTATATTACCGGCAACATCGGCGGCATTGCCGGCATGGTTTCCGGTGTTCACCTGTTAATCGCTAATAGCGGTAATCGCGGCAAAGTGCATTCGTATATCAAGGGACTGATTGATGATACGCGAGAGTTGGATACAAGTGTAGCTGCATCCAGTACAGACATACCTATGATTGCTGAGACTGCTAATGTGGGTGGTATTGTGGGCAAGATAGACCGCAGTCAGTTATTTTCTATAACAGGAAAGACTACCTTGAGTGCTAAATTAGCAGAAATCAAAAAAAATCTGTATACCGCAGGAATTACAGGCAGCTATAATGCAGGTATTGTAGCTGGATATGCCAACATAGGCGGCATTGTAGGCATGTCGTATAATAACTCTATTGCTTCTTCGTATAACATAGGCAATATCTATACGACTCGTATCAGTAATGCAAACAGGGCACCGGCGAATATCGGCGGTATTGTAGGTGATACGACGGAACATTCCAGCGCCCGGACGATTCTTTATGATGTATTTAACTCCGGGAAAATTGGAACAGAAGATTTTACCTATTATGGCCGCCATGTCGGCGGCATCGTAGGGCGTCTGTCCGGTATTGTAGAAAAAGCCTATAATACAGGGGAAATTTATAATGGAGCCAATACGGTCGGTGGTATTGCTGGCTGGTGGTATAGCGGCTATATAAAAAATGCTTTTAATACGGGAAATATTACCGTTTTGGACAAAAATAAAAGTGGTAGTGATACTAGTAAAGTAGGTGGCATCGTTGGCGGTGCTGACTTAGCCGGAGGAAATCTTACATCTGGTGCGGCAGAAGATATGATGATTTCCTATGCGTATAATTTGGGTACCCTTCGCTCTTTTATTGATGAAGGGAATAATAGATGGAGTCATCCTAATGCAATAGGTGGGATTATAGGCGGGGTATATGTTTATGGGGATCCGATTGGAACTGGTAAATTTTCCCTTAGTAATGTATACAGCACAGGGAATGCAGCTGCTTTTATATGGGATAGCAATAAGAATTCCTATGTACTCGATAATGAACATCAGGGTGCAATTATTGGTACTTGGGGTAGTGACCATGATGAAGATAAGGTTACCAATGATAAAGGCCAGCTTGTTATGAGCAAAGAAAAAACAAGAGAAAATCGGTACCATGTACGAGAAAATGTATTTTTTATTAAGAATACAGATAACCAAAATTATATATTTGGTACACCTAAAGGAGAGAATCCTGAAGATTATATAATTATAGATTTTGCTAATAGATTTTCGTCTACTGCATATAACACAAATTCCAAAGACAGTTTAAGTAAAGTAACCGGCAATAGATTTACATTTTATAATGGTTTAGCTGCCATCAAATCACACCCTGATTCCTGGCGCATTGACGACGGCAGTGGTCTGCCTGTTTTGAATGCCTTTTATACGGATACGGATAAGTTCAAAACAGCTGATGGTAATAATTTAACGAATTTGGGAAAGAAGAATGGCGTGCATATTACACATGGTACGGCGTATAATCCCTATTTGACAATAGTAACAATAGATCGTAATGCGGTTACAGATACGTCACTGTTTTCAAATAATTCGTTACTTTTGGATGCGCAAAACAAGTTGGAAATGCGAGATTCCTTGGCTGTCTATGGCGCAGGCTTGACACTGAACAATTTTTCCATCGACTGTACGACACAAACTGAAAATCATTTAAACTTATATGGTGGTTTGTTGTACAGTGATGGGGCACTGCAGCTTAATTCGGATGCGAAGAAAACAAACAATATTGTCATTGGCAAATCGTCCTCCTTATACGGTTCATCCGTTACGATGAATTTTAATAACAGCCCGCTTACTATCTTTGGCGAAGTCACAGCAACCGGGACAGATACAGCCGATGCTGATAACGGTAATATCAACATCAACGCAGGCAGTCTGGAATCGTACTGGAAGCTGAATACCGCAAAACAAGGCCAAACGACTGAGATTGTTGGCGGAAATATCATGGATAAAGATGCTGATTATACAGAATCGAATGCTAATGACCCCAAAACAACGATGAAAGACATCAAAACGTACTACAGTCGTACGACAGGAGAAGCGATGAATGATGGCGATTTAACCATTCATACGAAAGGCAGCACCTATCTGCTCTATGGCAACATGAAACAAGGCCAGACGACAGTGCACGGTGATATGAATATCACAGCGGATACAGGGGATATTTACGTCGATACGGATTTATATGTCGGCGGCAGTATTAACTTGAAAGGTGACCATAACCTTATTCTCGATGTGACCCATGTAGGGGCAAGAGATAATACCGATAAGACTGTTGAGCATGAATATGGTACGGCTGAAACAGTGCAGAATTTTTTTACAGCTCATCAAGATGATGCGCATAAAATTTCGTTTACCAAAAATGACGGCACGACGAGCAGCCAGGCCAAGATTGCTTTGGATATGTGGGTGAATGGGGATGAAACAGATGACTCCCAAGGTAATTTTGATTTTGGTAAATTCGATATAAACGGTACAGCGGATAAATCTAAATTACAGGACGTATTGGGTGAGTATAAAGATTTGCTGTACTATTGGGTCAAGAATGAATATCAGCTTAAAGACATTCAGGATGCGGCAATAAGGCATACAGATGAAAATATTTTAAACTATCATTTCGCCTTGAAAAACAACATCGAAGCCAGTGCCTTGGGAGATTCATATCAAGCCATTGGCAGTGGAGAAAATGCGTTTACAGGTATCTTTGACGGCATGGATAATGCCATTATTGGTCTAAAATCGGAAGGCGGTATTTTTGGCAATGTGTCGGATGCACACATATCTAATTTAAAAATCTATGCCTCTGAATTTACGGGAGATACGGTCGGTGCTGTAGCCAGCAAAGCCACAAGGAGCAGTGTATCTGAAATTACCGGATTGGGGAATACTATTGTAGGTACAACCTCTGTGGGCGGTCTAGTAGGCGAATTGGGACTGTACGCTAATTTGGATACAAGTAGTGACCAAAGTACGGTGATTGCTAAGGTGAATGATTCTGCGGGAACTATTTTTGCCGGAGGATTAGTAGGAAAAAATACAGGGGGATTCATTTATAATGGCTCTACGAATAGTGATGTTACCATTGATGAATCTAATAGTAATGAGGAAAGCAGCAAACAGCTGTATCTAGGAGGGATAGTTGGCAGTAATAATGCTGAAAAATATGACTTTGGTGATAATTTCTATATGTATTTTGGCGGCGAAATAGAAAATACAAGTTCTCATGGCGTAACGGGCAAAACATCTACCGCCAAAGCAACTGTCGGCGGTATTGCCGGTGTGAATAATGGTTATATCAAAAACGGCTATAATGAAAGTGTCATCTATGGCAATGCAGGTGTTGGCGGTATTGCCGGTAAAAATACATACAATATTAAAAATGTAACGAATGCCCTGGCTATTGACGGCAGTAAAGGCAGCGATATTGGCGGTATTGTAGGCATTCAAGAAGATAATACAGAAGACTCAGATAGAAAAGCGTATATAGAAAGCGGTAGAAATACGGCGACGATTCATGGCGATATAAACGTTGGCGGTATCGTTGGCAACAATAGTCAAAATTCTCAATTGCATAATCTAGAAAACGGCTTCATGGCTGAAATTATCGGCAGAGAAAATGTTGGTGGTATTGCTGGTACCAATGCAGGGATTATTTCAGCCGATGGGATGGAACTCATCAATTCCGGTACGATTTCCGGCAACCGATATGTTGGTGGTGTAGTTGGTATCAACAAGGGAACGATTCAAAACATTAGCACGGATATTACACTGAAAACGACCGGAGAAAATGCTCAATTTTTCGGAGGCATTGCCGGATGGAACGATAAAACAGGGATTATTGAAAACGCTAAAAACAAATCTACCATATTGGCACCGGACGCTGATTATGTCGGCGGTATTGTTGGTAAAAACAGCGGTACACTGCAGGGGATGGAAAATACCAGCAGTGGCAAAGTCATTGGCGGCAGTCATGTAGGCGGTATTGTCGGTTTGAATGAATCTGCTATCAAGGCAACACCGGTACAAAAAACAGAAACCGTAACAATAGTAGAAAAACATCCATTGTTTGAAATGGATGAAAGCGGTCGTTATAAATTAGATAGTAATGGATATCCAATTCCTGTGTATGAAAAGAATGCAGATGGCACTATCAAAAAAGACGCAAACAACAATCCAATTCAAGCAGTGGAAATAGAAAACAAAACCATTACGAAGCCGCTGTATGAAAAGGATGAACAAGGAAATGATAAATTAGATTCGCCTATCTATAAATATGTGAATACAAGAATTTCTAATGAAGGAACAGTCATTGCCACCAAAGGAGGCGCCGGCGGCATCATCGGTACCAACAAAGCTGATTTGACACAAGTCACGATGATAAATCATGGAGATGTCCATGGCAATGGCGCAACTTCAGGAGATGGTACGGGTGGTTTGATTGGCACTAACAGAGGCATCATTCGGTACTCTTCTCTCATCAACAGCCTGAACGGACAAGTAACCGGCATTAGCAATGTAGGCGGCTTGATTGGCGTGAATACAGGCATCATTGAAGGCGGCCGTAAGCAGAATACAGACCATGACTTGAGCAAAGATGACAAATACGCTGTGGATACGGGGTACTATGCCAATACCATTTACAACAACGGTACGATTCGGATTGGCTCTTATACAAAAAATGTCAACGGTGACTATGTATTGGGCGTGACAAACGCAGACAGCCAAAATATTGGCGGTCTCGTTGGTGACAACCAAGGCAAACTTACGGCTGGCTATAATACAGGCGTCATCGAAGCAGGTAATAGTACTAACGTCGGTGGTATTGCCGGACGAAACAGTGGTACTATCGACCAGGTATTCACCAACGTTATGACAAAAGATGGGACGAATCAGAACATTACAGGTAAAGAAAATGTGGGGGGTATCGTTGGCAATAACGAAGTGAAAGGTCATGTTTCCAATGCATATACAGCAAAAGATACGAATGTCACAGGCACGACTGCTGGATTGATTGCTGGTACTAACGCTGGCACGATTTCAAATGTATATGCAAATGGGAAATTGATTGGCCATAACAGTATCGTTTCCAATGGCAAAGATATTTCACAAATTGGTACAGACTGGACAAAATCAGATTCTTATAAGACAGATGATACTTCTTTTGATTTCACGAATACATGGAAAATCTATGAAGACCATACGAACCCTCTGCTGAAAGTGTTCCTTACCAAAGCCAATGTGAATGATGATGTATTAAACGATTTGACTTACAATGGTAAAAATCAGTTGGATGTGGAACAAGTAGTCAAAAACAGCATGACGAATCAAAAAGATGATACGACATTTGCTGATTACAACAAAAATAAAGACCTGATTCAAGGCGATGAATTTAAGAATGCCGGAACCTATCAGAACTGGCTTTGGTCTGGCCAGATTGGTAAAAGTACAAATGACAACGGGTTCGATCCCAACGTCTTAGGCTATGATTTTGATGTACAGGATAAGACCATTGCTAAAAAAAGTTTGACTGTTACCTTAGGAGATATCAGCCGCGTGTATGGAAACAGTACTATTTCCAATAATGGTAATTACAATTTCAACGTAAGTGGCTGGGTTGAAGGGGAAGAATATCTTAGAAACAACCTATCTTTTAAGGTAACAAAAGATGATGCATTGAAGAAAGCGGATGCAGATGGTAAAGTGACAAGTGATGTAGGGGAGTATGGTTGGAATATAGAACTTAAGAATTTGGATGCCAACTATACCGTAGATCCGATAATGGATGGCAAGTCTAACGTAACCCAAGCTAACTTGGAAATCAGCTTGAAGGACATCAGCCGAGTATATGGAGATCTGGCAAGCAAAAACTATAGCAGTGAATGGGAATATAAGAACGGCACGAAGTTGGTCAACGGAGACACTGGGTTAATTGTGTCTGCGACGAACGATGGAGCTATTAAAGAAGGAACCATTGCTGATATTAAGAAGACAGAGAATGCAGGAGATTATACGTGGGAAGGTACCTTGGGTGGCGTAGCGAATCTAAATAAAAACTATAAAGTGAAGGTCAATGATCAAGAAGGACTTACCGGCAGTGCAGCATCAAAGGTAACAAAGGCGAACTTAGTTATTAATCTAAAAGACATCAGCCGGATATACGGCAATCTTGACGCAAAAGATTATAGCAATGAATATACCTATGGCGACAATACGAATCTAGTCAATGGGGATACCGGATTGGTTGTTTCAGCAACGAAAGACGAAGCCATTGCGGAAGGTACTCTGGAAGATGTAAAAAAGACGAAAAATGTAAGTGACAGCTATAGTTGGAGTGGGGTACTGGATGGAGTCACGAATTTGTATATGAATTATAACGTGACAGTACGTGACGGTAAATCTGCTGTAACAAAAGCGAAACTGACCGTAGGGCTGAATGAAGTACATCACACCTATGGAGACATGGACTTGAAAGATGGGTACAGCTATGGGCTTTCAACGGTAACTGGAAATGTAAACGGAGATAGCTATGGCCTGTCAGATATGACAGTCGCTAAAGACAGTGACAATGCGTTGACGGGAAAACTGACCGGCAAAGTCACCAACGACGTTGGGAACTATACATGGACAGGCAGTGTATCCAGCACGAATGCTTTGTTAAACCAAAATTATGAAATAGAAGCAGGAACGGGCGTGTCCGTCATAGACAAAGCCAAACTGAACCTTACAGTGGGCAATGCTAATACGACATATGGTACGAAGTTTGATGAAAGCCAGTATGGGTATACGCTTAGCGGCAATACGAACGGAGACAGCGAAGAAATAATCAAGAAGCTGATTGGCAGTGTATCGTATACCAATAGTGCAGCTAAAGACGGCACAAACGGTAAGTGGACTGCTGATGCAGGCCAGTATGCCGGAGCTATTGATCTGAATAAGAGGTCAGATCAGATGGATTTGAAGAATTATGAAGTAGGAGAAATTGTTAAAGGTACAGCAACCGTTGATAAAGCAACATTGAACCTTACCGTAGGAGATGCGAATACTACTTATGGCACGAAGTTTGATGAAAATCAGTATGGGTATACGCTTAGCGGCAATACGAATGGAGACAGCGAAGAAATCATCAAGAATCTGATTGGCAATGTTGGTTATACCAATAGTGCGGCCAAAGACGGCACAAATGGTACATGGACTGACAATGCAGGTACGTATACTAATGCTGTCGGGTTAGGGAAGACCAAAGAAGAGATCGACCTGAACCTGAAAAACTATGAAGTAGACAGCATTACCAACGGTACGGCGACGATAGGAAAAGCGAAACTGAACGTTACTGTAGGAAATGCTAATACAACGTATGGTACGAAGTTTGATGAAAATCAGTATGGGTATACGCTTAGCGGCAATACGAATGGAGACAGCGAAGAAATCATCAAGAATCTGATTGGCAATGTTGGTTATACCAATAGTGCGGCCAAAGACGGCACAAATGGTACATGGACTGACAATGCAGGTACGTATACTAATGCTGTCGGGTTAGGGAAGACCAAAGAAGAGATCGACCTGAACCTGAAAAACTATGAAGTAGACAGCATTACCAACGGCACGGCAACGATAAGCAAAGCGAAGTTAACTGTAGGATTGAATGAAGTACATCGTACCTATGGGGACATGGACTTGAAAGATGGGTACAGCTATGGAGCTTCTTCTATTACCGGAAATGTTAATGGAGATAACTACAATGTTGCAGATTTGATAGTAACCAAAGATAGTGATAAGGCGTTGACGGGAAAACTGACCGGCAAAGTCACCAACGACGCTGGCAATTACACATGGACAGGCAGTGTATCCAGCACGAAGGCATTATTAAACAAGAATTATGAAATAGAAGCAGGGACTGGCGTGTCCGTCATAGACAAAGCACAACTCCGTGTTCGTACAGATGACCAGACCATTACGGTGGGTCAGAAGCCCAATTATACAGGGACGCTTTCTGGATTGGTCAATGGTGATTCAGAGGAAACATTGGGCAAATTAATATATGGAATTGATGATGCGCAGTATGAACAGACTGCAGGCACGTATATCGGCGTGATTCGGACTGTTAATGATGGGAAGTATGGTGAGCTGCCGTCATCGTATCGTAAGAACTACGATTTTACGTATGATTGGGGCAATTTGATTGTTCAACGTAATGCGCGTCCTTCTGTTCCGGATACGGTAGAAGCCTTTGATTATCTGTTTTATGATACGCCGTGGGACAAACAGCGCAATTTCCGTGAACGTCGTGCGGAACTGCATTTTGTAGATGGCGGCGTGAATGTTTCAGTATAATGATGGATAGTGTGTAAGATGGAGGAATATCTGCATAGGTGTGTCATCATCTGTGCAGATTTTTCCCTGTGTATGGTGAGAAAGGATTTTTTATACGATGAACTATAAAGTATGTAGTATCGCGATGGCGATGGTCTGTTTGGGAGCAGCATGTCAAGGAGCATCACCGATTCCGACATTTGATAAGGAAGCGGTAACGACGCAGCCGTATCAGCGAACAGGCCAGCAGGATCGCCTAGTTGATACGAGCCAATTGGGGCCGCAAAGCGGCAATACGGGCACAGCAGAACGTCCGGCATTTTATGTTCGCAAAATTGTCCTAGAGGGGACAGTGCTTCCAGTCGATGAACAGGAAGGACTGCAGCAGATTTTGCGTGCCTACAGCAACCGGAATGTTGAAGTCCGCGAATTATCTGTGCTGACGCAGAAAATTACGGAATATTACCGTACGAAAGGGTATACGATTCCGCAGGCGGTTTTGCCGCCGCAGGAAGTAGACCGCGGTGTATTGACGATTCATGTCTATACGGCTGCCTATGATTCCATTACGGTACTAAAAAATGAATCAGATGTATCCAACTCGGTTGTTCAACGGTATGTCAAGAACCTTCAGCCTGGTGATGTCATTAAAGATAAGGCTGTCGAAATGGTCATGAATAATTTGAATGATTTGCCGGCTGTGACGGCGCGTGCCGTGTTAATGCCCGGTGATAAGACGGGCACAACCAAGATGGGCATCGAAGTGTTGCGCCGGCCCGTATGGAATAATTATGTCTTTTTTGATAATGGCGGTGGTTATTATTCGGGTAAATACCGCTATGGATTTCATACGGAAATCAACAATCCCAGCCATGGTGGAGATAAAGTGATTCTAAGCGGCATGTTGACCAATCATGACGTAAAAAACTACGGCATTCGCTATGAAACACCTGTAGGAGATGACGGCACACGCTGGGGCATTGGTTGGAGCCAGTCGAGTTATGAATTAAAAACCAATAATTTCTATACGTCATTGGGGCAATCCAGGGGCATCAGTTTTTATGGTTTGACGCCGTTGTACCGCAACCGTTTGCAGCGGCTTACGTTGATATACGGATACGATCATCGAAATATTAAAGACCGCAACCAGTTTCGCTTTGAATTGCTGCCGGGCATACCGATTGCCGGAGAAATTTCCACGGAAAAAACAAGTAATGTATTTCATGTAGGAGTAAGCGGCAGTCAATATTACCCGAATCAGTTTACGCAGTACAGCCTTATTTATTGGAATGGACATATTCGGACAGATACGGGAAGCGGCAGTTCCATGTATTATGATGGAACCTATCATAAGTTGACCGGTGACTTGTTGAATATATGGTATGACGGCCCATGGAATTACCGCATCAATGCCAGCGGCCAGCTTGCCAATCGTGCGCTGGACAGCAGCGAGCAGTTTTTCCTTGGTGGTATGAATGGCGTGCGGGCTTATGGCGCCAGTGACGGTTACGGCGACGCTGGGTATTTGCTTACTGGGGAAATACGCTGTCAGACAGGAATCCCCTATTTGGAAGCGGCTGTGTTTGTGGATACGGCAGGAGCTAAACTGCGTGAAAACGGGGCACGAGCATGGGACCATTTATCCGGATGGGGTGTTGGATTGCGTTACCAAAAGCCGACAGATTGGAATGTGCAGCTTGATTATGCTTGGAAGATTCATGCACGTACAGACCGTACAGAGCCGGAAGATCATCATGGCAGATGGTGGCTGCAAGTGTATAAAATGTTTTAAATACCAACGTAAGAAACTATGATATGACGGCTTTTGCTATTATGTAATCTGTTCTTCTCTTAAAAGTTTTTTGTTTGAAGATTGAAGAAAATGAATCATCATGCTGCAAACGATACCCTTCAAACGGCATAGTAAAGGGGCTGTCGCACATAATTGTGCGATGGCCTCTTTTTTGTATGCAAAAATATCATAATAAAACAAAA
>CAVKEA010000065.1:0-12356 GCA_963655305.1 bacterium
AATATATTGATAATGACTGGCGAGTTTATAAACGAATAAACAAAAATGCAAAAGGTATTATTGTTGAATCCCCAGAAAATAATTTTAGAGTAGCCTATTCTTTTGATAAAAAATTACAATTTGTAGAAGTTAATGGAAAAATGTATTTTAAAAAGCCCGGTTTTAGGACGGAATATGCCTTTGTAGATGAGCAATAGAGGTGAACGTATGATAAAAAACAAAAAGATAATAATTGGTAGTTTAATAATTATAGGTATAGTTGTTGCGAGTTTCTCTCTTTTTCAAGTTTTTAAGCCCAAAATATTAAATGCTCAAGAAACGGTAAATGTTTTTTTAGAAGCAGGAATTACAGAGCAACCAGATTTGGCAAAAGGGGCAACTATTGAAAGTGATGTAAAACAATTTGCTACTGGAATTATTCAAGAGAAAGAATGGATTATTAGTAATTGGTGGAATGCAGAACCGGAGGTGAATTTAACGGACGAAGAATTGAAAGATATATTAGAAGCCATTGCTCCGTGGAAAAATAAAACAAAGTTTCATACGGAATGCACCTATCAAGATGATGAAAAAGCTGTTATTTTGGTTACATATGAAGTGCTGGATACTAAGTTTATATATACAGAGTGTAAGAAAATCTTGAAAAACAACAAAAATGTTATCGGATTAGCAAATAATAGGGATAAGAAAAAGTATATAAAACTAGCTACACCCTATGTTATTGATGCGTATAAAACAGTATTGAAATCAGATGTTCCTGTGCAGGAAAATAAATTTCCTGTGGTATGTAGGTTTAATAAGAAAGATAGTAAATGGGAGATTGAAGAACTTTCTAAATTAAAAGGAGGAATATCATTACAAAACGGAACGTATACTGTTAAATTTATTGATATATTGAAATAGAAAGAAGGGAAAAGTAGATGAAAAAACGAATATTGGGATTGATTATTGGGGCATGCATGGTGACAGGCAGCAGCTGTTTTGCTATGCAGTTTTCTCCAGTAGAAAAAATAGGAGAAATGATCTATTCGCAAGCAGGACGGCATAGTGAAGGTGGATTAATACTTAAAAATCCTACTTATAATACAGGGGATTATTATACATTTCGCTATTCTGATAATACACATAGTTATGGGAAAGGAATTGCTGCATTTGGCGAAGGTACAGGTGCTATGTATGTACATTACGATATGTATGCTCGTGCACCTATTGCTTTAGGTGGGAAGAATATAAACAACACGATAAAATGGCGTTTTCATTTAATCTGTGCAGATATTAATCAAATACAAACTGATGAAGGTATTACGCTGTATGCGATGTATGATGAATATGGGCCAGAAGCGGATTATTTGATTATTGGCAGAAGAGCTGATGGAGTTTGGGTTAAATATTTAGATACCCGAGAAATTACCCAAAGATATTGGAATTGGGATGGAGATGGGGCTTCACCGGTTGTTTATAGAAAATTGCGAACTGATGGAGATACTTTGATTATAAATTATGGTAATTGGCGTTCTCGGGAATATGGGAAATTTCGGTTCCGATGGGATGAAAATGCGCAATGGTTCGGTATTGAGCAAATCGTGTATTAAAGGATGATGAAAAAAGAAAGGGATAATTTATGAGATGGAAAAGGTTAATTTTCAGCTGTTTTATATTAGGAGTATTGAGTACAGGTTCTACAATATTTGCTGAAGAATCCCAATCTTACGCCAATGCGGCAGTTGCTCCAGGGTCTGCCTTAGATCATGATCACTATGGAAATTCTTTTTCAACTCAAGAAAAAGAATCGTTAGATATGTTTGCTAAATCTATAGCAGATTATATTAAAACAAATTCGAAATATAAAAGTGATTTAGATAAAATAAGTGCAGCAACAGCTGGGATTGCACAATGGATAGCGAGCGCAAGAGACGGAAAATTTGATAAACAGACGAATTTAAAAAGAGCAAGTGGTGAAAGTGTCATTGCAGCAGCTGTATTAAGCCGTGTTTTGGAGTTCTTAGGATATGAGAATTTTGAATATGGAATTAATATTGAAAAAGAACATGAGTATCTCATCGTTACCATGGACGGACAGGAAGGATACGCTGATGCCTCTATATTACCTAATGGAATAGTCTCATATGGAAAATCTCCGTATGAAGGTGATGCACCAGTAGAAATTCCACCAGGAGTGGATTTGAAAAGTTTACTAGTAGATCAGAAATCACAGCGAGATGAAACTCAGCATCATACAGAATCGAATACTAATGGTTATGTAGATGAGTCTACGCAGATGTTGGCATTAATTAATAAAGAACGGGCTAAACATGGTGCAGCACCGCTGCAGCTTTCAACGGATTTGTCAAAAATTGCCGAATACCGCGCGTGGGAATTGGAGACATCTTTTAGTCATACCCGGCCGAACGGTGGCGAGTATACGGATTTTTTTGGCAATAAAAATATTTGGTCCGGAGAAAATATTGCGGCAGGACAGGTAGATGTGCCAAGCGTATTTCAGTCGTGGATGAACTCTCCCGGACATCGGGCCAATATGCTGAACTCGCACTATCGGAAATTGGGCTTTGGTCATTGGCAGGATGAAAATACGAAATATAAAAACTTTTGGGTACAAATCTTTACGAGTTAATGGATGCATAGTTGTGGGATAAGGAGGAGTTTTATATGATTAAGAAAGTATTAGTTGGCATAGGTATTATGAGTATGAGCATGCTGCCATGCCTGTCGTTTGCACAGAGCATACAGGAATTTACACAAGAAGTATTTGGACTACAATTAGGGGATTCGTATGAACATATTAGTCAGACGCATAGACTGGCAGCTGACGAAACACGGCCCAAAGACTCCAAAAGTCAAATGTATGGCATAATGTTAGAAACTCCGGAAATAGATGGAGCACCTTTATATAAAGTGGCTACATTGATTTTTTATGAAAATCGGTTGGCAGAAATTAATGTAAGTTATCTGAATAGAGAAGATGTCATAGTTCAGCTTCGGTCCAATCTGGTAAAACGTTTAGGAAAGCCTATTAATATAGAGAGTATGGATATGTCTGTATCTAACGATAAGAAAAACATAGAAACTTATTATACTTGGACAGAAGGTGATATACAAGCGTCGTTTGAAACTTCTTCTTTAAGTGAAATGGAAAATGGGGTGATTATTTTTTCATATATGCCGTTAAGCGAAAAATTTGGTATTGAACAAGCTATATCTTATGCGCATTGGTTAAAAGAAAATGCGGGTTCCAAAGCTGCGTTTGAAGAACTGATAAGAAAGAATAGTTCGTATAAAGAGGAAATAAAGAAAAAGATAGAAAAAAATCCTGAATATGCGGCAGCATTACGAGACAGTGGCGTAGACATGACGATTTTTGATTAAAAGGAGTGAATTATTTATGAAAAAAATAATAGTACTATTTTGTTTACTATGCATGGCATTGACAACTGTTATGGCGCAAGATGTGACGAGCCAGACTTCGCGTATACGTCCGGACAGTAAGACTGTAGCTGTGATTTTGGACTTTCCTACGGAATTTGTCAATAATCAGAAAATGAATACGATGGTCATGAATAAAGTACAGACCGCATTTGCCAAACCGGATTACTATATCATGCCCATGGAAAACGTACAGCTTGTCAAAAACAATTACTGCGATGAACATGGAATACCTAAGTTTGTGAATCAATACGACATGAATCCAACGCTTACATTATATGATTTGAAAACCTTGGGAAAAACCTTACAGGCTGATTATGTATACTATATATCGTTTACAGCTGGTGGCGTCCAGCAAGCTTCGGGGATGTTCAATTCGTCGTCAGTAACTGTCGGTAACTGCAGTGTCAAAGTATTAGATGTACATACCGAAAAATATGTATATCAAAAAACAGTTACAGCAGAAGGAAAGAGCACGTCTTGGCTTTCCGATGAATATGCACCGAAAAAAGCCTATTACCACGCGATTGAAAACTGTTTGAAGAAAATAACCATAGACCCGAAGACTTTTGGCAACGCATAGGAGGAAAATGTGATGGCAAAACGAATAGGCATCCTGTGCATCATACTGGGAATGTGGCTCGCGACATGTACGGCATTTGCCTGGAAGCCAAAAATGATTGATGCAGGCGAAGCGACCGTGCAGGTAGGCGATGTATGGCAGGTGAATACGCCAGCAGATTTTGATGCTTCTGACTATGATATGGTAGAACGACAGGGAGTCAATGGCATTTTATTTACCAAGACGGGAGACGTAACGGTTGCAGCTGTATATTGGGATTCTACTTCGCCGATTGACCGAATTGCTTATAGTAAAGTCAGGCGGTTTCATGTTGTACCGTCGCCTAAAAAGGGAAGTTCCATTCAGCTTTCAAAGCCGCAAAATACATATGCCCAGGATTTTTTAGAAAAAGTCAACGCATATCGGTCTGCCAAGGGGCTAGAACCGGTGCGGTTGGACGATACGCTGTGCCGTATTGCCGAAGAACGGGCCAAACAAGCAGGCATTAGCAATGATAGTTATCTGGTTTTGCAAAAAAAGTCTGTTGTTGAGCGTGCGAAAAGAAATTACGCTGTACTGGAAGAACGTACGTATAGTGACCAAGGCTTAGGAATGATATATTCATGTGTGCCATTGTATTTTATGAATCCCGATGTATGGCCTGCTGAGGTAGTTCAATGGGAAATGCAGTATGTACTGAATCCTGGTATTCAACAAATCGGGTTTGGCTTTACCTATCCTGTTAATAGTTCAACGGCAAAATGGGTGGTTTTGTATGCTCGTAAATAAAACAGCTCTGTGCGAATGACACCAGTACGATAAACTACACACTACAAAACGGCATGATACAGGGGCTGTCGCACGAAGCGATCAGTCCCTTTTACTGGTAAGACTACGTTTATAGTTTGTAGTATTCACTCAACAGCAAGGCTGTTAATTGCAGGAGTCCCGGTTCCAGGGAAGAAAGAAACAGTCGTTCGTTTATCGTATGGGCTCCTTGGCCGCGGTATATGCTGAAGGCTGTGGCAGGGATGCCCATGCTTAAGGGGATGTTGGCGTCGGTGCTGCCTGCGCGCCAGGTGGTGGCAAGGCCTTGGGTACGGCGGATGGTATAAATGCGGTCGTACAGCGGGGCTTTTAACACGGCGTCACTGCAGGGGCGATCGCCGATTAGCGTAGATGTGATTTGTACGGCCGGCGTCGTATGGCGTTGGATGATGGCAGCGATGTTGGCATCCAGTTTCAATAGGGAAGACATGGATTCAGACCGCAGGTCTATCGTCAGGTCGGCTTGCGCGGCAATGGAGTTGACCGTCGTGCCGCCTGTCAGCGTGCCAATGTTGTAAGTCGTTTTGGGTACGGCAGGCAGCTGCATTTGATAGAGGTCGTGAATGATTTCGGCGGCGACGGCAAGCGCATTGGTGTTGCCAAAATCGGCCCAGCTGTGGCCGCCTTGTGCCTGGATATGGACGGCATAGCGGTGAGAACCGACGGCCCGATTGACGAAGGCATCGGCAGTCCCGTCTACAGCGACGACTTCAGCAATCCGGTCGTGCCAGGTATTCATGATATGACGGATGCCTTTGAGGTTGCCCAGGCCTTCTTCGCCGACATTAAACGCCAGCATGACACCGGCAGGAAGAGATATGTGGAGCGTGAGCAGCATACGGGCTATAAACAGCAGGGCAGCAACATCTGCGCTGTTGTCGCCGCAGGATGGCGCATGTAACGTATCACCTTCTATGTGCGGTACAATCGTATCCAACTGAGAGAAAACCGTGTCGATATGTGCGTTGTAGAGGGGAAATTTTCCTGACGGAGAAATCTGATACGGGTATAAGACGTTGCCGACATCGTCGATATAGGCTTCGCTGGCCCCCATTTCGTGAAGCTGGCTGAGAATCCATGCGGCTTTCGCTTCTTCGTGTCCTGTCGGAGAACTGATAGAAGAAACACGGCAGATTAAATCAATGATTTCCTGCAGATGCGTGTGAATGTATGAGCGTACGCGCTGCATCATGGCATTATTCATCAAAAACACTTCCTTTGCTATCCTTGTATACCTTGTTATCATACACCGTTTTGGGCATATAGACTGCTAAATTTTATATAAACGAAACAAGCCGAAACGACAGCGGGGGAAGCTGTATCGTTCGGCTTGTTTCTTATATATAAAGGGAGAAGGTTATCCTAAGATTTTCTTCAAATCTTCATCAGGCGTGCTGACCGGGCTGATATGATAGTGTTCTACCAAATAGTTGAGGATGTTGGGAGAAAGAAAGGCCGGCAGTGTAGGGCCTAGGTACATATTTTGGATGCCCAAATAGAGCAGCGTCAAGAGGATGCAGACGGCTTTTTGTTCGTACCAGGACAAAACCAGTGTCAGCGGCAGGTCATTGACACCGCATTGGAACGCGTTTGCCAATGCCAAGGCAACTTTCAAAGCACTGTAGGCATCGTTGCATTGGCCCATATCCATGAGGCGGGGCAGGCCGCCGATGGTACCGAGGTCAAGGTCGTTGAAACGGTATTTGCCGCAGGCCAAGGTCAGTACTACAGAGTCCTTAGGTGTCTTTTTGACAAATTCTGTGTAATAGTTGCGGCCCGGCCGTGCGCCGTCACAGCCGCCGACTAAGAAGAAATGCTTGATGGCACCGGCTTTTACGGCGTCAATTACTGTATCGGCAACGGAAAGAACGGCACCATGACCAAAGCCTGTCGTTACGGTACTGCCGCCGTTGATGCCGGTCATGGGACGGTCTTCTGCATAGCCGCCCAGTTCCAAGGCTTTCTGGATGAGTGGTGTAAAGTCTTTATCGCTGCCAATATGCTGGATTTCCGGATAGGAAACGACTTCTGTCGTGAAAACGCGGTCCGCATAAGAGGGGCGCGGCGGCATGAGACAGTTGGTCGTAAAGAGGATAGGTGCCGGCAGATTGTCAAATTCTTTTTGTTGGTTTTGCCAAGCCGTACCAAAATTGCCTTTGAGCTGCGGGTGTTTTTTGAGAAGCGGATAGGCATGGGCCGGCAGCATTTCGCCGTGCGTATAGATGTTGATGCCTTTACCGTCTGTCTGCTGCAGCAGCAATTCTAAATCTTTTAAATCGTGGCCCGTGATGACGATAAATGGGCCTTTTTCAATCGTCAAGGGGACCGTAGTAGGCGTCGGTGTGCCATACGTTGACGTGTTGGCTTCATCGAGCAGGGCCATGCAGGTCAGGTTTACTTTCCCCGTTTCCAATACGAGGGGGAGTAGGGTATCCATATCTGAATCTTCACCGAGCGCTGTCAAGCCCTTGAGGAAGAAAGACTGGACGGTGGCATCTGTTTTTCCCAGCATCAGCGCATGATAGGCATAAGCAGCCATGCCCCGCATGCCGAAAAGAATCAGTGATTTCAAAGAACGAATGTCTTCGTTGGCGTTCCAAATTTGCTGTACGTCATAATCGCTGTCTGTGCCGCCAAGCTGCGTTTTTTCGTTATGGACGGCATCTATCATCGCTTGGATCGTAGTGACATCAAAATTGACATTGGTTACAGTGGTAAACAGGCCTTCGATGAGGAGACGGTATGTCTGGGCTGTCGGAGCTGCGTGTTGACAGGTGCGGGCCAAGCCGATTAAAGCGCCCGTCAGTGTATCCTGTAGTTTGGCGGCGTCTGCCGATTTGCCGCAGACACCGGCACATCCTGTACAGCCAGTACCAAAAGCCGTTTGTTCACATTGAAAGCAAAACATCTTTTTATCCATTTTTATTCCTCCTAAGATATGCGTACTTGTTATGATTCACACGGAAAGACGACGGTAAGCATCATTTTAAAATCTTCTACAGCATAGACAGCATGCGGTTTGTGTGCGGGCATGACGAGTGTTTGCCCGGCTTCGACGATGTGTTCTGTGCCGTCAACTGTCAGTCTGCCTGTACCGGATAAGACGGTTACCATAGCATCGCCTTCCGACTGATGCGTACTGATTTCTTCGCCTTGGGAAAAGGCAAAGAGGGTAATGCTGACAAATTTGTTTTGTGCCAGCGTGCGGCTGACAATTTGCCCTGGTACGACAACTACTTGGTCTGCCAGGGATAGTTCTTTTTCATGTGCGATATTTTTGATATATACAGACATATAAAAATGCCTCCTTGTATGAATGTAAATGGTTCTTACAAATACAGTATACAAGAAGGCTGTGAAAATAGCTGTTGGATTTGCAACCAATCAGTGAGAATCTTTTAAATTGGTAAACATGGTGCTCATCATCTGCAGCATATCCTGACGTGCTTTTTCTGGAATGCCGGCTAAAGACTGCTGCCGATGCCGGGCAACGCTGGCAGCTAACTGCGGAAACAGGGCGCGGCATTTGGGCGTCATGGAGATATGTTTTTCCCGTTTGTCTTTGGCACTCAGGCGAGTGACCAGTCCTTTCTTTTCCATTTTGCCAATCGTTTTGGATACGGCGGCGGCTTCAATCTGCAGGGCAGCAGCCAAATCCGCCTGAGAGATTTCATCGTGATGATGCAGGTAGTTGATAATGGTCCATTCGGAACTGTAGACCTCATACGGTGCCATGACTTCGTTGAGCTTTTTGGTAAATAAACGCATCGTCACATAAATTTGATGAATGAGGGCGTCGTCTTTTTGCAGCAGATCTATATCAGGCACGAGTTTGACCTCCTTTGGGGAGAGCATGCGTAACATGCTGGAACAAGAATACGACGAGGAATAGAATCATCGCGGCGAGGACGACATAATACATATGAATATAGCCAATCATATCGGCAATGCTGCCCAGGACAATGATGCCGGCACTCGTACCAACGTCAAGCATGTTGTAGTACGTCGCGCTGGCGTTGCTGCGGCGTGCCGGTGCTACTGAATTGAACAGCCAGGTCATCAGAGCCGGCATAATCAACCCGGCACCTAAGCCATAAAAAACGGCAGCTGTCATCAAAACGGCGAATGTCGTGGCTTGAATAATCAGGAAGACACCGAGTGTATAGCAGAGAATGCCTGGCAGCAGGACCCAAAACGGTCCTTTGATGTCATAAATTCGCCCGCCGAACGCACGGGTAATAAAGACGAACACCGTACCAATGACGAAAAACAGTCCGGGATTTGCAATGTGAGCTTCTTGGGCCATCAAGGCGATGAAAGTATTGACACTGCCGTATGCCAGACCAAAAAGCATAGTGAAAAAGGCAGGATAGCCGGTACCGGCTTCAAAGAAATGGCTCATAAAGGGGATGTGTTCTTTGGGCGCCTGCTGCTGTGCTTTTTGCAGGCGTTTAGCCTTGGCCGGCATATGGCAGAGCAGTACACTGCCGATGGCTGCCAAAGCCGCTAATGTCGAAAACGTAAACAGGCAATCGGAGTTGAACGTTGTCAGTAAAAATACGCCAAATGCCGGGGCAATCCCCATGGAAATCGTATTGCCCAACCCAAAATATCCGACACCTTCGCCGCGGCGGGATGCAGGAATAATATCGACGGCAAGAGCTGCAGCAAACGTCGTTCCTAAGCCGAAGCCCAGCCCCTGAATGATGCGGGCTGCCAGTAGCATGCCCGTGGAAGTAAAGAACATGTAGGAAATCGTTGCCAAGGCAGAAAGAACAATTCCTAAATATAAACAGTGTTTTTTGCCATACCGGCAGACAAAATCATCGGTAAAAAAACGGATGCCAATGGCAGACACGCCAAAAATGCCGGAAATAAGGCCGACAATCGCACCGGAAGAGCCTAAGGACGCAATGTACATAGGCAGCGTAGGCAGTAAACTGTGAAAGCTGGCAAACAACAAGCCGTTGGCCACAATGATGGCAAAGAACGGTTTAGTCCATAAAATAGCGGAACGCATAACAGATACACTCCTTTGAATAAAAAATAGATAACTAGTTAATGAATAGCATAAAAAGAATACTTTCAGATAGTTAACTAGTTAATCATCTGAAAGACTCATACATTGTACGACTCTTTGCGGCATTTGTCAAATCTATCTATGAAAATCTTTTGATGATACAGAGAGATTCCTTGCATGTCCGGCTAATCTACGGTAAGATAAAATCAAACTATAATATATGGAGGAATGATTCATGGCAGACAATACTACATTATATGCAATTTTTCAAACCAATCGCGGAGATTTTACGGTACAGCTGTTTCCGGACAAAGCGCCTGTGACGGTAGCTAACTTCAAAAAATTAGCTGAATCCGGTTTTTACGACGGCACTATTTTCCATCGCATCATTGCTGAATTTATGATTCAGGGCGGCGATCCGACCGGCACAGGCTGCGGCGGCTCTGATGAAACGATTCCTGATGAATTTGACCCGTCTTTGACGTTTGCTGAACCGGGTATTTTGGCTATGGCCAATGCCGGCCCCAATACAGGCAGTTCGCAGTTCTTCGTTACAGTCGTTCCGACACCGTGGCTGCAAAACCATCATTCTATTTTTGGCAAAGTTGTCAAAGATTATGAAAATGTAGAAGCCATCAGCCGTGTGAAAACAAACTTTGCAGATAAACCGTTGGATGATGTCGTTTTGAATACGGTCAAAATTATGACAGAATTGCCACAATAATATGGTATATTATACCTATACGGTACGCTGTGCCGATGGGACGCTCTATACCGGCTGGACGACGGATGTCACTAAGCGGGTAGCTGCGCACAACAGCGGCAGAGGCGCCAAATATACGCGGTCACGGCGGCCTGTTGTGCTTATATGGCATCATGGATTTGCGACAAAACATGAAGCGATGCATTGGGAATGGCAGATTAAACAATGGCCGCGGGCTAAGAAAGAAGCATTTTATCACGAGGCAGAAGCCATGTTGGCTTCGTATCAGTCTGAGGAGATGAAACAATCGTGATGCAATGGAAGAAAAAATTGACAGCATTGACGCTGAGTGTTGCGCTTTTGGCAGCTCCTATCGGCACGGCCATGGCGGCAACGGCTGTGCAGACGCTGCTCTATGGGGCGGCTGTGATGGCCATGGCGAAAAAGCAGATGATGGCGATGGATGATACCAATCAAAAGCAGATGCTGGCCAATACGCAGCAAAAAACAGGCGTCACGCATAATCAGGCATATAATGAACGATTGGAACAAATCGAACGGAATCTGGTCCGTACGGGCATGATTAAACGAGATTATGATGTCTATGTCAATCCGTCCAAAGAGTTGAATGCCTTTGAAACGATTGGCGGCGTTATTTCTGTCAATCAGGGCATGATGGATGTCCTCAACGATGACGAACTTGCGTTTACCCTTTGTCATGAAATGCAGCATGGCGAAAAACGGCATGCTGTCAATGGCGTACTGAAAAGCATTGGTATTTCTACGCTGGTAGACGTCGCGATGGGCGGCAATGCCAACGTGTTGGATATTTTGCTGGGAAGCGTAGCCATCAATTATATTGACAATGAAGTCGTTACGATGGACCAGGAAAAGGAAGCCGATGCAACGGGGTTCAACGTCATGAAAAATACAGCGTATAATGTTGGCGGTGCGCCGTCTTCTATGCAGTTTGTCTATGAAAAATACGGGGATTTGTATACAGAAGGGTTCAACCGGGTTATTAGCCCCAATAACCATCCGCAAATGTCCAGCCGTATTGAAAAATTGGCTGGCCGCGTCACGAAATGGTCAGGCAACCATGTGCAAGTCGGCGGCGATACGGTGTATGTCAATGCCCTGCCGGTCGTTCGGCCTGCCGCCGACGGTGCCTATTCGTCGCGGCGCCGTGCCTTTTTGGTAGAAGGCAATCTGGCCCGTGTGATGCACAACATATACGGCGAAGCACCTAAGGATAATAAAGTGCAGGATAAACCGCTGACAACCAGTGTCAAGACAAATCAGACGTCCGCTGCCCATGCAGATAAAACAGCCGTTGATTGGCAGGTAGCATTGGATGACCAACATGTCACTGTCAACGGCATGCGGATTATGACATGTGCTGTTGGTGACAACGGAACAGAAATCGTGCAAAACCTGGAAAAAGCACTGCAGGCTAAACCTGCAATGCTCTCCAAGAGTGAAATTACTAAGCGCAATGCCGCGTGGAAACAGAAATACGGCTACAAAGCGCCTCAAAAGGAAAAAACAAAAACTGTGAAAGCTGCTTCTGCATAACGTAGCAGCCCATAGGAAAGGTACGCAGTATGCAGCTGCGTATCTTTTTTTTATGCGGGGACGTATCCCCCTGCCCCTCGTATGGTTCTGTAAACTTGCCGTTTACATATGCTGTATACTTTGTCTTTCTGTGCGACTAGAATGCAGGGACGTATCCCTGTACCCTCGAATGTTCATTCTTTTTCGTGCCGCCGAAAAAGAACGAACCAAGATAAGCAGAGAGCCGA
>CAVKEA010000066.1:0-12272 GCA_963655305.1 bacterium
AAAAAACTGACCTCCAATCGTTAGATTTTTGGTCTAACAATTGGGGGTCAGCTCATTTCTCATTGCTGCCGTTTTTTTGTATCCGTATTTATTTCAGTACTTCTTCTGTCGTTGCCGGCAAATTAGGCATGTCTGTATTAAACCATTTTTTATACAGTTTTTGGAACTCGCCGTTTTCTTTCAATTTAGCCATCGCGTCATTGACTTCTTTTTGCAGTTCTTCATTATTCTTATTCATGGCAAAGGCCAAATATTCAGACTTCGTATCCGGAATTTCAATGACTTTATAATTATCTTTTCCTTCTTGAGTCAGGAAGTAGTCTGCAACCGGTTTATCCAAAATACCGGCAGGGGAGCCGCCTACGCCTAATTCCATGATGATTTCAGAGTTATTGTCAAACTGCTTGATAGCCAGGCCCTTTTCTTCCGCATATTTAGCACCTGTCGTTCCCATCTGCACGGCAATCTGTTTGCCCTGCAAATCTTCTACTGAATTGATGCCGCTCGTTTTAGGTGTCAAAATAACGAGTTTGGATTCATAAAAAGGTGCGGCAAAACGAACTTTGGCAGCTCGTTCCGGCGTAACAGTCATACCGGCAACGGCTATATCCATATCGCCTTGCTGAATAATAGGGATGATACCGGAAAAAGGAATATTACTAAACTGAATATCCCGTCCCATTTCTTTGGCAACAGCCTTCATCAATTCTACTTCAAAGCCCTTATAGTCTTCCGATTGGTCGTTATCTTTAAATTCAAACGGCACAAAAGTAGCATTCGTTGCTACGCGCAGTGGCTGGCTTTTATCTGTCTGGGCTTCTTTTTTACCACAGCCAGCCAACAGCGACACAGACAAAACTCCAGCCAATACAGCCGTCATTATTTGTTTTACATTCATATCACATAGCCTCCCAAAATTACTTTATAATACTAATATTTGCATAAGTATACCATATTTAGAAACAAAAGTCTATTTTAAGGACGAATAAAAAACCTGTCTCATTGGCGAAAAAGCCATAAGACAGGTTTAAATACTGGTAAGAATACCTCATCACATGCCGAATATATATCAACAAACAGTACTACAGACGAATAGAACGGATTTTTTCACGCAGCGGCAGGATAGAAGAGGGACTAACAGACAGTTCGTCGATGCCCATTTTTAGGAACGTTTCGGTTAATGTCAAATCAGCACCCAATTCTCCGCAAATGCCTACCCAGATACCTGCCCGATGTCCATTTTCAATGGTTTGCTGAATCAGGCGCAGCACAGCCGGGTGATGGGAATCAAAAAACGCATCCAGCTTCGTTTGCTGTCTGTCAATCGCCAGCGTATACTGTGTCAGGTCATTGGAGCCAATGCTGAAGAAGTCAACTTCTTTTGCCAACTCATCGCTCATGATAGCCGCTGCCGGTGTTTCTATCATAATCCCAACTTCCATATGCGTATCGTACGCTATCTTCTTATCATCCAATTCTTGGCGTACTTCCTGCAGCATCGCTTTACACTGACGCACTTCTGCAGCAGAAATAATCATAGGGAACATGACGGCAATTTTTCCATACGCAGACGCGCGCAGCAGAGCTCGCAGCTGTGTCTTAAACAATGCCGGGCGGGTAAGGCAGATGCGCACGGCCCGCATCCCCATAGCCGGATTTTCTTCGGCATCCAAGCCAAAATAATCTACTTTTTTGTCGGCACCAATATCTAACGTTCGAATAATGACCGTTTTGCCATGCATCGCTTCGGCTGTTTTTTTATACGCTTCAAACTGCTGTTCTTCTGTCGGATAATCACTGTTTTCCAAATATAAGAATTCACTGCGGAAAAGGCCGATTCCTTCTGCATCATGGGCAATGGCCTGCTGCAGATTATCCGGATTGCCAATATTCGCATATAAATTAATTTTCTTGCCGTCTTGTGTTTCCGTAGATACACCGCGAACCGTTTCCAGCCGTTCTTTCTGTTCTTTCAACTGCTGCTGTTTGGCTTTCATTTTAGCAAGCGTTGCCTCATCCGGATCGATATAGACACTGCCTGATGTGCCATCAACAATGGCTGTCAGGCCATCTACATCCGTATGAATCTGTGTACCTGTATTGACGACAGCAGCAATGCCCAACGTGCGCGCTAAAATAGCTGTATGAGAATTCGTGCTGCCGGCAGATGTTACAAATCCCAGAATTTTATCTGTATCCAGCTGCAGTGTTTCACTAGGGGCCAAATCATCCGCCGCGATAATCACATGGTCATATTTGCTGAAATCAATGCCCGGGCCGCCGCAAAGCTGCTGTTCCACGCGGCGTGAAATATCCAGGACATCTGCTGCCCGTGCCTGCATATAGGCATCATCCATCGCACGAAACATTGCGGCAAATTGCTGAGCCGTGTGTTCTACAGCCGCTTCTGCATTTACCATTTCGCCGCGAATCTGCCCTTCAATAGACTCGATATAATCATCGTCATCCAACATCATTTGGTGTACTTCAAAAACAGCGGCCTGTTCTTCACCTACTTTTTCAACAGCGCTGCGATGCAGTACTTGAAGTTGTGCAATGGCTTCTGTACGGGCTTTTTGAAAACGCTGCACTTCGTCTTCTGCATTATCAATAGGATGACGGGCAGTGGAAATGGTATTGCGGTGAAACAGTGCCAACGGCCCAATCGCGATATCCGAAAACACACTTTTACCTTGTAATGTCAGCATACCGATATCCTCCTTACTGCTGCTTAGAAGTTTTCTTTCAAAAAGGCTTCCATAGCCGCTGCCGCTGTGGTTTCATCAGCACCTTCTACTGTAATTTTAATTTCTTCGCCTTGTTTGGCACCCAAAGCCATTACAGCAAAAATCTTCTTTACATCGCCAGTTCTCGTGCCTTTAGCAATCGTAATCTTAGATTCATATTTTTTGGCTTCTTTGACAAGCAAACCAGCCGGACGAGCATGAATACCTTGGGGATCTGTAATAGTAAATGTAAATTCTTTCATTGTAAATTCCTCCTCGAATACGTGTATTTTAGTGTATGAACATTGCGTATTATATACCAAATAGGCTTATTCTTGTACTTGTTTTTTACGAATAATGCCCATCAACACAGCCGCAATCCCTGCGCCAACCGCTAAAGCAGCAATATACATCGGCCAGTTGACGACTACGCCAAAGACAAATATGCCGCCATGCGGGGCCGGAATCGTACAGCCAAACAGCATGGAAAGTGCACCGGCAACAGCTGCCCCTACAGCACACGGTGGAATAATATGCACCGGATCGGAGGCGGCAAAAGGAATCGCACCTTCTGTAATAAACGATAAGCCCATAATAAAATTGGTAACTGTCGACTGCCGTTCCTTAGGCGTAAATTTTTTCTTAAACAACAGCATGGCCAGGGCAATCGCAATTGGGGGAACCATGCCGCCAATCATAACCGATGCCATAATCCCGGAACTGACCGCTTCGCCGGCTGCATTCATCAGAGATGCCGTTCCAAATACATAGGCCGCTTTGTTAATCGGACCGCCGAAGTCGATAGACATCATGCCGCCCAGAATAAATCCCAAGGCAACACGGCTCGATGTCGTCATGCTGCTGAGCATATCTGCCAGCCAGTTGTTAAAAAATGCCGTTGGCGGATTAATGATATACGTCATGATAAGTCCCATTAAAACCAGCCCTAAAACCGGGTAAATTAAAACAGGTTTCGTTCCATCCAATGCCTGGGGAAGATGGGCAAATATCTTTTTCAACAAGAGAATGACATACCCGGCAATAAACCCGGCAAAAAGAGCACCAAAGAACCCGGAACCGCCGGTAGTTGCCAAAAAACCGCCGACGATGCCCGGCATCAATGCCGGCCGTTCGCCAATACTCACTGCAATATATCCTGCAAGAATAGGAAGCATCATGCTAAACGCCAGACCGCCGATATTTTTAAAGAAAGCAGCCAGCGGTACTCCTGTACCAAATTGTGCCGTCCCGGCATGCTGCATATCAACCAAAAAGGCCAAAGCAATCAAAATGCCGCCGCCAATCACAAAAGGAAGCATATGCGATACGCCATTCATCAAATGTTTATAAATCTGCCGTCCAGCACTTTCTGTTTCTTTTATATCGGCAGGAGCGTCTGACGCTGCTGCTTCATGCTGATAGAGGGGAGCGTCATGGTCAAGAATCGCTTGAATCAATTCTCCCGGAATTTTAATTCCATTGGCAACTTTTGTAAAAATAACCGGTTTGCCGACAAAACGCTGCGTTGGAACGTCTTTATCACAAGCGACGATAATACCGACTGCACGCTGAATATCTTCTGCCGTCAGCCGATTTTTAACGCCGCCTGAACCGTTGGTTTCTACCTTAATCTCTACGCCCATAACCGCAGCTTGCTGTTCCAGTGCTTCTGCAGCCATATACGTATGGGCAATGCCTGTCGGACAAGCTGTAACAGCAGCAATAAAGGGCCTTTCCGGCTGGGGTTCTGCCGTCTGTGTATCTGATTCCTGCTGTTCTGCCGCTTGTTCGGCAGGTGCTGCTTCTTTTTCTTCTTCAGCGATTTGTGCCGTTTCTGCCGCGTCAATAATCTGTATATATTCTTCCGGTGTCTTGGCCTGCAGCAAATGCTCTCTAAAATCATCGTCCATCAACATCCGGCTCAAACGGCTTAATACTTCCAAATGAATATTGGCTCCGCCGGAAGGCGCTGCAATGAGGAAAAAGAGATACGCCGGTTCATCATCCAAGCTTTCATAGTCAACGCCGTTTCTGACGATCATAGATGCCAGCCCCGGTGTCTTTACAGCATCGGTCTTCGCATGGGGAATGGCAATGCCTTCACCGATGCCTGTACTGCCTTCTTCTTCACGAGCCAATACACATTGTTTATAAGCTTCCTTATCATTCAAGCTGCCGCCTTTATCCATCAAATCCACAAGATGGTCAATGGCTGCTTTTTTGTCTGATACGGCTGCATGTAAATCAATACTCTCCAAGTGCAGTAAATCTACAATACGCATGACTTATACATCCTTTCTTTTAGTATACATCGACGTTATGACATCATTTTATACAATGCCATAATTTCTGTTTCCGTTGCCAGCCATTCATGAAATGCAGAGGCACTGCCGGCACAAACTCCCATTTTTAACGCTTCCTGCAAACTGCCGCCAAATGCTGCAAAACCTGCCAAAAATCCGGCTACCATGCTGTCGCCTGCACCGACAGAATTGACCAAGGTACCGGCAGGGGAGGACATACGGTACACACATCCGTCTTCTCCGGCCAAAAGCGCGCCGTCTTTGCCGCGCGATACCAAAACATTGCGTGCTCCCATAGCCTGCAGCCGTTTGGCACAAATCGTAATTTCTTCCTCGGTATGCAGCTGTGCATTAAATAATTCACCTAATTCCAAATGATTGGGCTTGATTAAAAACGGCCTGTATTGAATCACGTTTTTGAGCAAATCTCCCGTAGCATCTACTACCACGTGAATATCTCTGCCCTGCAGCCGTTTAATAATTTGCTCGTACATATCGTCTGGAATATCTGCAGGAATACTTCCGGCCAATACCAGCGTATCGCCTGCGGAAATATCATCTATCTGCTGCATCAATTCCTGCAGTTTTTTCTGAGGGATATGCGGTCCTGTTCCGTTGACAGCCGTTTCATGCTGTGAGCTGATTTTTAAATTAATGCGTGAATATCCTTCATCCAGAGATATAAACCGACAAGTACCGCCGTGTTTTTCTATGAGCCGTTTTATTTCTTTTCCTGTAAATCCTGCTGTAAATCCCAGCATTTGCGCTGGTATTTTTAAGTGTCCCAACACCAGGGCTACGTTAATCCCTTTGCCGCCGGGATATATCATTTCCCGCCGCGCCCGATTAATTTCTCCAGCAGTAAAATGGTCCATATAAACCACATAATCTAAAGACGGATTAAAAGTAACCGTATAAATCAAAGTATATGCACCTCCGTTATTCGCTGATAGGGGGTATAATCTACTACCACATCATTTGCCCGGGCAGTAATAAGCGCTACTTGGTCTATATCAGCAAAGGTAATATGAGCAGATAAACCAAACTTGCTGCTGTCAGCCAAAATATATGCCTGTGCGCACTGCCCGACAGCTGCCCGCTTGCAAACGGCTTCTTCGTCATCCGGCGTCGTGCATCCAGCTCTGACATCAACGCCATTGGCACCAAAAAAGCCTTTGGTAAAATGGTATCGGCTCAACATATCCCGCATTTCACTGCCAATAATAGCTTCTGTCTTGCCTTTGACACGTCCCGGCAGAATATATACTTTCACGTCATTGCGTCCCAGTTTTTGCGCCAGGGGAATACTGTTGGTGACGAACGTCGCTTCTGAACCGGTTAAAAATTCCGCCATTTGCTCTACTGTAGACCCTGAATCCAAATACACAAAATCATTTTTTTTGACTTTCGTCGCTGCAAATTGAGCAATCCGCCGTTTATCCAGCATATGAAAGGAATATTTATCCCGGAGATTTTCCATATCGGCTTCATACGCACTTTCTTTAACAGCGGTTGCTCCGCCATGAACACGTTTGATTCGTCCCTGTTTGTCTAAAGCAAATAAATCACGACGCACCGTCGATTCGGATATATCCAAAAAATTAACAAGCTCCTGTACAGAAATCGCACCGCTGGCCTCGACAATCTTTACAATTTCATCTTGTCTTTCTTCCGTTAACATCATCCCACCTCGTTTCTATGGTTGTATTATATATTCAAATTCAATCATTTTCAATCATTTTCAATCATTATTCACATAAAGTACCTATAAACCGGTTGCTATGTATTTAAATCATATTTACACAAATCCAATATAGCCAAAATAGCGTAATCTAGGTTACAATATGTGTGGGGATTATCTTCATGGGCAAAACGTAAAACCATATATAGAACTATCTATTGAATAGTACCAGCACATGAAGAAGGCACGGCTATAAAAAAATCAAATTCATTCCCTATATACAGGCCGTATCTATAAAGGAGACATTTATGACAAATTCTAAAACCCCTTCAGCAGACACGCAGCGTCCTATGCATCACGTCTTTTTAGGAAACCTGGAGCGACTGGGAAATAAACTGCCAAATCCAGCCATTCTCTTTCTTATTTTATTAGTTTTACTGGCCGTCATTTCATATAGTATGGAACTAGCGGGGCTTACGGCTATAGACCCTAGAACACAAGAACCAATCGTTGCCAAAAGCCTTATCAGCAGGGAAGGATTCGATTGGCTTTTGTCAAATCTCATTAAGAACTATATTAATTTCCCACCGTTAGGTATGGTCGTTGTTCTTACACTGGGTTTGGAAGTTGCTTCTGAAACAGGATTTTTAAAAACACTGATTCATCATTCCATGCAGCATATCTCTCAGCGGTATGTCACAGCCGCTGTCGTATTTATCAGCTTTATGAGTCATCTGGCTTCTAATGCCGCTATCATCATTATGCCGCCGCTGGCAGCCATGTTGTTTCACTCGTTAGGCCGTCATCCGCTGGCCGGCTTTGCGTGCTCTGTTGCCGCTATTGAATCCGGATTTACAGCCAACATACTCATTGTAACGACAGATGTGCTATTATCCGGCATCACCACCCAAGCAGCGCACAGCATAGCACCAACACTGACGGTATCACCCGTCGATAATTGGTATTTTATTTCTTTTTCTGTCTTATATCTAACGATTTTCACGACACTGATTACAGAAAAATGGATTGAACCTCGTTTAGGTACATACCAAGCACAAACACCATTGACACTACCGCATGTATCCAGTCAAGAAAAAAAAGCACTGCATCAAAGCGGCATCGCAGCATTCCTCTATATCGCAGTTATTTTTTTGCTGGCTTTTCCAGAAACGGGACTGCTGCGCAATCCGCAAACGCACTCCTTACTTAATTCACCATTAATGCGCGGCATGATTCCGCTTATTTGCGGCTTTTTACTCACTGTAGGACTGACGTATGGCATTGCCATTAAAAAAATAACAAATGCTGATACGCTTATCCAATGCATGTCCCACGCTGTTAAAGGATTATCAAATTTCTTAGTCATGGCTTTTTTTATTGCCCAGTTCATTGCTGCTTTTACCTGGACAAACATGGCTTCCATATTGGCTATAAACGGCTCCTGGGTATTGCAAAGTATCCATATGACAGGATTACCGGCTTTTATTTGTTTTATGCTGTTTAGCCAAGTCATGGGATTGTGTATTGCCAGCGGCTCTGCCATATGGGCTATGTTGTCTCCCATATTTGTTCCCATGTTTATGTTGTTAGGCTATCATCCGGCGTTTATTCAAGCCGCATTTCGCGCCGGCAATGGTTCCTTGAACAGTATTGCTTTAACCAACCCGTTTTTGCCATTCTTTTTAGAAGTTATTCATACGTATAAAAAAGACAGCGGCATTGGTACTTTTTTATCATTAATGATGCCCTATGCGATCGGATACTTAGTATTATGGTATGGCTTATTTATCTTTTGGTACTGCATGGGCTGGCCTGTCGGACCAGGAATTCCACAGCATCTCTAAGCTGCTGTTTTTTAGTATATACAACAAAACATCTTTATATAAAAAGTAAAGTTTATTATGTAATAAAATAATGAACTTTACTTTTTTATTATGTTTTTCTGTTATTTCTTTAAGTTATCATACTATATTCTCATTGACAAGTATGCAAGGGTATATTATTCTACCAGAGGAGATGCCATAGGATATGTGGTATGACTATATATATTTCAGGAGGGGTTATATGAAACACGCTGCAGTATCTGCGCTGCCGGTCGATGACGACACGCGCGGTGCCTTTTTAAAAGGACTGGAACGACTGGGAAATAAACTGCCGAATCCAGCTATTATTTTTCTCATTTTATTTTTCATTTTAGGAATTCTTTCGTATATCATGCAGATTTCCGGAATTACGGCTGTAAATCCGAAAACCGATGAAATTATACATGTAAAAAGCCTCATCAGCGCCGAGGGGTTAGATTGGATTTTAACAAATCTCATAAAAAATTATATCAATTTTCCACCATTAGGCATGATTATTGTACTGACCTTTGGGTTGGGCGTAGCTTCTGAAACAGGCTTTTTAGAAACGTTAATTCATCATTCCATGCACAATATTCCGAAACAATACGTCACGCTGGCTGTCGTGTTTATCAGTTTAATGAGCTATTTAGCTTCTGATGCTGCAATTGTTATTATGCCGCCATTAGCTGCCATGCTCTTTTATTCGATGGGGCGTCATCCGCTTGTCGGCTTTGCCTGCTCTCTAGCCGCTATTTATTCTGGCTTTACAGCCAACCTGCTGATCGTTACAACCGATGTGCTTTTATCCGGTATTACAACCCAAGCAGTCCGCATCGTCGATCCGACTCTTACGGTATCACCAATTGATAATTGGTACTTTATGGCCTTTGCTGTATTTTATCTGACAGCTATTACTACACTAATTACGGAAAAATTTGTAGAACCTCGTTTAGGGGTATATGACCCTGCGCATGCCCACGGTCAATTACAGCTTCCGGATGTATCAGAAAAAGAAAAGAAAGCGCTACGTCACAGCGGTATTGCGGCTCTTATCTATATTGCCGTTGTCGTATTGCTCGCATTTCCAGACAATGGCCTGCTGCGCAATCCGCAAACGCACTCGCTGCTCGGTTCACCGCTTCTGCGCGGCGTCATCCCGCTGCTTTGCGGCTTTTTATTGACTATTGGACTGACATACGGCATTTCTCTAAAAAAAATAAAAAATGCAGAAGATATGGTACAATGCATGTCTAACGCTGTCAAAGGATTATCTGGTTTTCTTGTTATGGCATTTTTTATCGCCCAATTTATCGCCGCATTTGCCTGGACCAATATGGCATCCATGATTGCTATGAAAGGCGCCATGTTTCTTCAGGGCATCGGCATGACAGGCCTACCGGCACTGCTTTGTTTTATGCTCTTTGGCCAGCTGATGGGGATTTTTATGTCCAGCGGTTCCGCTGTATGGGCCTTGTTGTCCACTGTTTTTGTTCCTATGTTTATGCTGCTTGGCTACCATCCCGCATTCATTCAAGTTGCGTTTCGTGCCGGCGATGGAGCCCTAAACACAGTGGCGTTAGTCAATCCGTTTTTACCTCTTTTCTTGGAAGTGATTCGTAAATACAAAAAGAACAGCGGTATCGGTACGTATTTATCTTTAATGCTGCCGTACGCAGCCGGATTTCTTATCATGTGGTATTGTCTATTTATTTTCTGGTACTGCATGGGCTGGCCGGTTGGACCGGGAATTCCGCAGCATTTACCATACTAAAACGAGTGGCTGCAACATAACGTTTTTGCCATTATGCATAAGGTTCTTCCTTTAAAAGCGTTTAGTTTTTTATTTGCAGTTTGAAGAAAATGAATCGTAAATGCTGCAGACGATGCACGTAGAACAGTATCGTAACAAGGGTGTAATAAAATGATCTAAAAATTCTCATTTTGTTACACCCTTGCAAAAGAATAGATTATAGTACCAACACGCAAAAATCTCATCTTTGCTTCACTAAAAAGAGACTGCTGTTTCTGAACAAACTTCCCATCGTTAGATTTTAGGTCTAACAATGGGGGATAGTTCAATTTCGTGAGCAGTCTCTTTTACTATATACTAGTTCATATGTATTTTTTCTACAGTCCATTCATGGTCATGTGCCATCGCGATGCCATGACGTGTTTTATATTTCAATACCATCATAATCAGCAGCGAAGATACAAAACAGATAGAGAAAAATTGTAACGTCATCGTATAGCTGTTCGTTGTTTCCTTTATCCAGGACAAGAGCAGGGGGCCGGCTACTCCGGCTGCGCCCCAGGCAGTCAGTACTCTGCCGTGAATAGCACTCAGTGCTTTTACGCCAAACAAATCGCTTAGATATGCCGGCATGCAGGAAAAACCGCCGCCGTAGCAGGTAATGATGAGTAATACGATAATTTGAAAGCTTATAGCATTCGTTTCAGAAGAAAGTTTGAAAAAGGCTGCTATCTCAATAGCAAAAAACAAAAGATACGTATTGGCTCTGCCAATATAATCGGATACCGTTGCCCAAGCAATACGTCCGGCACCATTGACAAAACCAATCATGCCGACCATGGAAGCAGCTGCCATAGGCGACATATGCACGGTTTCCTGTGCCATGGGGGAAGCGACAGCCAGCAGGGCAATGCCGCATGTGATGTTGATAAAAAAGAGCCACCAAATAGTATAAAACTGCCATTGTTTCATAGCCTGTGCTAAGGAAAACTGCGGCATGGCAGCAGCGTATACAGGCTGTGCCGTATCCGCTTGTATTTTCAAATTGCGATCCTGTTGCGGTATTTCATCGGCTTTAGGCGGTGCCAAATAGAAGGACGAAGCTGTCATAATGCTCATATAAAGGATGCCGAGAATGAGGAAATTATCTACTAATCCAACCTGCTGCACCAACAGCTGCATAATGGGGCCAGCAATCATACTGGCAAATCCAAATCCCATAATCGCCAATCCGGTTGCAAAACCGCGATTATCCGGAAACCATTTCACCAACGTAGAAACAGGGGTAATATATCCGGTTCCCAAGCCAATACCGCCAATCACGCCATAAAACAGGTAGAGCAGGGGCAAGCTGCGTACATAAAAGGCCAGCGCCGTGCCGAGCATGCCGCAGCCAAAAAAACACGCTGCCAGAAGGCCTGATTTCTTAGGTCCTATTTTTTGAACTACGCTGCCCAAACATCCTGCAGATAATCCCAAAAACAAAATAGCCAATGAAAAGGCCCAAGTCGTTTCTTTCAGCGTAAATCCCATCGTTTCCATAATCGGTTTGGTTAAAACACTCCATGCATACACACTGCCAATACAAATATGAATGCCCATAGCAGCCAATGCAATACACCAACGGTTTCTTTTCATGTCCAGTCTCTCCTTTTGCAGACCAGCCGCTATAAAAAAACGCCAACCGGCTGGTCAAAGAATATGGTATTCTGCCCAGACGGTCGGCGTGATATGCTGTTCAGTCCACGTGGTTATTCCACATTATCCGTCAGTCCTGCACAGCTATGTTGTTGTAGGTCTTATTATATGCATTACGCAGCTTTTTGTCAATCCTAAGCCGATTTTGGATAGTGTCAAGTTGTTGTGGGACTTTTTATAAAGAAGTTCCTTGAAACTAAATTTTACATAAGATGCTGATACCCGCTGTCTTCTATTAGGCGCATCCATCCTCCCGTCAGTTTGGATTCT
>CAVKEA010000067.1:0-11620 GCA_963655305.1 bacterium
TTCTTCTTTTTTATAAATTTTTCTTACGAATGAAAACAAAAAATGGTAAAATAGGTAATTATAATATTTGTATAATAATTGTCTAACAATTTGCTAACAATTTACTAAAGACAAGTAAGTGAGGTTGAAGAAACATGGATATACATACGGCTGCTTTAGAAGCGCAGGTAAAGCAGCAGCTCCATAATCATCCAGAAGCGCGCATCCAATCAGTCCGCTGCCAAGGAAATACCTATTTTATCAAGCGATGTCTTTCCAACGGGCGCAACCGCTTTGCCAAAAACAACACGGTTATGTCCTTTCTTATCGAAGTCTATAAAATGAATGACGTAAACAGCAGGATTCCTTTGGCACCGCGAATTGTACTTTGGGGCATGGATTATGTAGTCATGGAAGATTGCGGCCAGACACTGCAGTATATTGCCAAAGCCGATGATTGGGGTTCCCTGCGCCGACATATCTTTTTTAAAGCAGGCAAAAGCTTAGCCCTCCTTCATCAAGCCGGCTTATATCATGGCCGGCCGGCACTGCGTGATATTGCGTATCGTCGCCAAAACGATAAAATAACATTCTTGGACTGGGAAAACGAAAAGATGTTTGTCAAGGCATCGCCAGCCGTTCTGGATTTGTTTTTATTTATCCACAGCTGTTTTCGTGAAGCATGGCCCACTACAACATTGATAGACGAAGCTGTACGAGGTTACCTGTCTGTTGTCGGCAGCACACAAATATGGAACAAGCTGCGTGCTTTTATTCATCGGCATGCCATTCTATTTGGTCTATGCCACTATGTGGCTGCTGTCTTTCATTGGATTGACGTATCCGCAGCAGATGCCGCCCGGCACTATATTGAATCATATACTAAAACAAGAACTGCAACATAATGCTTTTTGTTATCATGCGTCATGCTCTTTCTTTAAAAGTTTTTAGTTTTTTGTTTGAAGTTTGAAGAAATGAATAGTAACGCTGTAAACGATACACGTAAAACTGTATCATTAAAGGGCTGTGACAAAACAGACTAAAAAATCTCATTTTGTCACAGCCCTTTCAGCTTATGCTTTAAACTGCGATGTATATAATTCGTAATACACGCCTTGGCGCGTCATGAGTTCTTCATGAGTTCCGCTTTCACAAATCCCGTCTTTTGTCAAAACGACAATCCGATCTGCATGCCGTATGGTAGCCAGACGGTGCGCGATAATCAGCGTCGTGCGGTTGGCTGACAAGTCCTGCAGTGCCTGCTGAATCTTCCGTTCCGTTTCATTGTCCAGTGCAGACGTCGCTTCATCCAAAATCAGCACAGGCGGATTTTTTAAAAACACGCGGGCAATGGCCAGCCGCTGTTTCTGTCCTCCTGACAGCTTGACGCCCCGCTCGCCAATGGCACTGTCGTATCCATCGGGCAGATTCATAATAAATTCATGGGCATGGGCTAGTTTAGCGGCTTCTCTGATTTCCTGCTCCGTCGCATCGGGCCGTCCATAAGCAATGTTTTCCCGGATAGAATCAGAAAAAAGGAAAACATCCTGCTGTACAATGCCAATGCTGTGCCGCAGGGAAGCCAACGTATACTGCCGGATATCCGTGCCGTCCAGGCAAATCGCTCCCTGCTGAATATCGTAAAACCGCAGCAGCAGGCTGGCTACGCTGGATTTGCCGACACCGGTCGGCCCGACGAGAGCCACTGTTTTTCCCTGCGGAATATCCAGTGAAAAATCCTGCAGCACCTTGTCACAGCCGTTGTACGAAAAATCAACATGCTGAAACGATACATGTCCCTGTACTTGAGCGGCTTCTATCGCATCAGCCCGATTTTGCACGGCCGGCTGTGTGTCCATCAGTTCCGCATACCGCTGATACCCGGCCAGGCCGCGCTGATACCGCTCGGTGAGCATCGTCAGCTGCATAATCGGCCGGATAAAGACCATCAAATACATCAGAAACGCCACCAAATCTCCCAGTTTCATGACGCCGAGCATGATAAAAAAGCTGCCGGCAGCAATAATAACCAAGTTGGTCAAGTTGGAAAAAAAGATGACGCTGCTCGTCAGGTACGATTCAAAGAGAAACGTCCGCTGCTGCGCTTTGCGCAGCGTATTGCTGGCTGTGACGAATTTTTTCAGCTCCACCGCTTCATTGCAAAATGACTGTACCAAGCGAATGGCATTCAAGCTTTCCATCGCCTGAGCACTGACAATCCCCATCTTTTCTCTGGCCTTGCGGAAGGTCGTTTTCATGCGGCGGTTGAGAATAATAGTCCCTCCTGTCTTGATAACAATGAGAAACAGGACAAAAAACGCCAACTGCCAGTTGATATAGAATAAGAAAAACGCGCTGCCTCCCATTGTAATCAGACAGACCATAATGAGATTGGGCATCTGAAAGACCAAATCGCCGATTTCGGATATATCGCTGATAATCCGTGACAGCAGCTGTCCTGTCTTGGCGTTGTCAAAAAAGGAAAAGCTCATGGATTCGATATGTGCAAACAATCGGCACCGTAAGTCATTTTCTATATGCGTTCCCATGCTGCGGCCAAAATAGGATACACAAAACGACAGGCACAGACACGAAACATATAAGGCAAATAAAACAGCCGCGGTATGAACCAAGCGAATCATATCGCCGGCCGGCAAAATATCTTCCAGAATATAACGTACAATCATAGGAAAAGAAATTTCCATTCCTGCCGTCAGGACCGACCCAATGACGACAAATGCTAAGATAGTATGATACGGCGCGTAACACGCCCATAATCGTTTCATGTCTTCTCCTTTACTAAAAAACAAGGGATAGCCGTACGTAAGCGGCGGCTTGTCACAGCCCGCTGCTTCACGCATGACTATCCACTGCTTTTCCTTAGAATTAATTTATTTTACTTCATGTGCCGTTTCCAGCGCCAAATAGTCACCGCCGGACGCATTCGCCCGCGCGATGCCGCGTATCTTGTCTTTATGTTTGTCATAGTGAACCGTATCGATGACCGCAATGCGAGTCTGCGGCTGCAGCCATGCCAATTTTTCTGCCATGCCCAAATGACCGGCACTGTGAAAATTGCCCACTACATGATAGACAACGGCCTGCGGATGCTGCTGCCGATACTGGGCAATGCTTTCGGCCATGGCATCATCTTTCAGGCACTGAGCCATAAACATGGGCTGGACCATCTGCGGCGGAATCTTCATACCGCCCGGTGCCGTATTCATGCCCTGCATCACGGCGGCAAACTTTTCTCGGTATGTATCCGATCCGGCCCGATGCACTTTGGGAAGATACTGCGTATCTTTGTCAGCAATGCTGTCCAGTGTTTTCGACTTGGCATACGCCGATGCTATACGGCGCGGGATATTGCCGGTCAACACGGGAATATGATGGGCCTTGGCAAATTCTACGAGCGGTTTGTATGCACTTTCGTACTGCGGCCACGGCCGAGATACTGCCAAAAATTCATCTTCCGTTATCTTGCCAGCCAAATAGTCATTCATGACAAGCTGTACATCCCGTTCAAACATTTCCATTGACAGAACGAGGTTGGCACCATGTTTTTGATACAGGCCCTTCAAGACAGCCAGCTCTGCATCATGGATGGGCTGACTGTCATGAAATTCGCCAAATATGACAACATCATAAGCGGCTAAATCATCCGTCATGTCAGACAGTGAAACGGACTGTGCCGTGCGGCTTTGGACAAATACAGCTGCATCCTGTGCCCAAGCACGTACAGCGGACAGCAGGGAAAAGAAGCAAAGCACTAGGGCCAACACCAATACTTTCAGCATGATGCTTTTTGTTTCTCCTACACCTCCTATAATTTCCATTCTGCACCTACCCGCCACATACGGCCGTCAATATACAAGGCATCGACTTTCTTATTGAAAATGTTGTCTATCCCTGCATATGTAGAAAAGTCTTTATTCCATTTTTTATTAATGGAGAAGTTCAGCGTATTGTATGTGTAATCTTCTGAATTATAGCGATAGCGGCTGGCAAACTGATCCCACAATACGGCACTGATACCGTCATCTTGATGGTCATCATAGATGAGCTGGAATGTTGTCGTATTTCTAGCACGGTTGCTCAGCCGTGCGCCTGTGATTTTATTGGTAGCATCCAAATAGTTGTGCGTGATTTTGGCAGTCCAGCGGTCATTCAGATGACGTCCCAGTTCCAATTCCACGCCGTTAATCTGTGCTTTGCCGATATTAACATATTTGCTCCAATAGTCATTATCCGGTGCAGACTCGGTATCAATCAAGTTGCTTACTTTATTATTAAAGTAAGTCAATTTGCCAAAGTTAGCTCCTTTATCTGCTTCGATACTGAAGTCATAGCTGTACGATGTTTCAGGCTGCAAATTGGGATTGCCTTCTACATGTACTGTCGCCGTGCCCATAGCCCGATTCATGATCATGTACAATTCGCTCAGTGTCGGTGCTTTGTAGCCTTTGCCATAGTTGGCTTTAAAACGCCAGTGATTGTTGATGCTGTACGTTGCGCCGATTTTAGGTGTCGCTTCGGAGCCAAACTGGCTGTTGTGTTCCAAGCGGACTGAAGGAATGAGCAGCAATTTGTCATTGACCTGCCACATATCTTCGATATAACCGGCATAGGAATTGACATCTTTAGAGGCCACTTTCTTATTTAAACCAGCTGTAGAACCGCCCAGGCGCGTGCCTTCATATTCGAGCCGACGATATTCGCCGCCAAATGTCAGGTTGTGGCGGTCGCCGATATACATCGTATCTTTAGCTTCCGTTACCCATGTATTATATTTGGCATAATCCATATCGGCTTTCGGATATATACTGCCTAATATATTTTCCATGGCAGGAATTGGGAATTTGCGTTCATTGATCAAATTAGAATTTTTTTCCAACTGGTTGTAGTACGTTCTGAATTGGTATTCATTGCGGTTGGTTTTGCCTGTATATTCTACGCTGAATCCTTTTTGTTCATTATGATACCATTCATGTTTGTTTTTATTATAATACATCATGCCGCTGGCACTTTTGGTATCCGCATAATCCGAACGCAAATCTTCTTTCATATAGTCAATATCAAACCGCAATTTGTTTTTATTGGCATTTTCAAAATCATAGACAGCACCGCCGTGGAAGGTGCGCCGCATGCCGTACATGGAACGGTCATAGCCATCGGTAGTAGAGCCGGTGGAGGAAACACTGTGTGCATAGCGGTTGATCGGCCGCAGTTTGTCAAAGCGTCCGTCTACGACAGCACTCCAACGCCCATTTTTGCCTGTTGAAAAATTAAAATATTCTGCCGTATTTCTCGTGCCGGTCACAACACCTACAGTACCGCCGGCTTTTTCCGGTGTTTTCGTAATAATATTGATAACACCGCCCATAGCGTCTGAGCCATACAGCGAACTGGACGGCCCGCGCACAATTTCAATGCGGTCAATATCGCTAACGTTGAGCCGCTGCAGATTATATACATTTGTCGTTACACTAGTATCTTCCCCGGCATAGCGTTTGCCGTCAACGAGAATCAACGTATGGTTGGTACTCATGCCGCGCAGCGACACGGCATTACCGGTCATGCCGGCTCGCGAAAGATTCAAGTTGTTAGCCAGTGACAGCGCCGTCAAAACATCATTGGCACCGGTACGCTGTATGTCTTCCTGCGTGATAACTTCAACAGCCTGCGGTACGGCTTTGACTTCGGCTTCCGTCTTGGTAGCCGTCACGATGACGTCTTTTGTCTGTACCGTTGCTGTATCCGCAGCGGCGGCCCATACCGGCATAGTCAAAGCAGCCAAAACGGCTGCAGATACTGTGGAAATTTTTCCTGCATAAGATTTCTTTTTTTTGCGCATATTCATGTAAATGCTCCCTTTCATCTTTGAACTTATTCTTGCCGTCTGAATCATGCAGTCCTGCATGATTCTGGTGACAGGGGTTATATATCTACGCCGCAACAGGACGTATTCAACATGTTATACGGCGGCGTACGGGAAGCATGCCAGATAGCTTCCTTTGTCGTCGTGTACTTCCGTAACTACAGCCCGTATGCCGTACAGCGGCTCCAGTATCTCCTGCCGGAACACGTCGCGCACAGGGCCGTCGGCAACAATGCGGCCGTTTTGGACAGCGACCAGACGCTGACTGTATCGTGCTGCATGATTGAGGTCATGCATGACCATGATGACGATGATATGCCGTGTCTGATACAGATGCACGACCAATTCCATCAAATCCAGCTGATGGTGAATATCCAGATAGGTCGTTGGTTCGTCCAAAAGCAAAATCTGCGGCTCTTTGGCAATAGCCATGGAAAGCCAGGCCCGCTGCCGTTCGCCGCCGGACAAGGCAGATAATCGATTGTGCTGCAGTGCTGTCATTTCCGTGGCGTCCAGTGCCGTATCAATGGCCTGTACGTCTTCCTCGCTGAGTTTGGAAAAAAGTCCCTGATACGGAAGGCGGCCATAAGTGACCAAGTCGCGAACCGTCATATCACCCGGCGCATGAACGGATTGGGGCATGACGGAAATCGTGCGGGCAATCGTCTTTCTGTCCATGCTCTGCAAGTCCTGCCCATCCAAATACACGGCACCGCCTGTCGGCACCAGCAAGCGTCCCAGTGATTTGAGCAGCGTGGACTTTCCGGACCCATTGGGACCAATAATCGAGATAATCTCCGGTTTGTCAAAGGAAATATTCAACTTGTCGGCAATCACTTTCGGTCCATACTGCAGACGCAGGTTTTCTGTTATTATTTTACTCATGCGTTTCGCATCCTCCGTTTTAATAGATATAAGAAGAATGGCGCGCCGATAAAGGACATAAAAATGCCTACGGGCACTTCTACAGGGCTGAACACCGTCCGAGCTGCTACGTCCGCTGCGACGACGAGAACAGCGCCAAAGATAGCCGAACACGGCAGCAGCGATTCAAAATCGGAGCCCACAATCAGCCGCATAACATGCGGCACAATTAAGCCGACAAATCCCAGCAGGCCGGCCACGCTGACAGCGGAAGCTGCCAGTAATGCAGCCAACGCTACCAAGATGCCTCGTGTCCGTTCTGTATGCACGCCCAGTGTTTTAGCGACATCATCGCCGAGCTGCAGCGCATTGAGCTTGCGGTAGTAGCAAAGCGTCCCGATAATGCCCAACACACTGTACGGCAGAATCATGCGGACATGCTGCCAGTTGCTGCCGGCAAAACCGCCTGCCATCCAGGACACAGTCCCTTGAATTTTATCTGAAAAAAATACGGACAGCGCCGTCATGCCGCCGCCGAAGAAAGCCGCGACAGCCACGCCGGCCAATACCAGCCGCAACGGATTGACGCCTCGTTCGTACGACAGAAAAAAGACGACTGCCGCAGCAAACATGGCCCCGATAAATGCCGCAAAGGGCACCAAATTAGTAAACGCCGGCGCAATCAGCATCAACGCCATAGCCGCCAAGCCGGCACCGGCAGAAATGCCGATAATGCCGGGGTCTGCCAAGGGATTGCGGAGAATGCCCTGCAAAATACAGCCTGACAATGCCAAATTGGCACCTGCCAGTGCCGCGCAGACAGCACGGGGCATGCGCAGCGTATAAATAATGCGGTAGTTATCCGTTTTTCCCGGCGCCGTGACTGCTTGGTAGATATCCGACAAGGAAATATGAACCGCGCCGGCAGCAACGGCCAGTACCAATGCTAAAACCAGCAGCAGCAAACCGCCGCATAATGCGGCTAGCCGCACGGCACTCCGTGTATCTTCTGTTGTAACGCGTTCCATCATTTTCCCCCTTGCCCGTATAAGCAGTCTGCCATGTATGCCATCGCATCGCCAATGCGGCTGCCCGGATTGACGGTAAATAAATCCATCGGCAGTTCATAAATACGGCCGTTCTTGACGGCTGCCGTCTGATTCCATGCTTCGTTGGTCTGCATTTGTTCTTTGAAGCGAGCCATCATATCCGGTGTATTGCCCATGGAAATAATAAAAATAACTTCCGGATCTTGCTTGACGACGTATTCCAAACTCAATGGAATAAACTGGCCCTGCAAGGACGTATCCAAATCAGCTATGTTGACACCATGCAGGCGTTTCAGCAAATCACCGGAAAACGTCGAACTGCTTGCCATATTGTTGCTTTCCGGATTGCTGAACAAAATCAGCGTTTTGGGTCCTTGTTTTCCTGCCGTCATAGCCGCAGCATCATTGCACTGCTTAGTAATCGTATCGATTTCTGCCTGTGCCGTTTTTTCGTCACCTGTCAGTTCGCCAAAAAACTTCAAGGTCTTGAGCGTATCTTCATAATTGTCCAGCGAATTGATATACAGCGGAATATGATTTTGTTCCAATGTTTCTCGCAGCTGATTATGAAAAGGCACGTTGACGCCAATAACTAAATCCGGTTTTAAGGATAAAATCTTTTCGACATTTGGTGAGTGAATAATCCCAACTTCCGGCACCGGTTCCGTCAGTTTAGCCAATGTCGGCGACAGCGATTTCGATGTCGGTTTACCAACAACAGCATCTTTGCCGCCTGCCGCCACATACATATCCATATTGGATACATTTAAGAACACGACCCGTTTCGGATGCACAGGAATTTCCATCGATTTTCCCGTACTGTCAGTCACTTGCCGTACTGCCACATCGGCAGTCGTCGTATCACCGCGCAGCATCATATAGGCAATGCCGCCAAACAAGCAGACTACGATAGCTAACACCACATAAAGAATTGTTTTTCGCAAGGCAATCCCTCCTCAAAAATAGCAGCCTCCTCAAGGGATGCTGCCTGCAGTATTCTTATAAATATATCAAGAATCATTCTCTAATATGATACCAAATACCCTGTTGTTTGTCTATGTCATTTTACTATTTTATGCAAAACTAATCATAATTATCATAAATTTTATTGCAAATTACGTTCTTTTTAGGCAATATATCTCAATATATACCTTGTTTAATAGAAGTATATGATAAAAACAATCGTTGACATACTGTACTTATTTATATGTACTAGATACTAATTCCTAATTTTATTTTAAACAGATACAGAAAGAAAATTATCTCAATATACGCATGCCATCCCACGCTTGAATGATTTTGTATCCAATAGCTCCATACCGTAACGAAAAAAGGGACGCCGTATGAAGTCGGAACCATTCATACGGCAGTCCCCTTTCTCTGTGTGTATGTAGTTCTTGCGGTTCGGCTTCACGCCGCCGATTTTCTTATAATTTCCATTCGGCGCCTACTCGCCACATGCGGCCGTCAATGTATAAATCGCCGATTTTCTTGTTGAAGATATTATCGATCCCTGCATACGTAGAAAAACTGTTATTCCATTTCTTATTCATCGAGAAGTTCAGCGTGTTGTACGTATAGTCTTGATTGTTAAACCGATAGCGGTTAACAAACTGCTCCCACAGTACAGCGCTAAAGCCGTCTTCTTTGCGGTCATCATATATGAGTTGGAATGTCGTCGTATTTCTGGCCCGGTTATTTAAGCGAACATTATACTCCGTATCCATGGCATTCAAATAATTATAGGATGCCTTGAGGGTCCAACGGTCTGTAATATGGCGTCCTACTTCAAATTCAACACCTTTGATGCGGGCTTTGTTGATATTGACATACGTATACGTACTGCCGCCCAAATCTTCTGTTGAAATTAAATTGGTTACATGATTATTAAAATACGTCAATTTGCCAAAATTTTTGCCCTTTTCCATTTCCAAGCTAACATCATAACTCCGCGTCGTTTCCGGCTGCAGTTTAGGGTTGCCATATACATTGACAACCATCGGTCCCATCGAACGATGCATTTCCATATATAATTCGCTCAATGTCGGGGCTTTATAGCCTTTGCCATAATTTGCCTTGAAACGCCATGCGTTGTTTATCGCATAAGTCAAACCAATCTTAGGGGTCGTTGCCGAGCCAAACTGACTGCTGCGTTCCCAGCGAATAGAAGGAATCACAAGAAGTTTGTCATGGACCTGCCACAAGTCTTCGACGTATGCGGCATAGGAGTTCACATTTTTAGAAACGATTTTTTTATGCAGGCCCGCTGCCGAACCGCCAAGCCGCGTACCTTTATAGGCCAACCGCCGGTATTCACCGCCAAATGTCACGTTATGGTTGTTGCCAATATACATCGTATCTTTGGCTTCGGTTACCCATGTATGATATTTGGCATAGTCCATATCATACGTAGTATCATACGTCATTTTAAGCAAGTCGATTGGATGATTGATGACATTCGAATTCTTTTCCAGCTGATTATAATACGTCCTAAATTGATATTCGTTATGCTTCGTCTTGCCGCTGTATTCGACACCTACACCCTTTTGCGTATTATGGAACCATTCTTTTTTATCTCTGCTTGTCCATTTATTTGCCATGAACATAGGGAAAATCATGGTCATTTCCACCAGTATATGCCGGTCTGCATAGTCAGAACGCAAATCTTCTTTCATATAATCCACATCAAATTTCAGTTTATTTTTGTTTTCATTTTCAAAGTCATAGATGGAAGAGAGATGATATAAGCGGCGCATGCCATACATAAAGCGATCGATACCTGAAGTTGTCGTAGTCATGGTGACCCCAAATCCCATGTAAGATGAATTGACAGAATTGTTAGGTCGGCTAATCGGTCTTATTTTGTCCACGCGTCCATTAAAACTGGTACTCCAACGACCTTGTTTCCCTGTCGCAATATTCCAATACGTACCCGTATTTCTCGTGCCTGTAACCACGCCCATCGAACTAGCAGCTTTTTCCGGCGACTTCGTAACGATGTTAATCACGCCGCCCATGGCATCCGAGCCATACAGTGAACTGGACGGCCCGCGTACAATTTCGATGCGGTCAATATCGCTGACATTTAGGCGCTGCAAGCTGTACACGTTAGCTGTCACGCTGGTATCTTCACCAGCATATCGCTTACCGTCAACGAGAATCAAAGCATGGTTGGTACTCATACCACGCAGTGACACGGCGTTGCCAGTCATGCCTGCTCGTGATAGATTTAAGTTGTTGGCCAGTGACAGCGCTGTCAAGACATCATTGGCACCCATGCGTTGTATCTCCTCTGCCGTAATGACTTCTACGGCCTGCGGTACTGCTTTGACTTCAGCTTCGGTCTTCGTAGCGGTCACGATGATGTCTTTGGTCTGTACCGTCGTGTCTGATTTTGTATCAGCGGCCCATACGGGCATCGCTAAAACGGCCAAAACAACAGCAGATACGGTGGAGATTTTACCTGCATAGAACGTCTTCTTGCGACTATTCATAAAATGCAACACTTCCTTTCCTATTTAAAATTTTCTGGTGTCAAAAACATATTCCTCTCTATGTTTCTGCAGACAGGGTTTATATATACGTCACTAACAGACGCAGTTACCGTGTATATCTCGTCATGCCAATAGTTTTCTATTTTGACCCCCCCCCCTATTCTATTAATTATACATATCCAAGCGACAAATAGAATAGATTTTACTGTACAGCAGATGTATTGATAATTATTATCTAATATAATACTACAGACGCAGTCTGTTGTCTATGTAAAATTTAGTATGCGGGGCTGTCGCACATAATTGTGCGATGGCCTCTTTTTTGTATGCAAAAATATCATAATAAAACAAAA
>CAVKEA010000068.1:0-11366 GCA_963655305.1 bacterium
TGTGTAAACTAGCTTCGGTAACTGCCGAGGCTGCGTAAAAGTTGTAAAGTGCTGTATGTTTAACTAAAAACTGCAGATTAATAAGAGCTGCCGCTTTCGTGTGTTGCTTTACAATAAGACAATTGATTTTATCATTTCTTATACTAGGGCAACATGCCATTATGCGGCAGCTCTTTTGGGAACGTATCCGAATTTTACGAATGAATATAACAACCCGCGCCCATCTCTATAGAGAGGATGAGCGCGGGTTGTTATGTATCATATATTTTGTATATAACTAGAATAATGTTGCGAAGTAGCCGGCCAAGAGGACGGAGGTAATCGTTACGGTAACGAAGCCGCCGACAATCATGGACGGGAACATGTTGGCCATCAGGTAACTGCGTTCGATTTTGTCATCGGAAAGGGAATTGCAGGTCATTTCTGTAATGATAGCATCGCATGGGAAGCCGTAAAGGGCTGTCAGGCCGTTGGCAAATGCCATGTAGAAGGACATGCGCAAAATCTTTGCGATGATGAAGGACGTAATAGCCATGCCGATTACGCCGATGACAATTAAAGTAATCATTGGGCCAATGATGGTGATGAGCATATCCGGTGTGCAGTCTTTGAGGCCGTCGAAAATGAACATCATCAACGCGAACATGATAATCCAGTAGGAGCTGGAACGGCTCAGTGTGTTGGTTTCCAAGAAGCCGATATGGGTAGCGGCAACGCCGAGAACAAGAGCCCAAATAGCACCGTTGACAGGTGTTACCTGACCGAGGAGCGTAGCAAACCAAGCGACTAAGGCCAATTTACCAAGCATGAATACGCCGGTGTTGTAGGCTGCCGGCATTTTGGGCAGTAATTTTTTGACGTGGCTGTCGTCGGCAATGGCTGTCAGGCCGATGCTTGCCATTTCGTCAATCTGTTCCGGTGTCAGTTTTACTTCGCCGGAACGGTATTTTTTGAGGAGTCGTTTGCCTTCCATTTGCAGGCAGACAGCTGTCAGCGGATAGCCGGCAAACCCTTGTACACAGTACATCGTAATCGCGAAGACAGAAGCCGTCATCAAACCTGCTTTTGCAGCAGCGACTTTCATGATCGTAGCAGCGACGATACCGCCGGTAAGAGGCGGCAGCCCTGCAATGACTAATTCTCTGGGCATAAAGTACTGACCAACGAAATAGCCAAGACCGCACATGCCGGCAAGACCTGCCAGACAGACGACGACGGTACGCCATTGTTCAATAAGCTGTTTGATGCTGATAATGGTACCGATATGAGTGATGATTAAGAAGATACCGATGGTGCTGCCAAAAGGAATTAAGCCAGCCATTGTGACGATTTCTTTTGGGAAACATGTCCAGTAACCAATCAGCATTAAGCAAGCTGTAACGAAAACTGAGGGAACCCATGCTTTTGTTATGTTGGAGATCCATTCCCCGATTACATAGGCAATGGCACAGATAACAAAGGCAGAAACAAAGTTCATTAAAACCATAAGGAAACAACCTTCTTCCATAAAGAATAAAAGAATAATAGACAGATAAGAAAATAAATAAGGTATTTCCATATCTGCTAATGAAGAAATCATACCATTAAAGAGGATTTATAGTCAACCGTTTTCGGATGAAAATATTAACAAAATCGCGAAAAACTTACATATACATAAGAAAATTAAAATTATTTTTGAAAAAGAACAAAAAAATCCGCTTTGCCCTTAGAAAAGAGAAAGCGGATATAGTATGTATGTAACATAAATATAAACTCAAGGCATGCTAATTCCTTCTTGGTTGTTCATCGAAAAGCCGCCTTTTTCTACGTCATCAAAATCCAGATTGGGGTCGTATTCTTTGACGGCTTTCAGTTTTTTGACCAGGCCGTAAGGATGTTTTACAGATAAGGCCTCGCTTTTGCCGGAAAGTACCCAGAGGACTTTATAGCCTTGGGGTTTACAATGGAGACGTTCTTCGCCTTTGCCGTCCGTGAAATAGACGAGCAGGTCGATGCGTTTGCCATTGGCATATTCAAAAACAGGCGAATATGCCGTGCCGCCGCGGACGTCGAGGCGGCTTTTGACATCTTCCAAGGAGTGCACTGCATAGGTGCGTCGGATTTCATCGTCGCATTCGATGATCGTGATTTCATGTTTATACTGTCGGACGACGTGCAGTACTTCCTGCATGGCTTGTTTAAATTCGTCGTCGCTGATACTGCCGCTGATATCCAGGGCAATGTACAGTTTGGCTGTATACGAGCGCAGTTCGCCAGGCAGGTCGAGCCGCAGGGGCTGCCGCCGGTTGCGGCGCATCGTCGTTTTTTTCATGCGGTTGGCTACGGAGCCGACTAGTTTTTTGAGATACCAATGCCAGGGCAAATCGTTGTCCGTTTCTTTCAGCGAGGCAAGCATGCTTTCTAGGTAGTTGGAGAGTTTTCCCTTGTGTGCCGCGTCGATGTATTTGGCTGTAAATTTCTGCAGAGACTGGGCATCGACCGTATCTGATTCGTCCCAAATATCATGTGTCTTTCCGATTTGATACGATGTGCTGACCGTTTCGTCTTTAGTGTTTCCTTCATCCGGCCTATCTGTTTTGTCTGTACGCAAATCCAGTGCCGTCTGGATTTTTTCTACATAATACTCAAACGATTCGAAGGGAGCCAAGAGCAGGGAATAGTTCATATTGACCCATTCCAACGTCGTAGAAAAGGGTGGCAGATGGTCCAGATACGTATTGACGACAACGTCCATAGCCAGGTTCATGGCCAGGCGGCTGTAGCTGTTTTTTAGCTCTTTGGCGCGTACCAGGTGCATGGACACGACATGGAGAATTTGGTGCTTGATAGAGCTTTCCATCTGTTCTTTGGAAAGCGGCAGGAAAATCAGCGGGTTGAAATACAGGATATACTGTGTTTTTTTGAAATTGACACCTGTCGCATCGGCCAAATCAAAACGAATTTCTTTGCCCATTTGAAAGAGAAAGTAGCCAAAAAAGTTGTCTTTGTCTTCCATAAGGCTGAGGTTGAGTGTATCGACAAAGGCGAAGAAGTCCGTCCGAAAATCGGCAGGAATGACGGCTTTTTGATGGCTGTTTTGCTTTTTGCGCAGTTCATCGGCAAGAATGGAAGCCTGCTGGTACAGCAGGTTGGCCTGTACCGTAAGATTCGTGTCCATAGTCATCACCCGATATGCCGAAAGGCCTGAAAGTATGCGTCGATAAAGTGGTCATTATCAAGTGCTTTGGCGTAGACATGCGCATTGTTGGCTTTCATGTCCTTCATGATACCGATGCGCAAATCGACCGGATACAGGGCGAGAAATTCCATGAAGCGGGTAATGGCAGCTTGCTCGTCAGGCAGTTCTTCTTTTTGAAATGCCATGTCCAGCTGCTTCAAGATATTTTTGGCTGTCAAATAGAGTCGTGTATGGCTTTCGGAAGCAACTCGCTGCGTCAGGCTGTCAGCCAGCGGCGCGGCGGTAAAAACATCTGCATAGGCGATGAGCGGTTGTGTATCTGATGCTACGAAGTTGACGAATTCTTCTGCAATCAGCTTGCCGACGTTGCCGCGGATTACGTTGAAAAAGACCGTTTTGGAAACAGGATGCTGTTCGTAGAGCTTGTAAATATCGGAAATGCGTTCATAGCTTCGCGGCGTGGCGTTGATGTCATCTTCATTGTGCTTATCCAGATAGTCCGGGAAGGTAGAAATAAATTCCATGACTTTGGGCGCAATGCCGGCTTCACTGGCCCAGTCCAGCCACTGCAGATAGTCTGCTTCCATATACAGCCAGACAAAACGGTTTTCTTGAGCGGCATCCATTTCGACGGCTTCGTAGTCGTAGGAATCGGCAGGGTTCATAGCTGCCAGAATGTGTACGTTTTGGGGCAGCACATAGCCGTTGATTTCTCGGTTGAGGATAAGGTTCATGAGTTCCTGCTGCACGGCATGTTCACAGCGGTTGATTTCGTCGATAAAAAGGAGAACCGTATGTCCTTTGGCGATTTCGGCATCAATGGCACGCAGCTTGTGGTGTACGGCATAGATTGTCGTTTTTTCTTCGACAGGGTTGCCGGATGCATCCGTGCGGCGATAGGTTTCGATGGTTGGCAGGCCGCCGATTTCCCCTTCTTTGAGGAGGTTGCCGTCGATGCCGATAAGGCTCCAGTGATTTTTTTTGGCAATGTCTTTGGCCAGAGATGTTTTGCCGATGCCGGTTTCTCCGACAAGAAGCGGCACAGAGCCTGCTTTTAAGACGAGTTCTGCGCTGTGTAATGTATCGATAAAGTTCATGATAAGGCTCCTTACTGAATGGTTAATTTTTCATCTACGGTAATTCGTTTGGCTTTTTTGCTGCCGCAGGCATCGACGAGCAGTACTTTTTCCAGTGGCGATAAGGCATCCATCGGGCAGTTGATGAAGTTGCGGACATACGCTTCATCGACATCATCTTGTGAAAGGACATTTTTTAGGACGGCTACTAATTCGTCTTTGGGGATTGCGATGTCTTTGGGGACATATTTTAGCACGAGGATGTTGAGCTGGATGAAATGAAGAAACTGTTCTTTCGTTACGGTTGCTACGAGGCGTACGGCTTTTTCTGTCTGCTTGACAGCCAGGCAGACGGCTTCATAATCCGGATTTGGGATGTACCGCAGGGCTTCATAATTGGCTTCTACAGCAGCTCTCTGCACGGCCGGGCTCGGTTCTTTGATGTACTGTACGGCGTCGTAGTTTTTCTGTACGGCCTGGAGCTGCAGCGTTTCCGATGGGTGTTCTATGTATTTAATTGCCCAACCGGACTGCTGCAGTGCAGCCTGAATCAAAGCTTCTGAAGGATGCTTGATATAGGCCAGATTGTTCCAGCCATGCTGTACGGCCTGCAGGAGCAGTGTTTCTTCAGGAGTTTCCAAGAACTGAATGGCCCGCGGCGTGTTGGCAATGGCTGCTTCCTGTACGGCTTTTGAGGGATGCGGGATGTACTGCAGTGCTAAGCCGTTTGTCTGCACGGCCAGCAGTTTCATTTCTTCTGTAGGATTTTCTATGCGCTCGATGACATAGGGGTTGTTTTTTATCATTTTGAGGTATTTGGCTGTATCCATGCTTGATTCCTTCTTTCGTTATATAAACTTATCATACTACAAAAAAAAAGAGACCTGCAACTTTTTTTGTATAGATTGCTGCAAGTCTCGATAGAGAGGTATCAGCCTTTGGGCAAGCCGCTCAGGCGATACAAGTTGATGAAGATGTCTTTGATGCGGGTAAACTGGAACGTATCTACTTTGGTTTCATATGGTTTCCCTTGAGCTGTGTAGACGTTGGTCAGCTTGGTCGATACGGTATACGCACCTTTTACTTTGTCTGCGTGGAAATCAGCCGCATATTCGTTGATTTGATGAATTGTCTTGTTGCGCTGAATCGCCATGGCATCTAAGGTACTGCTGTATTTTTCGACATACAGCGTACAGGAAAGCGTTTCGAGACTGCTGGGAAAATCCATCGTCTGCAGCCCCTGAATAGAATCCATATCGACGTAAACGATGCCGTCAGGCTGTGTGCTGAGGACGCGATACCGGGATGGATTGTTGAGCAGGGTATTCGAGTCCATGGCGAATGCAGAGGTGGATGCAAGTAAGAACAGACAAAGCACTGCCAGCAGAGAAATAATCTTTTTCATACGTGTAGACTCCTTTCCGGAAGACAGTTTCTTAATAGAATATTAGATATATTATACCATAAAAAGCAGGAAGGGGAACGGTATATGAAAGAACGAAAAATAGTATTTTCATATTCTATATGAGAATATGAAAAGCCGATAATGATTCGATAAATAAGAATAACACAACAAAGTGGTATCAAAAATAACCGTGTGGGAACACATTGGTCCCGATTAGGCCGCTCTTTGCAAGGGGCAAGCCTTGCGGAATTGATGGAAATATCATAAAATGTTTTTATGGAAAACGTAAATCCTAAAGACTGTTGAATAAAGTTCTTGATGACCATCGTGCGTATTGGGGAAAGGATTGGTTCATATGTTAGATTTTCGTATCCATACATTTCTATGCGTTTGCCGACACATGAACTATACAAAAGCCGCTGCAGAACTGCGGATTACACAGCCGGCAGTATCACAGCATATTCGCTATTTGGAAAAAGAGTTTCAGACCAAATTGTTTACGTATACCGGAAAACGGCTGGAATTGACCCAGGCGGGACAAATTTTGCTGAATGCGGCAACTACGATTAGTCATGACAATGTCATGCTCAAACAGCGGCTGCATGATTTGCAGCAAAGCGATACGTCTCTTATTTTTGGCGCAACCCATACGATTGGCGAATTTGAGATTATTGACAAGCTGGCAGATTATCTGCATGCGAATAAAGCCGTCAATATACGCATGAAAATCGCTGATACGGACGAGCTGCTGAAGGCGGTTGATGAAGGAAGTATTGACTTTGCTATCGTAGAAGGCTTTTTTGAACAGGGGCTGTATGAAACGCTGTTGTTTTCCAATGAACCCTTGATTGCTGTATGTGGCGCCGCGTATGATGCGCCGTCGGTCATGTCGCTAACAGAGCTGCAGCGACAGCGTATTATTGTGCGGGAAAAAAGCGCCGGTGCAAGAGAGCTGCTGGAACGCAGTCTGGCAGAGTATGGCCTTTCTGTAGAAGATTTTTCCTATCGGCATGAAGTAGGCAGCCCGCAGGCTGTCAAAGGATTGGCTTGTCGAAACTGCGGCATTGCCTTTCTATATGAAAAATCAGTACGAAACGAAGTGTCAGCAGGTATTTTGAGGCAAATTTTTATTCGTGATTTTTCGGTGACGCATGCATTTACTTTTTTATGGCGCAAGGGCAGCATTTATAGCGCGTTGTTCAGACAGGTATATGAACAACTGAAAGGTTGACGGGACAACGTGCTGCGCTGAGAATTTATATATTTTTCTGAAAGGGTGAAACATCATGTTATATTCAACAGAAGTTAAGAATATGTGTCCTGTTGCTAAGGGTGCATATCATGGACCGGCACCGATTCCGGAAGAAGGTAATTGGGTACAGGTCAAAGAAATTAAAGATGTAAGCGGTTTGACACACGGTATTGGCTGGTGCGCACCGCAGCAGGGTGCCTGCAAACTGACGCTGAATGTAAAGGACGGCATCATTGAAGAAGCATTGGTAGAAACGATTGGCTGCTCCGGCATGACCCATTCTGCTGCTATGGCATCTGAAATCCTGCCTGGCAAAACGCTGCTTGAAGCTCTCAACACGGATTTGGTCTGCGATGCTATTAATGTAGCTATGCGTCAATTATTCCTCCAAATCGTATACGGACGTACACAGACGGCTTTCTCCGAAGGCGGCCTGCCGATTGGCGCCAGCTTGGACGATCTTGGCAAAGGCCTTCGCAGCCAGACGGGCACTATGTTTGGCACTAAAGCTAAAGGCACCCGGTATTTGGAAATGACAGAAGGCTATGTCACACGCATGGCTCTTGATGAAGAAAAACAGGTTATCGGCTATGAATTCATTCACCTTGGCAAAATGATGGAAGCCATTAAAAAAGGCGTAGAACCGGCTAAAGCAATGGAAGACGCTAAAGGTCATTACGGCCGCTTTGATGAAGCAGATTCATATATTGACCCAAGACAGCAATAGGAGGAGAAAACCATGGAATTATTTGAAAGCTATGACAGAAGAATAGATAAAATCCTTGGCGTGCTGAAAGAATACGGCATCGGCAGCGTAGAAGAATGCCGCGACATTTGCGCCGCAGCCGGCCTGGATCCATATAAAATTGTAAAAGATGTACAGCCTATCGCGTTTGAAAATGCAGGCTGGGCATATACGGTAGGCGCAGCCATTGCGATCAAGAAAAATGCGCGTACCGCTGTAGAAGCTGCTAAAGCGATTGGTGAAGGTCTGCAGGCATTCTGCATCCCCGGCTCCGTTGCAGAAGACCGCAAAGTCGGCCGCGGCCACGGCAACCTGGCAGCCATGCTGCTTCAGGATGAAACGAGCTGCTTCTGCTTCTTGGCAGGCCACGAATCCTTTGCTGCTGCAGAAGGTGCTATCGGTATTGTCCGCAATGCCAACAAAGCACGTAAAGTACCGCTTCGCGTTATCCTCAACGGTCTTGGCAAAGATGCGGCACAAATTATTTCCCGCATCAACGGCTTTACATATGTACAGACACAGTTTGATTATAAAACAGGCGAACTTCATATCGTTCGTGAAATTCCGTACTCCAAGACGGAACGTGCAGCTGTTCGCTGCTTCGGTGCTGATGATGTTCGTGAAGGTGTAGCCATCATGCATCATGAAGGCGTAGACGTTTCCATTACGGGCAACTCTACTAACCCGACGCGTTTCCAGCATCCGGTTGCCGGCACATACAAAAAAGAATGTGTGGAAATGGGCAAGAAATACTTCTCCGTAGCATCCGGCGGCGGCACAGGCCGTACACTTCATCCGGACAACATGGCAGCAGGCCCGGCTTCATACGGCATGACCGATACGATGGGCCGCATGCATTCTGACGCACAGTTTGCAGGTTCTTCTTCCGTACCGGCACACGTAGAAATGATGGGCTTCCTCGGTATGGGCAACAACCCGATGGTTGGCGCATCTGTAGCCGTTGCTGTTGCTGTAGAAGGTGCAGCTAAAGCAGGCAAATTCTAATCCATAAAAAATATTCGCAATATGCAAAACGCAGTTTCCAAATTCGGGAACTGCGTTTTTTGACGTGTATACAGTGACGTGTTATAATTAGCATTGAAAAATGTATATAGTAAGATACGGGCTATCCTGAAAGAACCATATGAGAACTCTTTTGCGGATAGCTCATTTCGTGTATTGATGCATAGTAACAGGTGTTAATAGGAGTTGTGAAGTACATACTTGAATCTAACAACGAGGAAGGAGTATTTGATGAGTGGTAGCAGGAAGATAGCTGTCATGGCGGGATTGCTGATGATGGCATCGGTATCCGTCGTTGGGGCGACCTTTCATCCCGGTGACCGAGGAAGTCAAATCACAGAAATTCAACAAGCTTTAGTACAAAATGGCAGTGATATTTTGGTAGATGGTGATTATGGAACCGGTACGCAGGAAGCAGTCAAAGCGTTTCAGCAGAGCCATGGCTTGGAAGCGGACGGCATTGTCGGCGAACAGACGTATGAAGCGTTGATGGGGACTGCCATGCCGGAAAATATTAGCAGCCACTTTGAAGAAAAACATGCGATTGCAGAACGCATGGTCAGCAATATGGTATTTCCTATTGTTACAGCCAATAATGAAATTCGGGTTATTCAGCAGGCCTTGGCTAATCAAGGGTACAACGTCGATGTAGACGGTGTTTTTGGCGTAGGCACAGAACAAGCTATTCGCAAATTCCAGGAAAATCACGGTTTGGAAGTCGATGGTGTCGTAGGACGTGCGACGTTTTATGAACTGACGGGACAAGTACTGCCAACTGGCCCGGTACGCCGTTTTGGCAACGGCGGGTATGGCAGCCGTACTGGTACAGCCAATTCTGCATTGGCACAACAGTTATTGGGGATTGCAAACCAGTATAAAGGCGTTCCCTATGTGTTTGGCGGTACGACGCCGTCGGGATTTGACTGCTCCGGTTTTACGCGCTACGTCTATTCTGCTGTAGGTATTGACCTGCCGCGTATGGCAGATGAACAGTACGACGTAGGCTCTGATGTATCTATGTCCAATTTGCAGCCCGGCGATTTGGTCTTTTTCTCGACATATATGCCTGGTGTATCCCATGTAGGTATTTATATCGGCAACGATCAGTTTATCAACGCCTCTAATGACGGCGTCAGTGTAGCCGACCTCAACAGCCGGTACTGGTCGTCTCATTATGTCGGCGCTAAGCGGGTTATTTAATGTATTATATTTATTAAGGAAAACAAGTTTGAAACCATATCGCATACGATATAGTACCCTATTCATATAGGAATAAGAGGTCTGCCGCACAGTAAGCGGGGACCTCTTTTTGTTTGGTTTGCGAAAACTGGTTGCCGATATGTTTTACATACGTATTTATTTGCAAAACGAAGCGCAAGAGCAAAAATTTTAATCTAATTCTAATCGTATTTTAATTTTGTTTTAATCTTCGTATGCTATACTGTGCCCATATAGTGCAGAGACACTAAATATGATACAATACAAGGAGAAACACGGCGATGAATACCCTCAAGATTAACCGAATGAATGACTTTTATTTCAAGTATCTGTTGGGCAGTGAACAGCGCAAGCATTTGACGATTCAGTTTCTAAACGATGTGCTGTATGAAAATGAAGAAACGCAAATCGAAGATGTCGTCTTTTTGGACAAAGACCAAGACCCCGATTTTGAACACGAAAAACTGAGCAAGCTCGATATCCTGGCCCAAACGAATACAGGAGCACAAATCGACATCGAAGTACAAGTATTGAAGCATTCCTATTTGTCCGAACGATTTTTGTATTACTGGGCTGGCCTATATGGCTCACAGCTGAAAGAAAAAGAACAATATACACAGCTGAAACCAACCATATCGATTATCTTGCTGGATTTTGATTATTTACCGGAAACAGCATGGCACAACATTTACCACATTTGCAACGACCTATCGAAGCAGCGCCTGACAGATCATTTTGCCATGCACTTCATAGAAATCAAAAAATTTACGTATAGTGACATCAAAAAGCTAACGAAATTAGGAACCTGGGCAGCCTATTTTTCCAACTGCGATGAAAAAGAAATGGAGGTGTTAACCATGAGCAATACAGTCATGAAAGACGTAGCCAAAGCAGAAAATGCCTTTACAAGTGACGAAACGATGCGCTATAAATACATGCTAAGGGAAAAAGCAATCCGTGATTACTATTCAGGGTTGGATGATGCCAGACAAGAAGGTGTCAAACAAGGGTTAGCACAGGGACGAGAAGAAGGATTGGCGCAAGGGCGTGAACAAGGATTAACAGAGGGCGCGCAGCAAGAAAAAATAGCGAATATCCTAGGCATGCTGCAGGAAGGAATCGATATTTCCGTGATAGCTAAGATTACGTCTTGTTCAGCAGCAGAAATTCAACAAATAGCCAATGCACAATCCCAATCGCAGTAATACAGAGGTGTTGACCATGAGCAATGCAGTTATGAAGGACGCAGCTAAAGCAGAAAATGCCTTTACGAGTGATGAAACGATGCGTTACAAATACATGCTAAGGGAAATGAAAAATGGATGTATTAGTCTATGAATAACACAAATAGAAAAGACGGAGTTAAAGCGGCATAAAAATATGGGGCTGTCGCACGAAGCAATTTTGCTTCGATGCGATAGCTCCTTTTTTTGCCTATTGAAATTAGTTTTATGTTGCTCATCTTAGTT
>CAVKEA010000069.1:0-11292 GCA_963655305.1 bacterium
TTTTATGTTTTCTTCAATGCATTAAAGATTTCCCACAATTATTTTACACTAACTTACATTCTGTTGACAATACCTTGACAGTATCTCCAGCAACAACATAGCATGCAGTATGTCCTGAGGGACACCCACTGCCGCCTGCTCCAGAAAAACCAGAAAAATGATACTCCGTCTATAAAACGGTTCTTTTATTCTCTGCCTCTCATCTTTTCTGCTATCTATGATATAATAAAAAGTACTGCACTGCTGTCACAGAAAGGAGTTTTTTTATGAAATATCGTTTGATGCTTTTGCTGACTGCTTTAATCTGGGGCTGTGCCTTTGTCGCACAGCGCACGATTGCCGACATCATGGGGCCCTTTTCCTTTAATATGCTTCGGTTTTGTTTAAGCACTATCGCACTGATTCCGCTATTATTCATTTTCAAAAATACACCTACGCCGCGTCAAAAGGAAAACATGAAAAAGCCTTCGTTTGTCCTTATTTGCACAGCTATTGGCTTCTTTTTATTTGCCGGCTCAGCATTGCAGCAAATCGGGCTGATTTACACGACAGCCGGTAAAGCCAGTTTTATCACGTCTTTATATATCGTCGTGGTGCCCCTGCTCGGCCTGTCATTAAAAAACGCACTGCGCATATCGCATATTTTCGGTTGTCTGATTGCTGTCATCGGCTTGTATTTATTGGCGTTTCATGATGCCGGCGCGACGATTAACATCGGCGATATGTTTGAACTCACCGGTGTCTTCTTCTGGAGCTGTCATATATTATGCATAGGGCGCTTTGCCCCCAGCTACCCCGGTATTTTCTTATCGTTCGGACAATTTATCGCCTGTACCATTTTTAATGGCATCGCAATGTGCATCAACGGAGAAATACTGACGCTGTCCATGATTGCTGCCTCGGCTATTGCCATCCTATACTGCGGCCTTTTCTCCAGCTGTGTCGGCTTTACACTGCAAATCATTGCCCAGAAATATGTCGCACCGACAGAAGCGTCTTTGCTTTGCAGTTTTGAAATGATTTTCGGTGCCTTGGCCGGAGTTCTCCTGCTGGGCGAATGGATGTCTTCCCGTGAATTCATCGGCTGCCTGCTCATGACCATCGGCATTTTCTCCGCACAAATTCCCAGCCGCGCAATGATTCGCTTCGCAAAATCGTCCTAATACCCATGAAAAAAAGTTTGTCGTTTGGGGTTTGAAGTTTGAAAAAATAAATCGTAACGCGATAGCCTATGCACATAAAACGGTATCGCAAAAAAAGAACTATCACAGGGTACCAACATTTGACAAAGAGCCACATTCCTTGTGATAGTTCTTTTTGTATGCTCTATTTTCTTTTTAATACGTTTTGTACGGCCTGTACAATGGATGACGACCCTAGTCCATACGTTTCCATCAGCTCATCCGGCATTCCCGATTCACCAAAGGTATCTTTGATGCCGACTAATTCAACAGGTACGCAGCAATGCTGTGCCAACACTTCACAAATCGCACTACCCAAGCCGCCAATGCATTGATGTTCTTCACAAACGACAACGGCCTTTGTTTTCGCAGCACTTTCAATAATCGTCTGCACATCCAGCGGTTTGACTGTATGTACGTTGATGACTTCAGCAGAAATCCCTTCCTGCTGCAATGCGTCCGCTGCGGTCAACGCCTGATGCACCATCATGCCGTTGGCAAACACAGTGACGTCGCAGCCCTTTCGAAACACAGCTGCTTTGCCTAATACAAACGGCGTTTCTGCCGTCGTCACGACCGGTGCCGGATTGCGGCCAAAACGGACATAGGACGGCCCTACCATATCATACACAGCCAGCGTCGCTTTATATGTTTCGTGCCAGTCACACGGAACCACTACGGTCATATTAGGAATCACGCGCATAAGGGCTACATCTTCCAACGCCTGATGCGTAGCACCGTCCGGCCCGACAGAAATGCCGGCATGAGCACCCCCCAATTTCACATTGAGATTGTTATAGCAAATCGTATTGCGGATTTGCCCCCACGCCCGTCCTGTCAAAAAGACGCCGTATGTGGAAATAAACGGAACAAAGCCGGTCAGCGACATGCCTGCCGCCGTACCTACCAAATCCTGTTCAGAAATACCTACATTGACATATTTATCCGGATATTCACGCCGCACCCAATCCGTGCGGGTTGACTTAGCTACATCTGCATCCAACACGACTACATCTTCATGGAGACGACACAATTCCAACAGCGCTTTGCCGTAGCCGTCACGCATAGGTACTCGATTCATTGCGGCACCTCCTGAGATAATTCTTTCATTGCCGTCCGGTATTGTTCGGCATTCGGCGCCGTGCCGTGCCATTCTGCCTGGTTTTCCATATACGATACACCTTTCCCCTTGACCGTATGGGCCAGCACGACAGTCGGTTTGCCGCGATACTGTTTGGCTTCTGCCAGTGTCTGATAGAGTTTGTCTATGTCATGACCATCGGTTTCCATGACATGCCAGCCAAAACTCTGCCATTTATCTGCCATAGGCTGCATATTTTTGATATCGGCCAGCGCATCGACCAGCTGCATGCCGTTACAGTCCACAATCAGACAGACATTGTCCAGCTGATGCTGTGCCGCAAAAGCTGCGGCTTCCCAAATCTGTCCTTCCTGCTGTTCTCCATCCCCGATAAGGCAAAAAACATGAGGCGTTTCATGACGTCGCTGCAACGCAAACGCAATCCCGTTGGCTATCGATAATCCCTGTCCCAATGAACCGACGGCACAATCCAAGCAAGGCAGCTTTATCATATTCGGATGCCCCTGCATAGGACTGCCTAGTTTTCGCAGCGTATCTACCAGCGATACGGGGAAAAAACCTTTATGGGCCAAGACACTGTAATATGCCGGCGCGGCGTGGCCTTTCGATAAAATAAAGCGGTCCCGCTGCGGGTTTTTAGGGTTTTCAGGAAAACAATGAAACAAATCGGTAAAGTATAACGTTACCAGGATTTCTACAGCCGACAAGGAACTGCCAGGATGTCCGGAACCTGCTAAATAAATAGCCTGCACAGTTTCTCTGCGTATTTGCCTGCATAACTGTTGAAGCTGATTTGTCATCAATACGCGCCTCCTATAGCGAAGGTTTTTATCTACTCGCTATTTATGGGTATCACATAAAAAACGCACCGTATCAAACATAGCCCGCCCTGATACGAATGCGTTTTTGCGAACACTGCGAAGACACTTCCTATTTCTATAAAAAATGTCTTTGTTATTATTATAATACAATGATTATAAACGTAAGTCAATCAAAACATGCTTATTCCGTATATTTATATGCATCATACTCATATATTAAAGAACAAACACATCGAATTGCCGTATGAAGTGTTTCATCATCATCTGCCATCGCTTTTATCAATAGTTTTACGGTTGCTGTTGAAAAAGTAACGGAACATACCTTCGTTATCTCACAATACTGCTCAAACGATATACTAAAAGCAGCAAGCAAAGGGGCTTACCGCTCCGTGCAGCAGCCCCACGCTTCTCTATACACAGCATAAAACCGTATGGCTATTTCAAGCTGGCCATTTCTTCCTTCAATACATCAGCTAAGCGTTTGATGCCTTCTACGATGCGGTCTTCCGGCATATTGGAATAGTTAAGGCGGAAGTGATTGGCATGGCCGCCGTTGGGATAAAACGGGCCGCCCGGCACATACGCCACATCTTTTGCCAATACTTTCGGCATAATAGCTTTGGCATCCATCCCTTCCGGCAGCGTGACCCACGTAAACAAGCCGCCTTCCGGATAGGTAAACGTAATTTCTTTGGGAAATTCTTCCTTCATGGTTTGACACATCAAATCACGGCGCGTCTTATACAAGGCCTTGATTTTTTCTACATGGGTATCCAAGTCATACATATCTATATAATAGGAGGTCTGCCGTTGTGCAAACGAAGAGGACTGCAAGTCCACGGCTTGTTTCAATTTAACGATTTTATCAATAATTTCCGGATTGGCAACCATCCAGGCAATACGAAGACCTGGCATAAAAATCTTGGAGAATGAACCTAAGAATACGATATTTCCCTTGGTATCCATCGATTTCAAAGACGGAACTTTTTCTCCGTCATACCGCAGTTCACCATAGGGATCATCTTCCAGTACAGGAAAATCATATTGATTAATGATGTCCATAAATTGTTTTCGGCGTTCCAACGGCCAAGTGATGCCGGTTGGGTTTTGAAATTCCGGAATGACATACATCATGCGCACACGAGGGCCATATTCAGCCAATATTTTTTCTAGTTCTTCCGGAATCACGCCCTTGTCATCTGTAGGAACTTCGACAAACTGCGGCGCGCAAAGCTTAAACGCGTTAATAGCACCCAAATACGTCGGGCTTTCTACTAATACTACATCCTCTTTATTCAAGAAAATCTGCGCCAGCAATGACAGCCCCTGCTGTGAGCCGGAGGTAATCATAACTTCTTCTGCCGAGCAGTCCACCATAAACGCCTGCTTCATCCGTTTGGCAATTTTTTCACGAAGCGGCAAATACCCTTCTGTCGTGCCATATTGCACAGCCTGTTTGCCTTCCTTTGACAGGACTTCTTCATCGACCTTTTTCAATTCTTCCGTTGGAAACAGTTCCGGCGCCGGCAACCCTCCGGCAAAGGAAATAACTTGCGGCATGGTTGTTAATTTCAATAATTCACGAATCTCAGAGGCTTTTAAATCCATAGCAAGGTCTGAATACTTCATTACCAATCACTCCTTTGTTTTTCCCAAAAAACGTTTAACCTTCATGTTAAACTTATTATATCACTTCCATGCCTTTTAATCAATTATATTTTTACTTTTTGTCATCATAATGATGAAAAAAAAATCAGACATGCAGCTTCACATGTCTGATTTCTCAAAATAATATTATTTTAATTTAGCGATTTCTTCTTTCAATACGTCTGCTAAGCGTTTAATGCCTTCTACGATGCGGTCTTCCGGCATGTTGGAATAGTTAAGACGGAAATGGTTGGCATTGCCGCCGTTGGGATAGAACGCAGTTCCCGGTACATAGGCAACTTTTTTGTCAATAACCTTCGGCATCATGGCTTTGGCATCCATGCCTTCCGGCAGCGTGACCCATGTAAACAAGCCGCCTTCCGGATACGTGAAGGAAACACCTTCTGGGAAGTATTTTTTCATGGAATCATACATCAGCGTGCGGCGTTTGCCGTACAAGTTGCGGATTTCCTGTACATGCGCATCCAAATCAAACATATCCATATAGTAGGAAACCTGGCGCTGTGCGAAGGAAGAAGACTGTAAATCTACGGTCTGTTTCAGCATAACTGCTTTTTCAAGAATTTCCGGTGCAGCAACCATCCAGCCAAGACGCAGGCCCGGCATGAGGATTTTGGAGAAGGAACCAAAGAAGATAACGTTGCCTTTGGTATCCATGGATTTCAATGTCGGCAGGGATTTTCCTTCATACCGAAGTTCACCGTACGGGTCATCTTCAATAACCGGAATGTCGTGCTGGTTGATAATATCCATAAAAGCCTGACGGCGTTCCAGCGGCCACGTAATGCCGGTCGGATTCTGGAAATCAGGAATAACATACATTAAGCGGATGCGGTCGCCGTACTTGGCAATAATTTTATCTAATTCTTCAGGAATCATGCCTTTATCATCCGTCGGTACTTCGATAAACTGCGGGAATTTGACGTTGAATGCCGTAGTAGCACCCATATATGTCGGGCTTTCTACCAAAACAATATCATCTTTATTTAAAAAGATATTGCCAAGCAGGGACAGCCCTTGCTGAGAACCAGCAGTGATAATGATATTTTCATAGCTGCAGTCCGTTTGGAAAGCTGATTTCATACGTTCAGCAATATGTTTACGAAGCGGCACATATCCTTCTGTCGTACTATACTGCAAAGCCTGCTGTCCTTCTTTTTCCAAAATTGCCACGTCGACTTTTTTCATGTCTTCAATCGGGAACAGTTCTGGTGCAGGCAAGCCGCCGGCAAAAGAAATAATTTCTGGATTTTCTGTGACTTTCAAAATTTCACGAATGTCAGATGCGTGTAAACTTTTTGCTACTTCTGAAAACTTTACCATAAAAATATCACTCCTATTCTTTTTCTCTTCTTTTATGGCTTCAATCCAATATAATTCATTTTGTAATTATTGGAGTGCTTTTAAGTATATCACAAATATAACATATTGGCTATGAAAATTAGAAAAAAAGCAAAAAAAACCTTGCAGATTAAATAAATTTTCTGCAAGGTTTAAAGTTAATCGTTTGCGTTAAGAAAAAATTCCCGTGCCTTTGCTTCATCCCGCTTCATTTGCTGCATTAATTCTTCGGCAGAAGCAAACACTTTTTCACCGCGAATCCGTTTTCTAAAACGCAGGCTTACGTTCTTTCCATATAAGTCATCCTGACAGTCCAGCACATGCGTTTCAATGCGCCGATACTGATTGGCAAAGGTAGGATTGCTGCCAATATTTGTCATACTCGGATGGCGTATGCCGTCCCAAACCAATTCGGTAATATAGACACCGTCAGCAGGAACAGCCATTTTGACAGGAATCAGCATATTGGCCGTTGGAAATCCAATCGTTCGGCCGCGATGGTCTCCCTGCACGACTTCTCCCGTCAAGGCAAAAGGCCTGCCCAAGAGATGTTCCGCTGTTTCCATGTGCCCCATTTGGACCAATCTGCGAATAACCGTACTGCTAATCGGCGTCGCCCGGCCCGGCCGTTCCAGCAGAGTCAAGGCCAGCACGGGTATATGATAGGCTGCCATAAATTGTTTCAATGTCTCCGTATTGCCGGCCGCTTTGGCCCCATAGGTAAAATTAGAGCCGACAACGACAGCTGACGGATGAATATATTGGAGCAGCTGCTGGCAAAATGATTCCGGCGACTCTTTGAGCAAATGTTTTGTCATAGGCAGCAGGACAAGGCCGTCTATCCCTACGGCTGCAATATATTCTTCTTTTTGTTCTACTGTCGCCAATCTTGCCGGTTCCTTATCCGGACAAAGAACCGAAAAAGGATGCGCTCCAAACGTAACAACCATGGCTTTTACACCTTTTTGAGCCGCTTTTTCCATTGCCGTTTTCATGACCATTTGATGTCCCAAATGCACGCCGTCAAAGGTTCCCAAGGCGACAACTGCGCCGCAGCAATCTGTTATTTCCTGAAATGAATGGAATACTTGCATGATTCATTACCACCTCACCATACATCCGCAAACATCTTATGAGGACGAATGACGTGATGTTCTTTATCAAAATGCGCAATCCCTGCTAATTGCTGCGCTGGGGTATATACACGCAGTACTGTCCCGTCAGCCAAGCCTTTGCCGGCAAAGGGAACAGCCCGTCCCTGCAATAAAAACGTACATTTTTCCGTACTGCATGTTACTTTTTTCAATTCTTGAATAGCCATGTCAGCAGGAAGTACATACGCTTCCGGATTTTTTTCAATTTCTTCCAGCGTCGCCGCTTGGGATATATCAAATAATCCCGCACGCACCCGCACCAAATAGGTCATGCAGGCATAGGTGCCCAGCTTTTCTCCTATATCCCGAATCAGAGAACGAATATAGGTTCCTTTCGAACAGGTAGCGGCTAAGACGCCTCTGCCGCGGTCATAGGACAGCAACTGAATCTCATGAATCGTAACCTGCCGTACCGGCAAGGTAAAATCGGCATGCTGACGGGCTAGTTTGTACGCTTTAACGCCGTTGACATTAATCGCAGAATACCGCGACGGCGTTTGCTCTATCTCGCCGGAAAAGGTTTGAACAACCGCATTGACTGCATCAAAACTAAGCAGCGGTACCGGTGCCTGCGCTACGACTTCACCGGTACTGTCTTCTGTGTCTGTAGCCAAGCCCAAGGCAAACTCGGCATGATAGGATTTGACGCTGCTGTCTCCGTATTCAATCAACCTCGTAGCCTGTCCCAGATAAACCGGCAGCACGCCTGCAGCCAACGGATCCAAGGTCCCGGCATGGCCTATTTTTTTCATATGGTATATGCGGCGCAGCTGGCCAATCACATCATGACTCGACATTCCTGTTGGTTTTACTACATTGACAATTCCGTTTATCATATCGCTTTTAAAATTTCCTTCACTACCATTTTTTTTGCTTCGTCCAACGGGGCTGCAATCGTGCATCCGGCCGCCCGGACATGACCGCCGCCGCCAAAGACAGCCGCTATGGCATTGACATCTACGGTCTTGGAACGCAGGCTGACTCTGGTTTCTGCTTCATGGATAAATTTGACCGTAAAGGCAACGTCTACGCCTTTGACGCAGCGCACATAATCAATATAGCTGCCGGTGTGTTCTCCTGTATACTGCAGCAGTTCCGGCGTAAATGCCAAGCCAGCTACGGTATTGTTTCCAAACAGCTCAATATGCCGCAGTACTTCGGAAAGAGCCCGCAGTTTGGTAAGCGAGCGGGCTTCCAAGTGTTCAGAAATGATATTTGGACGCGCGCCGGCATCGACCAACGCCGCTGCCATTCGCAGGGTGTGGCCTGTCGTATTGCTGAATTTAAAAAAGCCGCTGTCTGTCGCAATTGCCAAATATAACGCATCGGCCCACGACGCATCTATCGGCACATTCCATGCTAAAAAAAGGTCGGTCAAAATTTCACCGGCTGCGGCAAAATCAGGACGGATATATTCCCAATCAGCAAAATGCTGATTGGAAATATGGTGGTCTATATTCAAAACTTTTCCTTTTGCCAGTGAAGCCGCTGCGCCTAAGCGTTTCATATCGGTAGCATCCAATACTACGGTAAGCCAGGAATCATCTGTCTGGACCGCATCTGGTTTTTGAATGGCCGCATAGTCTTTTAAAAAGCTGAACTTTTCATCTACTTCGTCATCCAAAATGACAGCAACCTCTTTTTGCAGCGACCGCAGCCAGCCGTATAATGCCAACGTACTGCCAATGGCATCTCCATCCGGACTGACATGCGCCGTAACGACAATACGGTCATAGTGTTCCAATACGCGGCGTATTTCTTGTATTGAAGAATTCATACGTTTTAGTCCTTCTTTTCAATGTCACGAAGAATTTTATCAATCTTCATGCCATAATCCAAAGATGTATCTTCTTTAAACTCAATCGTCGGTGAATAGCGAATTCCCAAACGCCGTCCCACTTCTGTACGAATATAGCCTGCCGCATGTTTTAACGCTTTCATCGTATCTTGTTTTTCTTCCGGTTTACCAAAGAGACTGACATATACGGTTGCTTCACGTAAATCACCTGTAATCCGCGCATCAGTAACTGTAACAAAACCGAGGCGGGGATCTTTTAATTCACGAAGCAGGATGTTGGAAACTTCCTGCTTGATGAATTCCTGTATTTTACGAACTCGTAATTCTCCCATAATTTTTTATCCTCACTTATTCCGGTTCTACTTCTACCATTTCATACGCTTCGATTTCATCGCCTTCTTTAATATCGCGATATTTATCAAGCGTAATGCCGCATTCGTAACCGGCAGCCACTTCTTTGACATCATCTTTAAAGCGGCGCAGACCGTCAATTTCGCCTTCATGAACTACAATGCCGTTGCGAATCAGGCGGATTTTAGACGTGCTGGTAATCTTGCCTTCTTTGACATACGAGCCGCCAACAATAACTTTCGGCGTCGTAATGACTTTGCGGACTTCTGCACGGCCGATAATTTTTTCTTCGTATTTCTTTTCCATCATGCCTTTGATAGCCGCTTCGACATCATTGATGGCATCGTAAATAACACGATACATACGCATATCGACGTTTTCATGTTCAGCTGCCTTACGAGCGGCTGCATCCGGACGAACGTTGAAGCCAATGATAATCGCATTAGAAGCAGAAGCCAGCATGATATCGGATTCGGTAATGGCACCGACACCGGCATGTACGATAGAGATACGAACTTCATCACTCTTGATAGCAAGCAGCGACTGGCTCAATGCTTCTACAGAGCCTTGTACGTCCCCTTTGACAATCAGCGGCAGTTCTTTCAGTTCGCCCTGCTGAATCTGGCTGAACAAGTCATCCAGTGTAACTTTCGCGTTGACATGCAGTTCAGAAGAACGTTTCTTTTCCATACGTTTTTCAGCTACGCTGCGCGCTGTTTTTTCGTCTGTTACATCCAAAATATCGCCGGCTTCCGGCACATCGTTCAAGCCCAAAATTTCTACAGGGAATGACGGTTCTGCCTTTTTAACCCGTTCGCCGCGTTCGTTGGTCATAGCACGAACTTTACCAAAGCACGGGCCGACAATAATCGTATCGCCTACATGAAGCGTACCTTTTTGAATCAATACGGAAGCCACCGGGCCGCGGCCTTTATCCAGTTTCGCTTCAATGACAACCCCTTGCGCCGGACGGTTCGGGTTGGCTTTTAATTCGGATACTTCTGCCAATACCAAAATATTTTCCAGTAAGTCATCCAAGCCGATTTTTTTATGTGCTGAAACAGGCACCATAATCGTGTCGCCGCCCCAGTCTTCACTAATCAAGCCGTATTCGGTCAGCTGTTGCATAACATGTTCCGGATTGGCACTTTCTTTATCAATTTTGTTAATAGCTACAATAATCGGTACCCCTGCCGATTTGGCATGGTTGATCGATTCGATTGTCTGCGGCATAACACCGTCGTCAGCAGCTACTACCAAAACGGCAATATCTGTTACCTGTGCACCGCGAGCACGCATAGCCGTGAACGCTTCATGGCCCGGCGTATCCATAAAGGTGATTTTTTTGCCTTGATACCGAACCTGATATGCACCAATATGCTGCGTAATGCCGCCTGCTTCATGGCTGGTGACATTAGTCTGACGAATCGCATCCAACAGACTAGTCTTGCCATGGTCAACATGACCCATGATCGTAACGACAGGCGGACGTACTTTCAATGTTTCTGGTGGATCGACAATTTCTTCAAGTTCTGTCGGGTCTTCCGGTGGTGCTTCCTTCGTGACGGCAACGCCAAATTCATCGGCAATCAACGAAGCTGTTTCATAATCGATTTCTTGATTGATGGTTGCCATAATGCCGCCCATCAAAAGCTTTTTGATAACTTCCCCAACTTCGCGGCCTAAGCGTTCTGCAAAGTCTTTGACGATAATCGTTTCCGGCAGTTCAATGGATGTCGGGTAATTTTTCTTTTTAGCAGCTTCTGCATGCTGCGTCTGCTGCGGCTGATTTTTGTGATTTTTGTTTTTATGTTTTCCTTTGTTCAACACGTTGGACAGCAGCGTATGCGGTCTGTTTTTCCCGCCTTGGCTGCCG
>CAVKEA010000070.1:0-11230 GCA_963655305.1 bacterium
TTTTATGTTTTCTTCAATGCATTAAAGATTTCCCACAATTATTTTACACTAACTTCAGCGAAACTGGAAAAAACCGCCCCTATGCCTTTTCTTCGCTGGCGGGATACATGGCATACAATGTTTCAAACGCTTTCAGCGAACGGGCAATCATCGCGCCGTCTACACAATAGGAAATGCGGCAGTATCCCGGACAGCCAAACTCATCACCCGGCACGATCAGGATATTCAACGATTTTGCCTTTTCCATAAACCCGTTGGCATCACCATCAGGGGCTTTGACAAATAAGTAAAACGCACCGGACGGATAGACGCATTCAAAACCGATGCGGGTCAATCCTTCATAAATTAGTTTGCGGTTGGCATCATATACGCCCATATCAGCGGTCTGTCCCTGGCAGGCCATAATAATCCGCTGAAATACATTGGGAGCGCAGACAAATCCCAGCGCCCGGCCGGCACCGCAGACTGCCGTAAACAACGCGTTACGTTGGCTGACGGTATCCGGTATCAGAATATAGCCGATGCGGTCTCCCGGCAGTGACAAGGATTTGCTGTATGAATAGCAGACAATCGTGTTTTCATAAAACGTCGGCACATAGAGGATAGGCAGTTCATCAAAGATAACTTCCCGATAGGGTTCATCAGAAATCAAGAAAATCGGATGGCCCATTTCTTGTTCCTTTTTGCGCAGCAAGGTTCCTACCGCCTGCAGTGTATCCGCACGATAGACAATGCCGGACGGATTGTTTGGCGAATTGATGATAACGGCCTTGGTGTGCGCCGTAATGGCTTGTTCCAAACCGTCCAAAGACAACTGGAAGGTCTTAGTATCTGCCGGCACGACGACCAGTTTCCCTCCGGCACTTTCTGCAAAGACGCGATATTCCGGAAAAAACGGCGCATTGACAATAATTTCGTCATCGCCTGTTTCTATCAAGGCTTTCATAATGATCGCCAATGAAGCAGAAGCACCGCAGGTAATGTAAAAATTGGCAGCCTGGACATGCGCGTCGAAGGTCTTGTTCATATAGTCAGCCAAACACTGCCGTACTGCCGGGTCGCCCGGAGCCGGTGTGTACCCATGAATATCGGCTGGATTTTCTTCTTGGGCCAGCCGTATCATTTCCCGCTGCACGCATGCCGGTGCCGGAATGCTCGGATTGCCAATACTAAAATCATAGACGTTTTCTTTGCCGATTTTGGCGGCTTGTTCCTGTCCATAGTCATACAAGGCGCGAATCGCTGAACGGTTGGAGCCCAGGGCATACATCGTTTTATTATACATTCAAATCCCCCGCTTTTCCTGTAGTTTGTCTGCAGCAATACAATGCATATAAAAAAAGCCCTGCATCATCACGCATGCAAGGCTTCATCGCTGTTTGTATTCTGTTTTCTTCTATAGCATACCAAAAAGCGACTGACTTTGTCAATCCAGTCAGTCGCTTTGTTGTCAAATACAGCAGCGATTCGTTATTTACCGCTGTTGTTAAAGTAGTCCGCTAAGCCCTTGACGATGCTTTCTGCAAAGTTTTGCTGCTGTGATTCGGAATTCAGGGCATTTTCTTCCGTCGGGTTGGAAATAAAGCCCAGTTCCAACAGCGTTGCCGGCATGTTGGTATGCAGGAGGACATAGAAGTTGGCTGTCCGCACGCCGCGGTCCGGGAAGGACGTTGCATTCATGTTTTGGTCGTGAATGTATTTTGCCAGGCTGTAATCATACGGCGTTTTACTGTTGTAATATGCCGTTACCCCTCTGGCATCTGCTGTCGAATACGAATCGATGTGGATGCAGACAAAGACATCCGCGTTGGCGGCATTGGCAATGTTGCAGCGTGCCTGCAGTTCTTCTGCTGCGCCGTCATACGGAGCGTACACATCGACATCCGTCGTTCTCGTCATAATGACGTTGGCCCCGGCATTGTTCAGCAGGGCTGCGACTTTTTTAGAAATCGCCAGCGTAATATCTTTTTCCTGCGAGTACGAGCCAATCGCGCCGGTATCACTGCCGCCATGGCCCGGGTCGATGGCAATAATCTTGCCTTTCAGCCCTTTTGTCAGGCTGTAGGATTGGCTGCTGCTGTACGAAGGCACGCTCACAGCAGGTACGGTTACTTTCTTCGTGTTCATCGAAGTACCCGTTGTTTTTTTCTGCGCTGCCGTATTGATGCCTATTTTGCCGTCATTCCAATGGCTCCACTGCTTTACCTTGCCGGATTTATCATTGATATCAATGACGACGCGGGCACCGTTTTTGTTTTTGTCCGTCGCGCCGGGCAGGGAAAATACTTTAATATCACTCTTGGTAATCGGTCTGGGCACTTTAAAATTGACATCCGTGCCGCTGGTCCGCTGCGCCAGTGATATTTTGGATACTACGTTGGTATTCGCCTTATATTCTTTGGCTACCGTTTTACCCATCTTGGTGTTGGGCAGGGTAACGTAGATATATTCACCTGTTTTGTCAATATATAAACGCGGCGTTACTCGATTGCTCACTTCCAAAACAGTGCGCACAAACGGTGTATTGGCATCATTTCTCGTCGCTGTTCGTACACTGGTAATTTCCGTTTTAGATGCTGCCTGCGACATAAAGAGCGGGCAGAGACAAAAAATCATCAGAAACGGAAGTATAAATAATTTTCTGAACACGCTTATCTTCTCCTTTTCTGTTACATGTTCTTTATTATAACACATGTCGCCTGGATAGAAAAATGGTTTTGTCCATCTTCTCACCCCGCAGCGTTATTCCCGCTGCGACAGTTCATCCCGCAGGGCGGCAATTTCTTGGCGCAGGCGTTCTTCTTCCTCTTCATTGCGCGCAATCGTAATCGTAAATGCCATGCCTTCCTCTGCCCCTTTAGGCAGGAGCTCTACAGGAAACTGCAGTTCATGTTCATCATCATTCAAGAGAATATAGGCTGTCTGTTCGGTAATGCGGTCAATACTGCCGATGAGTTCTTTCTTCATTTAATGCTCCTTTTTGATTTCATACGAAGAGCCGTCGCTGATAATAGAAATGATACCGTCTTTATCGGTCCGGTATACATTGACATGATATTTTTTCAACGTGTCCAAGGTCGGTTTATGCGGGAACTTGTACTGGTTGTTGACGCCGCAGGAAATCGTCGCATCCGCAGGCTTTACTGCCGCTACAAATGCCGGTGACGAGGAGGTCTTGCTGCCGTGATGGCCTACTTTCAGCACGTTTGCCTGCAGTTCTGCGCCTTTATAGTTTTTCAGCAGCTGTTCTTCGACTTCTTTCTGCGCATCTCCTGTAAACATAATCGAGAAAGTGCCGTACGTCATTTTGCAGACAATCGAGTTGTCATTCGTCAAGCCGCTTTCCGACACCCCCTGCGTGTTTTCTTTCGTAAACGGTTTGCCCGGCGAGAGAACTGCAAACTTCACGTCATCGCCTAACGTAATCGTATCGCCTTTTTTCAGAGCTTTATACGCAATATTCTTGGCTTTAATATTTTTTAAATAGTTCTTGTACATCGCCGTGTTGGCAGCCTGTCCGTTATCATAAATCTGTTTAATTTGAAATGCCTTAAACAACGCTGCCATACCGCCCAAATGGTCGCCGTGGGGATGCGTAATCAAAACGACATCCAGTGTTTTGACTTTCTTATCTTTCAGCTGCTTAACCAAAGCATCTCGGCTGTCTACATCGCCGGTATCAATCAGCATATTTTTTCCTTTATATTGAATCAGCGTCGCATCCGCCTGTCCGACGTTGAGCATGGATACATGCAACGCTTTATCCGAATCGGTTACGGTTGCCGCTGACGCGCGCTGCGTACCGCTGTCATGGCCTTGTGTAGTACTGGTGCCGCAGCCGCCCAGTAAAACCATCAACGCCAGACATAGGGCAGCCAGGCAGGAAAATGCGTTATTCCATTTCTTCATGATGCGTTCCTCCTATCAGATGTTCCTGCAGTAACGGTACTGCCATATTTTCTTCCAACGTACTGACTACGCGGGGAACGGCATCGGCTGTTTCCATGGGAGTAAAGCCGTAGGAACCATATTCCTTGCGGCACAGGTCTCCGGCTGCGCCATGCAGGTATACGGCAGCGCAGGCAGCACTGCAGATATCCGGATGGCTTTCTCTGGCCGCTGCGGCGGCTATCATACCGGTCAGTACATCGCCCATACCGCCGCAGGCCATGCCGGCATTGCCTGTCGGATTGACATACGCATTGCCCGTCTTGGCGGAAACAATAATCGTCGGTGCGCCTTTCAGTACCAAGTTGACGTGCCATTCTTTAACAAACGCCTTAGCCGCGCCGATCAAGTCATTTTGTATTTCTGCAACAGGTATGCCGCTGAGACGGCTGAATTCTGCCAAATGCGGCGTCATAATAATACGCTGCCCCATAGGCCGTATCCATTCTTTTTCATCTGCCAATACGTTTAATGCATCGGCATCCAAGACGACGGGACAAGTCGTCCCCTGCAGCATCCCTTTGACAAATTCTTTGGTTTCTGCTTCTTTGCCCATGCCGGGTCCCATGGCAAGAACAGACCAGGATGCACTTTCAGCCAGTATCGAAGCGACATCTTCATGCGTAAAAAAGGCATGACTGCCTACGCCGCGGACCATGATTTCCGGCTGGCGGCCGATACAGTACGGTGCCGTTTGAGCCGGTACGCGCAAAAATACTTTGCCTGCACCGCTCCGTACAGCACCATGTGCTGCCATCAAGGCTGCTCCGGCCATATCGCTGCTGCCCGTCACAATCCCAATGGTACCGTGGCTGCCTTTGTGACTTGCCGGGCTGCGGGGAACTAAAATTTCAGCAATATCCGATTCCTGCAGCAAATATGCCGGGTCCTCTTCCGGCTGTGTCAGCAGCGGTGCCGGCATGCCGATGGCATCCAATTCAATCGCACCCGCACAAGTACGGCCCGGATACAACAGCAGCCCCCGTTTTAACGCACCAAACGTAATCGTCATATCGGCAAACACTGGCCCGTTTTCTTCTTCGCCGCTGCCGCTTACGGCTCCCGTGTCAGCATTGACGCCGGTCGGTATATCCACCGCCAGGACTATCGATTTGCCTGCTGCAGCTGTTTCATTGATCATCGCTACGATAGAAGTCAGCGGTTCCCGCAAGTCGCCGTGAAATCCGGTACCCAGCATGGCATCCACTACGACTTGGCTGGCCTGCAGCCGTTTTTGCAGCAGCTGCCAATCGATATCGCCGTTGCCGCAGTTTGTCACGATGCATGATTCATTGTCTTCCAACGCCAGCAAGGTCAGCAAATGCTGCCGTGCTTCTTCGGAGTACGCCTGCGTATGCCCCAGTACATAGACATATACTCTGGCACCGGCAGCCAAAATATGACGGGCCAGTACAAAACCGTCGCCGCCGTTGTTGCCTTTGCCGCAAAAAATCATGACATCCTTGCCGGCCCAGCCGCCGACATATGCATCAGCCCGTTCTGCTACGGCATGACCGGCATTTTCCATGAGAACCGCCGGCAGAATACCGTATTTTCCATGCATCGCAGTCTGATCCATGTTTCTCATTTGTTCTGCTGTATTTAATTTTTGCATTGTCAGTCTCCTTTACTACATGATGACTTGGGCCACCGCATAATCTCCATCATGACTGATGGAAACCGATGGGGTTTGCACGGCCTTTGCGTTGACAGCATCCTGATAGTATCCATGCAGCCGAAAAAACGGCGCCCCCAACTCCGTATGGTCGATTTCTACATCCGTCCATTTTCCCTGCCGAAATCCAGTGCCCAACGCTTTAAACAAGGCCTCTTTGGCAGCAAAAATACCGGCAAACGAAGCATATTGATGATACTGCCGCTGCCGGCAGTATGCAATCTCACGGTCTGTAAAAAAACGATGGAGTGACCGTTCGTGATGCGTGACCAAGTCTTCCATGCGGCTAATCTGCACTATATCTATTCCGCAAACCATAACACTCCTCCAATATAAAAGCCGCAATCCCTGTAGCGGGACTGCGGCACGTTACTTACCATTTCTGCATTCGGATACAAATAGCTAATCCTTCCAGCAAGGCCCGAAACGTCATAAAAGACACGGTCATATCAGTATATACAGAATGCGTCACTTTATAACAGAGCGTCACTTGTTTGTGCTGATAATCGTATACCAAACCGTGCAGATTCGATTCAAAGGTATACTTAGGTGCCGGCACCTTAAATTGAGGCGGCTTTTCTACTTCAAGTCCATGAATCAAACGGTTGATGAAGACAGTTTTAGGCACTTCCGATTGAAGCATTTCTTCTACAAAGCTATCCAATACAGACATGAATTCACCTCAATCAATTAGTCAAAGAAATGCGCATGAATAGCCTTGACAGCCGTATCTACGCTTTCTTCGCCAATCAGGCAGGTAATGCTGATTTCAGACGTAGAAATAATTTCGATGTTGATGCCGTTGTCACCAAGGACGCCAAACATGCCTGCCGCAATGCCGGGATGACCAGCCATGCCGGCGCCGACAACGGATACTTTAGCCATTTTATCATCGATTAAAATATCTTCTACCGGAAATTCCTTGCGGATACCAGCCAATACGTCTTTAGCTTCTGCCAATTCCGTACGGGCAATCGTAAAAGTAATATCCGTTACGCCTTCTTTGGCAATACGCACGCTCTGCACAATCATATCGACATCGACATGCTTTTCTGCCAATTCTGCGAAAATCTTATAGGCATATCCCGGTTTATTGGGAATTCCTAATACGGTAATTTTTGCAACGTTTTTATCCGAAGCTACGCCGCGGATGAGATACTGTTTGAGTTCCATAGAACAATCCTCCTTGATAATAGTGCCTTCGTCTTCTGAAAATGTAGACCGTACGTGAATCGGAACGCTAAAACGGCTGCCCATTTCTACAGCGCGCGGCTGCATAACGCCGGCACCCAGCTTTGCCATTTCCAACATTTCACCATACGTGATTTCTTTCATCTTCTTCGCATTCGGCACGATACGAGGATCGGACGTATAAACGCCGTCTACGTCTGTATAAATTTCACAGACATCGGCATGAATAGCGCCGGCAATTGCAACGGCTGTCGTATCCGAACCGCCGCGGCCCAGCGTCGTAATATCACCGTGTCCTGTGATGCCCTGGAATCCGGCTACTACGACAATATTGCCGTCGTCCAGTGCTTCCATGATTCTATCCGGTTCTAGTTCCAAAATTCGGCCTTTATTAAAGGCGTCGCTCGTCTTGATGCCTGCCTGCGCGCCTGTAAAGGAAATCGCCTTTTGGCCTGCTTCCTGAAAGGCCATCGCCATCAGCGCAATCGATACTTGTTCGCCTGTCGTCAACAGCATATCCATTTCACGGCCATATGTTTTGGAGGTAATTTGTTTTGCTAATGCTACTAATTCATCTGTCGTGTCCCCCATGGCAGATACAACGATCACAATTTTATCTCCAGGCTGCTTGCCTTTTAAGACACGTTGTACAATAGCACGCATTTTGTCCGGCGTCGCAACGGAGCTGCCGCCAAACTTTTTCACGATTAATGCCAACTTAAATCCCTCGCTTTTAGTGTATTCTCACATTCCCATGGTCCATCTAACCATATATTGAATAATATCATGTACCCATACAAAAGTAAAGAAAAATGTAAAGAAAAAGCGTATGCTGCGCCATTTCTCTTACTTTATCCTCTCTCTTTGAAATCTATTCAGGAAACTTTTAAAAATTCTGCTAAAAACAGTTGCCTATTTTGTCACGGCACCCTATAATTTTAGTATTCCTTATTTTTCTATTTTATCTTTATATTTTTTCATTTCCAAAGGAGTGGTAATCATCATGGAACAAAATTCCAGCATATTGGAACGCATATTCCATCTGTCCGCCAACGGTTCTTCTGCCAAGACAGAACTGCTCGCAGGCATTACGACGTTCATGACGATGGCCTACATTTTGGCCGTCAATCCTACGATTTTAAGTGCCACCGGCATGGACAAAGGAGCCGTGCTGACCGCAACGGCGATTGCATCCTGTCTCGGCTGTCTGTGCATGGCCTTTTTCGCCAACTATCCCTTTGCCCTGGCGCCCGGCATGGGACTCAATGCGTTTTTTGCCTACACTGTCGTCCTGCAGATGGGCTATACCTGGCAAATGGCATTATGCGCCGTTTTTGTAGAAGGTGTCATTTTTATCATTTTATCGCTGACAAATGTGCGGGAAGCCATCTTTAACGCCATTCCGATGACATTGAAAAAAGCTGTGTCTGCCGGCATCGGTCTTTTTATTGCCCTTATTGGATTATTAAATGCCCAAATCATCGTTGCCAACCCAGCTACCAAAATTTCTCTGTTTTCCTTCAAACAATCCGTCGCTGCCGGTACGTTCAGCACAGTCGGCATTACGGTACTGCTGGCGATGCTCGGCATCCTCTTTACGGCGATTCTCATGGTCAAGAAAGTCCGCGGCAATATTCTCTGGGGCATTTTGTTTACCTGGATTTTGGCAGTTCTCTGCGAAATGACCGGCTTATACACGCCAAATCCGGAAGCGCACATGTACAGCGTCATTCCTGATTTATCCGCCGGTGCCGCTTCTTTCGTGCCGGCCAGCCTCTCGCCCATCCTTGGCCAGCTTGATTTTTCCAATATGATCAGCTTTGATTTTCTCGTCGTCATGTTTGCCTTCTTGTTCGTCGATATTTTCGACACGCTCGGCACGTTAATCGGCGTATCTTCCAAAGCCAACATGCTCGATAAAAACGGCAAACTGCCGCATATCAAAGGGGCCCTCATGGCCGATGCCGTAGCGACGACAGCCGGCGCCCTGCTCGGCACGAGCACGACAACAACCTTTGTCGAAAGCGCTACCGGCGTCAGTGAAGGCGGCCGTACCGGTCTTACCGCTGTCTGCGTCGCTGTTCTTTTCGCCTTATCGTTGTTCTTCTCGCCGTTCTTCATGGCAATTCCGGCATTTGCGACAGCTCCGGCACTGGTCGTCGTCGGTTTCCTCATGCTGACATCTGTCGCAGGCATCGATTTCAACGACTTCAGCGAATCCATTCCGGCATACATTACGATTATCTCCATGCCGTTCTGCTACAGCATTTCCGAAGGCATTTCCTTCGGCGTTATTTCCTACGTCATTATCAATCTGCTCACAGGTAAAAAAGAAAAAATCTCGCTGCTCATGTATTTCCTGGCTGTTATCTTCATCTTGAAATACATCTTCCTGTAATACCTAAGTAATACGCACATACAGCAAAAGGGGCTGCCGCACAAAGCGGCAAGCCCCTTTCGTATACAGTTTTAACTACAGACGATTGCTGGATACTCTTCCCGACTAATTTTACTTACATCGAGATTCATGTATTTGCGAAAAATGTTTGACAGCACCAAAGATACACACCATATTGATTCATACTAATTTCTTCTTTATGTGAATGTTCTGCCAATGATTTATGCAAACTCCGTGAAATTCTTATCTTAAACTGTCCGGTTTAGGGATGTCTACTCCTTCTTCTAACGCAACCTCAAACCATGCTTTTTTTGCATCCCGTACATTTGCCACAGTACTTTCTGCCGTTTCGCCGCAAGTAATACAACCTGTCTTACCATTTTTATGTATATCTTCTTGTTTGGTCCGTGCTTCGGCATGGTAAGCGGCATACACCTCTTTCCTACCCGGAATAAAGGTATTGTGAAATATATTATAGCAACCGAAACCATTTTCAAATTTCTTTTATGACCTATTACTCTACTATAAACTATACCCCTTTCTTCTATACCATTTCATCTAATGACTGCGCAACGATATCTCGTACACGTCGTGCAGCTATACTATGATCTTGGTCAATATAAAACTTTTTACTGTCAAAAACTGAACTTTGAGTAATTGTATTTCGATATTTTCCCCAATATTCTTTTAAGATATCAGGAGCCATAATATGCGTCAATATGGTCTCATCAAATTTGGGAGAACCATTTTGTATGTTATTCAGATTCATAGACCAGTCATGTCCCAAAATACTGATTAGCATAAATTCAATAAAATCAAAGCAAGCTTCCTCTCCTAGTTTATTAATATCAAAACAATACGATACCAAATATTGACTAAATTTAGTCTGAATTTCGTTTTTATCTTCATCGTCTTTTAAATCATAACACGATACCCCCTCAGTCGGACTGCCGATTTGATTCAAAATAAAAAATTTAAGTGAAAATAGGCCCAATTGTTTTTCATCTTCGGAATGATATTCTTGAATTTTATCTAATGGTAATTTTTTAAACTCATTCCATAAACTTTTCCCTTGAAATGTTTCCTTAAAAAAGCTGTATATGCGTCTAGAAATATCTCGCAGTTCAATTTTTGCCATATCATTTATATCTTGGGGAATAGGTCGATTGGGTTTTCTATATCGAATTAATGCTTCACTTAATGGCAATTTATAATTTCTATCAGCCCTAGCATCAATAATGCATCTAAAATAGAGTGCGTCCCCATAATATACCATATATGCAGTATTTGACTTTTACCTTAAATATATCTAAACTCATTGTCATAACACCCCATCTTTGTATTTTCACAGCTCATATACCATTTTGATTTAACATCAACAATACTATATCACCTTTAAACAAATCTATACAGTATGCCTGTACCTTGAAATATACTGTCCGGCATACGGACATGCTATACGTATCTCTATAAATCCCTCATCATTTTCTTAAACAATATATACAGAATGATACCAATTTAATCATTATTCACGTTGTTGCGGGCAATTTTCTTGGCTTCATCAGAAACATAATTGCCAGAACCCCAACAGGGTATTTCGCCTTTATTCTTTTAATGTTTTGCCACCGGGACAGGTTTTGTAGAGCAATGCCTAAATTAGAAGCACATTCCACTAGGCCTAGTTCATGATGATCATGGTAATATTGAACAGTATCTATTTTGAATTGTTTATTGAATTTTTTCATATGGAAGCCTCCCTAACTCTTTCTATTGTATCACTTTTAGGAAAAACCTCAGTTTGATTTGTTCTATTTATATACTAGCTCCATATTGCTTTAATAAAAACATAAGCGATTTTTCCTCATATTGAACACGACTTACTACCCATGCCAAAATAGTTTCCTTATATATACTGCTAAAATCATTTTATATTTTGCATATGTAAATAAACTTCAATCATTTATAATCACATTATTTAATTTTAAGAGGTCTGACGGAAAATACCGATAAAAAATATT
>CAVKEA010000071.1:0-10918 GCA_963655305.1 bacterium
TCAAGAAACTAACGAAATTAGGAACCTGGGCAGCGTATTTTTCCAACTGCGATGAGAAAGAAATGGAGGTGTTAACTATGAGCAATACAGTTATGAAAGATGTAGCTAAAGCAGAAAACGCCTTTACGAGTGACGAAACGATGCGTTATAAATACATGCTGCGGGAAAAAGCAATCCGTGACTATTATTCAGGCTTGGATGATGCTAAGCAAGAGGGCATTGAGATAGGTGAAAAACGCGGTGAAGAACGCGGCCGCAAGCTAGGTATAGAGCAAGGACGAGAAGAAGGATTGGCGCAAGGACGTGAACAAGGAGAACGGCAGGCGATTATGGGTATGCTGCGCCATCATTTAGAGCCTGAATGTATTGCACAAATTTTGCAGTGTCCCATTGAAAAGGTAGAAACAATCGCTAAAGAATATCAATTTGAATCAGATCAACGTAAATAAATCATTATATGTAAAAAGCCATGAACATATGCGTGACGCATACGTTCATGGCTTTTTCGTTTTATGTAATTCATTTTATGTCGATGGAAAGAAAATCTTTTCTTGCATCTTGCGAAGGCATGTCTTCTTATCCTCCAACGTATCGATATCCAGCAATTCATCCGGATTGGGTCGATACAGATAGATGCTGTTTCTATACTGCTGCAGGATTTGGCGGCCGCCTGTATCTCCTCTTTGCGCTGCCAATTCATCTTTATGTTGATTCGCAAAGACGGCCGGGCTCATGGGGTGTATACCGTTGCTCATGGCTCCCAGGGTATAAGGGGACTGCCGAAATCCCTGCAGGAATTGTGTTATGCTTTTCTGGCTCAAAAGAGGCTGATCTGCCGGAAAAAACGCCCAGGCAGCGGCATCGGGGCTGTGCTGTACACCTAATCGCAGTGATGCAGCCATGCCTTCATCGGCTTGATTGTTCATGATGACGGATATTTGCTTGCTTTGGCACCATGAGGCTATTTCCGAATATGCCGTGACGACAAGCAGCGGCCAATGGTTCGTTTGCCCTACGGCATAAAGGGTATCCAATCCATATTGGTACAACGGCTTGTGCTGCAAACGCGTCAGCAATTTGTTGCTGCCAAACCGTTTGCCCCGGCCAGATGCCATATATATCAGAAAAATAGGTTTCATTACAATTCCCGTACCTTTTCCGCAAACGAAGAAATAAGTCCCTGCGCGGCGCCGCTCTTCTGCAGAATATATTGGGCCTGCTCCTGCAGCCTTTTCGTATCGCATTGATTCAGCACGGGGATAACAGGCTGGGCATACTGCTTGTGAAGTATATCCAAACAGCCCCGTTTCCAAATCTTGCTAAACATGGCAGGTGTCAGGATATCCTGTGGACGGACAGGCAGTTCCTGCCAGCGAAAGCATCCTTCGCCTATGGTTTTTCCTACAGAAGAAATTCCAGCCAGACAAACGATATACTGCGTCTGCGGTACAATAACCGGCTCATGCCGGCCCAAAGCCTTGAGGGACAATCGTTTGGAACCATCCGCTTCTATGAGGATACTGTCTGCCAACGGATATAGTTGCTGAAAAAGCGCATCGCCGATATAGGTAATCTTGCCGTCTCCGCAGGGAATGCCGGCTACGGCAATGCCTTCTGTATCCAGCTGTTTGGCAATATCGCGGATATTTCCCGTCAGGACGCCCCATCGCGAAGGGATTTTCATGTGCGTCGTCGTCACAATGAGGACACGCTGTCCCAGTTTCTGCCCTTCTCGGGCCAAGTTGGCAATCCAGGTCGTCTTGCCGCCGGCGCCTACAACGGATAGTACCTTGGGGGCATGGCAGTGCAGCGAGGGACATAGGGAAAACAGCCCCTGCCAGAGTGAGGACTGCGCAGTCAGTTTACCGTTTTGGTATACGTACAGCTGGGACATCAGCACTCCTCCATTGGCGAGCATCCCCTTTTTCACGGCCTTCCCGCCGGGCTCGCACAGCAATCAGTTCAGCCGCAATGCTGACGGCAATTTCTTCCGGCGTCGCCGCTGATATAGGCAGCCCAATCGGGGCATGGCATGTATTGATTTCATCATCGGTAAACCCATCTTTGCGCAGTTTGTTCCGCACAAAAGCCAGTTTAGTACGACTGCCGATAACTCCCAGATAATAGGGATGACAAGCCAGCATCTGCCGCTGTACTTCATAGTCACCGATATGGCCTCGCGTCATAATACATACATAATCATGACAGGTTACTTGCACAGCGGCAGACAAATCACTAAAATCGGCTGCGATAGTCTGTTCTGCCTGAGGGAACTGCACGGCGTTGGCAAATTCTTCCCGGTCATCAACGACAACGCAGGAAAAGCCGACTTGCGTCAGTACAGGTACCAGCGCCTTGGCGACATGGCCGCCGCCAAAGACAAAGACACGGCCTTCATACGCCAGCGGTTCCCGATACCAGCAAGCATCCTCGTCTTCTACCAAGCCGCTTCCTTCATACAGCCAGCCGGGTCTTTTCTCCAATACTTGTTTCAAGGAACGGCTTGTTTCGTCGGCACCGCAAACACAGAGCGTTTGCCCGATACATCCCATCGCCCACTGCTGCGGTGCTGTCACGTCCAATACCAGCCAAGACGGCGTATGCTGCCGGCGTGCTGTTGTGATTTGAGTCAGACACGACAGGACCCCTGGCTGGGACGGTGATAAAAACTGGCAGAACACTTTCGTTTCACCGCCGCATACGGCACCAATATCTGCCGCATCATTGGGATGCAGCAGGTACGATACGACCGTCGAACAGCCTGTCTGCAGGACATGTTTTCCTTCTTCGCAGGCTTTATACTCTGCAATGCCGCCGCCGATCGTTCCTACAGTCGTTCCATCGGGCAAGACCAGCTGATGACTGCCGGCACTGCGCGGCGTCGAGCCTTTACTGGCAATGACCGTAAGGAGAACTGCATGCCGTCCTTCTTCTAATTCTCGTTTGAGACATTCAAATATATCTTCCATAGTACGTTAACCTTATCCTTATTTGTATAACAACAGTACGTCTTGCGGTCGTACACCCAAAGGAGCTTCCAGCTGCGGCGGCCTGTCCGTTTTGGCAAAACGCCACCAAACAGCCGGCGATGCTGCGCGTTGATTTTCATAGCGGAATTTGACAACCCATTCAAAAGGCTGTTCTATTTCTTCCATCACGCGAATTGGGTACGCATTGGCTGTTACCTGTTGATGAAACGCATGGCCGCGCACGCCGACAGCACATATCGTATCGCCGACAGGCTGGCCCGTTGTCAAAGAAATACCCCAATCCGGGACAAAGACTTCATACGTTCCCGTTTTTTTGGCAGCTACGATATTTTTACAACCAGTCAGTACAGCGGCCGCTTTGGTCTGCGGCTGGGCAAACACGTCTGCCGTTTTTCCGATAACTTCCAACTGCCCGTTATCAAGGACAGCAATCGAATCACACAGCTGATACGCTTCATCACGGCTATGGGTGACGACAATACTGTCCTTTTGAAATTGGCGCAGCAGCTCTTTCAGTTCGGTCATAACCTGTTCCTTCAAATAGCTGTCCAAGGCACTAAACGGTTCGTCGAGAAGCAAAATGTCCGGTTCATTGACTAAAATCCGTGCCAAGGCTACTCGCTGCTGCTGGCCGCCTGAAAGCTGGGACGGCTTTTGCTTTTCCAACCCGGTAAGCCGCATCCGTTCCATCATCGTATAAATTTTTTCTTTCCGTTCCTGTTTGGCAACAGACTGGCGAATACCGCAGGCGATATTTTCTGCTACCGTCATATTGGGGAACAAAGCATAATGCTGAAACAAATACCCGACACGCCGTTCCTGCACGGCCATGTTGATATGTCGGCTGCTGTCAAAAAATACGCGTCCATCCAGCGAAATACGCCCTGCATCGGGATGTTCGATACCCGTAATACATTGGAGCGTCTTGCTTTTGCCGCATCCGGACGCTCCCAGCAGTCCTAATACGCCGCCGTGCGTCTGGAAAGCCACATGCAGATGAAAGTTTCCCAACGTCTTTTGAATCGCTGCCTCTAAACTCATGACCATGCGCTCCTTTCCCGGCTGCGTTTTTCCAGCATGTTGACCGTAAGCAGTACGACCGCACTGATGGCAATGTTGACGAGTACCCAAATAAAGGCACTATATTCGTCATTAGTCCGCCATAATTGATAGACTGTGGTAGAAATCGTCGCTGTATTTTTGGGGATATAGCCAATAAGCATGCTCGTAGCGCCGTATTCACCCAACGCTCTGGCAAACGCCAGTACCGTGCCGGCAATAATACCCTGTTTGCAGTACGGCAGGCGAATACGCCAAAAAATAAACGTGTCGGACAAGCCCAGGGTACGGCCGCTCCAAGCCAGAGTTTCATCAAAACTTTCAAACGCACCGCGGGCTGTACGGTACATAAGCGGAAAGGCGACGACCGCCGAAGCGATAACGCCGCCATACCACGTCATGACAAACTGAATACCCCATTGCTGCAAAAACACGCCTACGGGATGCCGCAGTCCAAACACGAGCAGCAGCAGCCAGCCGCAGACAGTCGGCGGCAGTACCAACGGCAATGTCAAAACGACATCTAGTATGCCTTTCAACAGCCGCGGCGCTTTGGCTACATAATACGCCATGGCAATACCGCTGAAAAATACGATTACACTGGAAATAGCTGCGATGCGCAGACTATTCCAAAGGGGATACCAATCCATGCTTCATCATCCTTATTTTACCGGGCTGAACCCTACGCTGGTGAAAATCTGCATCGCTTCGTCACCTTGCAGATACTGTAAAAATTCTTTCGCTGCTTCTTGATTTTTGCTGGTTTTCAAGACAGCTGCCGGATAAATAACCTGCCCGCACATAGCTTTTGTCGCACTGTCAACAGGCGTTAATTTGGCACTGTACGCATCTGTCGCATAAATAATGCCGCAGTCTGCACTGCCTTCGCTGACCTGCGTCGTGACTTCTTTTACGTTGGAACCGTATGTAATATGACCAGCGCCGGCAATGGCATTTTCATCCAAGTTGTAGAATTTGAGGATTTTCTGGGTGTACTGACCGACAGGAACGTCGCTGTTGCCCATAACCAGCCGTATTGTGCCGTCTTTCAATTTTGCCGCCATATCGTTGAAATTGGCAACGCCTTTGGGATTGCCTTCCGGTGTGACGAGAACGACTTTGTTTTCCAGCAGATCGACACGCGTATTCGTATCTACCATATCGAGTTTTTCCGGATTGGCTTTTTCATCTTTGGACGCATCAAGCTGATTCATTTGTTTTTGTGCTGCTGAAATGAACAAATCGCATTCTGCACCATTTTGAATTTGTTTTTTTAATGTTCCCGACGAGTCATAATTAAACGTAATTTCTACATTCGGATGGTCTTTCTGGTATTTCTCTGCAATCTGATTCATCGTTTCCGTCATGCTGGCTGCTGCAAAGACAGTCAAATGCACTTTGTCTTTACTTGCTGCTTTTTGCTCCTGCGTATCTGAGCCGCAGCCCCCCAGTACACCGACGGCCAATGCCGCTGTCAACGCCAATCCTACTACTTTTTTCCAATTCATGTGTCTGCACTCCTTTTTTTTGTAATGGAAGAAGATTTCTCCTTATATAGCCTCCCTATGGGAAACTTATTTTCTCGCACAATCGCTTACACCGCCGCGCAGCAAATCCATGCCGTGCGGAATGGTATCTAAAAAAACAGCCATGCATTCCCGGCAGGCTTTGGGACTGCCCGGCAGGTTGATGATTAACGTGCTGCCGCGAATCACGCTCACAGCTCGTGACAGCATAGCCCGTTTGGTAATGGTCAGTGACGCACTGCGCATGGCTTCGGCAATCCCCGGCACCAGCCGCGTTGCCACCGCCAATGTGGCTTCCGGCGTCACATCCCGCGGCCCCAGTCCAGTGCCGCCTGTCGTCAAAATAAGGTCCAGCTGCCGTTGGTCTGCCAACCGCATGAGCTGCCGTTTTAACGGTTCTTCGCCGTCAGGCAGCAGCAGTGTTTCTACGACATCATAGCCGCGTTCCTGCAGCGTCTGCACAATCACAGGGCCGCTTTCGTCGATGCGCTCACCTCGGCTGCCTTTATCAGACAGTGTAATCACCGCCGCCTGATACGGACGCTTTCCCTGCCGCGGCACGATTTCCATCGCATCGCCCGGACGAATCATGCCGCCGTGAAGAACGCGGGCAAACACACCTTCCCGCGGCATGATACAGTCACCTACAGCTTGGTAAATCGCACAGTGCTGATGGCATTCTTTGCCAATCTGCGTCATTTCCAAGAGTACGTCGCCGCACTGCAGCCGCGTTCCTACCGGCAAAGATGAAAAATCAATGCCGCTGACGACGAGGTTTTCTCCAAAAGCACCATACGCGACCTGCGCGCCGCGGCGGCGGAATGCTTCTATTTTTTCCAACGAAAGAAGACTGACCTGCCGGTGCCAATGCCCGGCATGCGCATCGCCTTCAATACCCCAGTCTGCAATACACTGACCCGCAGCAACAGGCTCTTTCTGCGTACCTTTCTGCGTACTGATACATACGGCTTCTATCGTTCCCACGATTTATCCTCCAATCTGATTCATCGTTTTGTTTTCTGTAATCTGCCCGGCCGTATCAAAACAATGCCCTGCCGGCTTTTGAGCTGCAGCCCGGCAAATCGCCTGCCGCAGTGCTGCCAACACATCGGTACGGCCGGACCGCACGATGGATTTCAAATCCACGCCGTCGTCATAACAAAGACAAGGCTTCAAAAAGCCGGTGCTCGTCAGGCGCATGCGGTTGCATTGCCGGCAAAACTTGTGCGTGTTGGCAGCAATCATTCCCAAACAGCCCTGCAGTTTTTGGCTCGTATAATATACAGCCGGTCCGTTGCCATGACGTCGTGCGTCAATCTGCAAATCCGGATACGCCGACTGCAGCACGGCCAGCGCTTCATCGGCTGACCAGCCCTGCTGCTGCGCACCATATCCGATAGGCATCATTTCAATAAACCGCACAGCGACAGGCATCGTTTCTGCCAGCCGAGCCAACGGCAGGAGCTGATTTCTCGTTTGCTGCAGCAGTACGGCATTGACCTTTGTCCGAATGCCGGCCTGCACAGTCTGCACGAGTGTCTGCAGCACGCAAGACAGACCGTCTACGCCGGAAATCTCTCGAAATTGACCGGCATGCAAACTGTCCAAACTGATATTAACCGCATCTATTGCCATATGTTTCAACGCGGCGATATGGGGCTGCAGCAACAATCCATTGGTAGTCAGCGTCATGCTTTGCACGCCCGGCAGCTGCCGCAGCGACTGCATAAAAGAAACAGCCCCTTTTCGCACCAGCGGCTCACCGCCTGTTATTTTAAAGTGATGAATGCCGACTTGCAGCGCCGCTCGGCAAATCAACAGAATTTCTTCGTACCGCAGGATTTCATCATGCCCTACGCTGCGCACATCGTCAGGCATGCAGTACTGACAGCGCATGTTGCAGCGGTCTGTCAGCGAAATCCGCAAATAATTAATCTCTCTGCCCCAAGTATCTATCATGGCGTATCCGTACTCGGTTCATACTGAAAATGGCCGCTTTTGCCGCCTGTTTTTTCCACAAGATGAATATCTCGGATACACATCCGTTTATCTACGGCTTTGCACATGTCATATACGGTGAGCAGCGCTACTGAAACACCGGTCAAAGCTTCCATTTCTACTCCGGTTTTGCCGTCGCAGCGGACGGTACATTGGGCTTCTATTTCCTGCGTTTCATCATGAAAGAAAAATTTCACGCCGCATTGGGTCAAATTTAGAATATGGCACAAGGGAATCAACTCACTCGTCCGCTTGGCCCCCATAATGCCGCCAATCTGGGCGACGCCCAGCACGTCTCCTTTTTTCATCGTTCCCTGCCGAACCGCTTCATAACATGCCTGATTCATCTGAATCCGCCCGCTTGCTACGGCAGTACGGGATGTGACAGCCTTGCTGCTGACATCAACCATGACCGCATTGCCGTTGGCATCTATATGTGTAAATGAACTCATGCTTTCACCTACTTACCAAATCCGCAGTTCGGAAATGTACAAACCGGACAGTTTAGGCACAGTCCCCCTTCGCCAAGACGGGATAAATCCTGCGGCGTAATAGGAACTTTAGCTGCCAGTGACGGCAGCACCAGGTCAAAAATCGTCCGTTTGGCATACATGACGCATCCCGGCAGTCCGATGACAGGACGGCCGTCTTTCGCATATGCCAACAAAAACATCGCTCCCGGCAGTACCGGTGCCCCATAGGAAACGATTTGCGCGCCCGTCTGTTTGATGGCCAGCGGCGTCTGGTCGTCCGGATCGACGCTCATGCCGCCTGTACAGACTACCATATCCATCCCCTGCGCCAACATGTCTTTAATCGCCGCAGTAATCTGGTTCGGGTCATCAGCTAGCGTAACATGCATAGCCATCTGCATGCCGAATTCAGCCAACTTTTCTTCAATAACCGGCGTAAATGTATCTTGAATCCGTCCATGAAAGACTTCATTGCCTGTCGTAACTACGCCGACGCGCTTCATGACGAAAGGCCGTACATGAAACAAGGGCTGGGGCCCCGCCGTTTTCTTGGCCTGTTCCATTTTTTCCTTTTTAATGACCAACGGAATAATCCGCGTCCCAACCAGCTTATCGCCAGCATGGACCATAAAACCGCCATGTCGGGAAGCAATCATCATGTCACCCAAGGCATTGACAGCCTGCAGATGCTCCCTATCCACAGTCAACACGCCGTCGCAGTCTGCAATCAGTTCAATTTTTCCTTCCTTCACGTCACTGCCATGCATATGGCTGCCCATGCAAATATCCCGCAGGATACAGGCTGCGTCATTTTCATGCAGCATCGTTTCGTCGTTTTCCCAAATATAAATATGCTCTTTGCCTACCGAAAGAAGCACCGGTATGTCTTCCGGCTGAATGATATGTCCTTTGCGAAATACCGGCCCCTTAGTCACGCCTTTGATAATCTGTGTAATATCATGACAAAGCACTTGTCCGACTGCTTCTTCTGTTTTCATTTCTTTCATTTCTGCGCACCCCCTTCATCTGTCTTGCCGTCAACAGGCATATTTCTCATCTTTTCCAATTCTTCTTCATTAAAAAAGGCATCAAACTTTTCCTTTGCTGCCTTGTCTATCGCCTGCTGCATGGCTTCATACCGCAATAAAATACGTTCTGCCTGCGGAGTCAGCGTCGAAGACCCGCCCATTTTGCCGCCGGCATGCCGCCGCGTCAAGGGAAATCCCCAAATTTGTTCTGCCCCTTTGATAATAGTCCAGGCTTTGGAATAGGACATGTGCATCTGTTTGGCTGCCCCTGCCAAAGATCCATGCGTCCGTACTCCCTGCAGCACCATGGCAACGCCGGGACCAAATGCCCGTCCTTCCGCCACAATCCGCAGTGTCGTTTTATACTGCAGCTTGGATGACATCATTTTGTTCAACACCATCCTCCCGATGTATTGAAATACACGTAATCGTTATTTGCACACGCGAATATCGCTATGCCATAAAAAACGGCTCCCAGCATGAGAGCCATTTACTACACTGTATTATACATGAGAAATATAAAAAAAACTACCAATCACACCTATTTTTCCTGATTTAGCCGCGTCTTTCATGACTATACTACTCATAGTCTCTCCGTATTATTGCAATTGAAATTGTTCATTGGCTATTTGTTGAATTTCTGCTTCCGAACAAGACGTAATCTTAGCTATCACAGAAATATCGATTCCTTCCCGCAGCATCCCTAGAATATTCGCTATTTTTTCCTGCTGCACGCCTTGTGCTAATCCTTGTTCTATACCCATCTTACGGCCGCGTTCTTCACCACGTTTTTCACCTATCTCTATGCCCTCCTGCTTAGCATCATCCAAGCCTGAATAGTAATCACGGATTGCTTTTTCCCGCAGCATGTATTTGTAACGCATCGTTTCATCACTCGTAAAGGCGTTTTCTGCTTTGGCTACATCTTTCATGACTGTATTGCTCATGGTTAACACCTCCATGTCATCATGATTGTGCTTGCTCATGGGCTATTTGTTGAATTTCTGCTTCCGAACAAGACGTAATCTTAGCTATCACGGAAATATCGATTCCTTCCCGCAGCATCCCTAGAATATTCGCTATTTTTTCCTGCTGCACACCCTGTGCTAATCCTTGTTCACGTCCCTGTGCCAATCCTTGTTCTCGTCCTTGTACTAGTCCTTGCTCACGTCCTTGCGCCAATCCTTCTTCTCGTCCTTGTGCTAATCCTTGTTTTACTCCTTCTTGTCTAGCATCATCCAATCCCGAATAGTAATCACGGATTGCTTTTTCCCTTAGCATGTATTTGTAACGCATCGTTTCATCGCTCGTAAAGGCGTTTTCTGCTTTAGCTACGTCTTTCATAACTGTATTGTTCATGGTCAACACCTCCATTTCTTTCTCATCGCAGTTGGAAAAATACGCTGCCCAGGTTCCTAATTTCGTTAGCTTTTTGATGTCACTGTATGTAAATTTTTTGATTTCTATGAAGTGCATGGCAAAATGATCTGTCAGCCGCTGTTTTGATAGATCGTTACAAATATGGTAGATATTATGCCATGCCGTTTCCGGCAAATAATCAAAATCCAGTAAGATAATTGATATCGTCGGCTTCAGCTGTGTATACTGTTCTTTTTCTTTCAGCTGTGAGCTATACAGGCCAGCCCAGTAATACAAAAATCGTTCGGACAAATAGGAATGTTTCAGCACCTGCACTTCGATGTCGATTTGCGCTCCTGTATTCGTTTGGGCCAGAATATCGAGCTTGCTCAGCTTTTCGTGTTCAAAATCGGGGTCTTGGTCTTTGTCTAAAAAGACGACATCTTCGATTTGCGTTTCTTCATTTTCATACAGCACGGCATTCA
>CAVKEA010000072.1:0-10849 GCA_963655305.1 bacterium
CTTTTTATGTTTTCTTCAATGCATTAAAGATTTCCCACAATTATTTTACACTAACGATGGCTTGCGTGTTCAGCTGAGCGAAGAAGGAAAACAAGTCTATGATTATGCTGTGCAGAAATTGTCGCAAGGCAATGACCAAGTTGCCAAAGCGGCAAAGGAAAGCGCGTTTCTCTATGCTCGTATGGCCGAACGCTGGACGGAAATCATGCATGAATACGGCGATACAACATATACGCCTAAAAAATACATGGAACGACACCCGATTATGTTAGGTAGTGAAAAAACAAATAATTCATTTGGGCAAGCTATGTTTGATGTACGAAAAGCAGGTACGACAACGTTTAAAGCGTTTATGAATAAAATTAGTAACAGGAAACAAGAAGGGAAACCAGCAAATAAAATTATGTTCACGGGCAATTCTGGTGTTATTTATACAGAAGCGCAAGCAATTCATGCTGCAACGCTGCATCATGGACATGTTTTAAGTACGGAGCAATTAGAAGACATAGACAAACATATTAGTACCTTACACAATGCGGCTATATCTGATAAAAGAAATACTAATAATTTTCATGGAACGCCTATTTTAGCCCATGTAAAGGGAAGCCTTGGAGATTATTATGTTGTTCTTGAGTTTGATGACAAAGGAAGAATATGGTTTAAAACCGGACAACCGGGAAAAGCAAAATCTATCGATAATATTATAAACACAAAAATAGCGGAACATTCCGCTAGGAGCCTTTCGCATAACGCGCAGGGACGGACTAGTCAAAATGAAACCGCTATTTCACTTAGCAGTATACAAAAAGAGCTGGAAAATGTCAACGAAAAATACGAGCAGCGTGCATGGCATGGCAGCCCGTATAATTTTGACACATTTGATTTAGGTGCCATGGGAAAAGGTGAAGGAAATCAAGCACATGGCTGGGGGCTGTATTTTGCCAAAGATCGAAACGTATCAGAAGCCTATAAAGAGGTTTTGGGAGATAAAAACACTTCAGTGGAAGTAAACCATACTATATATCGGTTGAATGAAGAAGGAGATTGGGTAGGAAATGGAAATGTAATTGAATACGGCAGTGCCATGGGGTACGTATTGGATTCGATGTACGAAATGGGAAGCAGAGAAAAAGCGATTGCTGATTTAGAAGACGCATTGAAAAGAAATAGAATTAGAGGAGTTTATGCAGATGAGGCTAGAAAAGCCATTGAAATTTTAAAAGAGGACAATATAAAACTTACTAAAAATGACCGGTTGTATGAAGTAGAAATTCCTGAAAACGATGTACTGCTTGATGAACAAAAAACAATAGGGGAACAACCGCAAAAAGTACAAGATGCAATTATAGATATGTTGTTTGGCAGAAATGTCAACGCAGCATTGCGGGAAGCAGAGAAAAAAGGCGGCACAAAAGGAAAAAATGCAGTAGAAAAAGCACTGCGTTATATGAGTGAAGACGAAAGCGAATTGGAAGCCCGCGGCGTTTCTGAAGAAGAAATGGAAAATGCGTATAATAAAGCGTTGGAATACGTCAATGAAGAGTTACTCTTGAAAGCCCAGGAAGAAAAGTTAAGCTATGAAGACCCCGAAAAACCCCACCTTACGACGGGAAATAAATATAAAGTAAAGGAATTAACTGGCAAGGAATTTTATGATGATTTAGCTACGTCTACGCCGGGATATGATAAAGCAGCGTCGAAACTATTGAATGAATACGGCATTAAAGGGATAACGTACGAAGGAAGAAGAGACGGCCGCTGTTATGTCGTTTTTGATGACAAAGCGATTTCTATTATAGACAAGTACAATCAACAGCTAAACGGCGTCCAAGCGGCATATGACACTGATACGGGAGCTATTCATCTGTTTGATACGGCAGATGCTTCTTCGTTTATCCATGAAAGCGCGCATATGTTTTTAAGCGATATGGAACGGCTGGCCGGACAGGATGGCGCACCGAAGAAACTGCTGTATGACTTGAAGCGGCTGCAGGAATGGGCTGCTTATGAAAATGGAAAAGAACATGAATATGAAGGAACCTACCTTGCTAAAGAGTTTGCCGGATATGCCCATGCTATACAAAAAGCACGTAAAGGCGGCGATGCGGTTGCTGTTAAAGCAGCGGAAGAACATTGGCTGCAGGAACGGTTTGCCAGAGGATTTGAACGGTATCTGGCAGAAGGTAAAGCCCCGAACATGTCGTTGAAACGTGTTTTTGATACATTTAAAGAATGGCTGACCGCTATTTATCAAGATTTGAAAAAAATGGGGAAACAGCCGCCCAAAGAAATTCAGGACATCATGGCGAAGATGATTACGCCGCAGAAAAAGAATCGGTATGCTGCCCGTACAAATAATGAAGAAATACAACGTGCTGTGCAGGACATCAAAAACGAAATACAGGATGCCCTGCCCAATGCCAAGAGCATTACAGAAGATGGGAACCGGCTTGTCCTTACGATGCCCAATGACTCTCGGTTTGTCGTAGATATTCAAAACCAAATCGCCTTGACAGCGGAACAATTAGCGCAGGCAAAAAAAGACCACCACATCCACGGTGATGTCGTAGTCGAAGGGTATACGCGGCAGTTTGGCAAAGATGCTTATATGGCACTGTCACAGGGCAGCCGGACCGGCACGGGGTATCACGAAGTATATCACGCAGCCGAAGATGCTGTGCTGACAGATAAGGAAAAAGCCGCTATCACGAAAGCGATTCCGGATGCAGAAAAGCGAGCTGACAGGTATGCCAGATGGGTAGAAGCCCGCAAGCGTGGACGCGGCACGGCTTGGGGAAAACTGTTCCAAAAGATAAAGGACTTTGCCAAAAAGGTACAGGCTATCCTGACACACACCGAAAACGCGCATCATGTATTCCGCAAGATTGAAAGCGGTGAAGTATGGACACGGGAAACAAAAGACTCTCAATCAGCGAACGCAAAACTTGCTAAAACCGCACGGCAAAAACTGAGTTCCGATATGAGTAAATGGAATCGGCTTTGTAATTTATATGAACGTTCTGATAAAGAAAGATGGAAAAATAAAAATAATGGTTTGCTGTATAAAGTTATGGATATGCCTCTTATTTTGGAAAAAATTAGTAATAACCATATGCAAATTGATGTATATGGGAGTTTTTTTGCTCACGCACTGAGGAAAGACCATCACGGTATGAACATGGATGTTTTACGCCAATTGCCATTTGCCATGGCAGACCCGATGATGATATTGAAATCAAGAAAATCAAATAACAAATTTATTTTTGTGCTTGATGTAAAAGATAACGATGGGGCAACTGTTATTGTTCCTGTTGAGTTAAATCGCGTTGATTCACGGCATGGTGTTATAAACATTGCGAATACTGCATATGGAAAAACTGAAAGAGATGGAATTACACCTAATGAGCGTTGGTTAATGAAAAATATTGATGGTGGCAATCTTTTATACGTGAACACACAAAAAAGCACGGCCCACAGGCCATCAGGAGCGTCTTCTCCTGTGGGATCTGCGGTCAACCGTGCTTTATCAAATCCTAGTATAAAGACTGAAAAGGACCTTGTCAACCTTAGAAAAGAAAACCCAACTCGTTATTCTATCCGTAAGCCTAAAACCGCATCCGAAAAGGAAGCCGAACGGAGCGAAAGAAAAGACGACGAGCCGATTACGATTCATACGATTTTGGATGAGGCTCGGAAGATTGTTCCTATCTATACTCGTTCTAAGGTGCAGCGCAGTTCACGGGCGGCCTATCGCTATGATGCGCATGGCCGGGCAGGCTTTGTCCCCAGCAACTATACGGTAGGAGATATTGGCGCCGCTGTTGCCCTGCATATCGACCATGCGGCCCAGCTGAAGGGCGCGAATGTAGAATTGACGAATGATGTCCTGGACGAGCTGGAAACAGAACAGCGGGCAGCGAAAAAGTATAAGCAGGAACCGCCGAAAGCCATGACGCCGGCTGAAGCCCGCAGTGAAGGCGTCAAGGAATTTGGGCGCATTTATTTCCAAAATCCTGACCGGGCCAAAGAACGCTACCCGAAATACTTTGACATCTTTGAAAAGACGTTGGACACGATGCCGAAGGAAAAGGAAGCCGTCGAAACCATCATGGAACTGGAAGAACAGATGGCGGCGCAAAATCCGCTGCTGCTGGCAACTGCTGGTATAAGCCAAGCAGCAGATAAGAAACCACGGAATGCCAAGGAACGGCTGAAACATGCGTGGGCTCAGTTTTATCGGTCCATGGTGGATGAAACAAGCCCGATAGACCAGATTACGAAATCCATTGAGATGGAATTGGGACGGAAACTGGCAGATGAAAAGGACCCGCACAAGCGGGCTGTCATGTGCAACAGCGTGGCAGATGGGCGTGCTTCGATGCTGCTTTTTGCGGATAACAAAGATGCCAATCTGGCGTATCTGAATACCGTATATAAAGGAGCTATTCAACATAACGTTACGTTTGAAGATGTACTGAATGAATTGAAGAACGTACACCAAGATGAAGTAACGAAAGCGGCTGCCAAAGATGCAGAACAGTATTTGGGCATGTATCTGGTAGCGCAGCGGACAGAAGAAATCGTGAAGAATCATGAAGATTACGTCCGGCCGGAAGGATATAACCATGAAAACTGCATGCGTATTATTGTTAATGCGCCGAAAGCTATCAAAAAGGCAGCACAGCTTTACTGGGATTACAACAAGAATTTGGTCAATATCCTGGAAAAAGAAGGGCTGATTACAAAGAAACAGGCTGCAGGACTGCGAAAGTATGAGAAGTATTGCCCGATGTACCGCGATTTTTCAGCGGACAGCACGATGGATAATGAACTGCCGACTATTACGGCGGGCAGGGGCTTTATCAATCAAAGCAGCGGTCTCAAAAAATTAAAAGGCGGCAGTATATTGGCCGTCGTAAACCCGGTTGATTCCATGGTTCATATGACATCGGCTCTGATTGCCCGCTGTGAACGAAACGACGTGGCAAAAGTTATGGTGCAGGCGGCAGAAGATTATCCGGGTTTGGGCAGTATTATCGTCAAGGATCCGTCTTTGTCCAGCGCAGATGCTTCGAAGTGTGCTTTTTCCGTTATGGTGAATGGGCGAAAGACTGTATACCGGACGACACCGGAACTGTATCAGGCACTGCAGGATATGAGCACCAACAGCGCGGCATTCCTGACGAATGTTTTCGGAAAGTTTACGGATGCCCTGCGGTTCGGCGCGACCAACACGCCGAGTTTTATGGTCCGCAACTTTATCCGTGATACGATCAGTGCGACGGTCAATGCCCGGTATGGGCATTTTATTCCTGTGTTAGATAGTGTTCGCGGCATGGCCGTTTTGAAAAAGAATGCGGACTTTAAGGCCAAATTCTATGGGCAGGGCGTTCCTATGGATACGTATATCCGCAGCGATATTCGCGGTGCGAAACAGTATAAAAATAAAGTGCGGCAGTCGTTGAAACACTATCCCATGGGGATTCGCCAGATGATGACGTTTGCACGCTTCTTGGTACATACATACAACGGCGTCGGTGAAGCCTTGGAACAAGGAACCCGTGCCGGCGCGATGCTGTATGCCCTTAAAGCCGGTGCCAGTGATTTTGAAGCTGGGCAGGAAGCACGGGATGTCACGGTCAATTTCTCCCGTCATGGCAGCTTGGGCAAGAAAATCAATCGGTATGTACCGTTCTTTAATGCCAGTATTCAAGGCACGGACAAACTTATCCGTACGTTTATGGAAAATCCGAAGCGAGCTTCTTTGGCAACTTGTCTCTATATTATCCTGCCGACTATCATTCTTTGGGCTATCAATCATGATGATGACTGGTATAAAGAATTGGATGACAACACTAAATATACAAACTGGGTCCTGCATATTCCGGGAACAGACCATCATTGGCTTATCCCAAAACCGCAGGAAGTCGGCATTGGCTTTGGCTCCGGCGTAGAAGCCGTGTTGAACCAGATGCTGAATGAAGACCCGCATGCGATGAAAGAGTGGGCCAGACAGTTCGCGGAAGCTGTTACGCCGGGTATTATTGCTGCGGTGCTGCGCCCTATCATGGAATGGCGGTACAACTACAGCGAATGGACGGGCAGAAAACTGGTGCCGGACCGCTTATCTAAGCTGCCGCCGGAACAGCAGTATACTACGGCAACGTCCGAACTTGCCAAACTGATAAGTGAGTTTGCCGGAAAGTATGCAGACCTTTCCCCAATAGCCATTGATAACTTCTTTAGCGGCTGGTTTGGCTCGCTGGGGCGTTTGGGAGCGGGCATGCTGAATACGCCTATTAGCAAGCTGCGTGGAAACGACAGGCCGCCGGAACCGTCAAAATACTGGTATGAAGCTCCGTTTGTCGGCAGCTTTGCCCGGCAGGACGGTCAAAATTCCGTATATGTGGAACGCTTCTATCAACTGGCGCATGATATGGAAATCGACTATGAACGGAGTGACAGCTATGCCAAAAACAAAGGAAAGAAAGGGGCTCCGATTCCTGCATCGCTGCGGGATGCCCGAACCTGCATGAAGACCATGTCCAAAATCAATAAAGACATTCGCAGCATTAAGGACGACCCCAAGATGGACCCGGAAAGCAAGCGGCAAAAGATAGATGCTGCCAATACGAAAATGCGATCTTTTGCTAAGAAATTTGTAACACAGTATGACAAATAAGGGGGCAGGTGGATGAGGCGACCGAGAGAACCGACATAGGGGAAAGCAGATAATCTTTTGAAAAAGGAGGTGATAGGATGTTTGCAGTACATGGTGATACTATTTTTATTACGCGCGGTGATACGGGATGTTTGGAAGTTAATCTGAGTACGCAGGACGGCGATTATGCTATGCGGCCGGACGATACACTGACGCTGACGGTACGTAAGCGGGTAGATGCAGACATTCTTTTCCAGAAAAAAGTAACCGGCGTGAACCGGATTATCATTGAGCCGGCAGATACCCAAAAGGCTGCCTATGGCAAATATGTATATGATATAGAATTTCGTACGGCAGACGGGTATGTATCGACGGTTATTACACCGGCCGTATTTCAAATCGGGGAAGAGGTGACATACTGATGAAAGCCAGCTTGATGGATGTAGAAACACTCACTGCGACGCTAGCAGTAACACCTCCCGGTAATGTACCTAATGTACAGATTACGCCTGCTCAGGAAGAACAGCATATTCGAGCCCCTGCAGGTTATTATGGATTTACAGAAGTAACTGTAAGTCCTATCCCTAAAAATTATGGGAAGATTTCATACAATGGGTATGCGTTGAAAGTAGAGTAAAGGAGACGATATATTATGGCAAAAAATGTAAAAATCAATGGCGTAACATATGAAAATGTACCGCAGGTCAGCATCCCGCTGGCAACCGGCGAAGGGACGGCAGACTTTTATGATACGTCTGCCGCGACTGCAGCGGCTGCGGATGTTTTGTCGGGAAAAACAGCCTATGGCAGCAACGGTGCCGTTACGGGCACGATGGTAAATCAGGGAGCCGCTGCCGGTGAAATCAGCAAAGCAGACGGGGCCTATACGATTCCTGCCGGGTATCATAACGGCACCGGCACCGTCGGCATTGCAGCGGCGGAAAAAGCAAAACTGATTAGCGGCAATCTCAAGGCTGGGGTATCTATCCTGGGGGTTAGCGGCAAGACCAGTGTTGTCGATACAGCGGATGCGACGGCTGCGGCAGGTACCATCGTCAGTGGAAAAACGGCATATGTCAACGGGGCTAAAATCACAGGCTCTTTGACATCTATTTCGGTATCGCAGGACAGTCTTTCCAAAGTACTGACGGTAGAATAGGAGAAGGCTATGAAAGTAGATGTGAAAGTCGGCGGCGCCGGTTACAGCGGTGTACCGGCTGTGCTGATTCCTCTGCAGGCTGGCGGTACAGCTCGTTTTTGTGAAGTATCTGATACAACGGCTACTGCGGCTGATGTGGCCGCCGGAAAAACATTTTATGATGCTGACGGCACGTTGACGACGGGCACAGCCAGCGGACAGGGAACCGCGGCGGATGACGATATTTGGACGGTTATTGTGGAACAGAGCGAACATCAAACGATTTCATATACAGCGCAGAATACCATGACGGATAAGGGCAACGGTCAGTATGAACTTGGATTTAAAGTGGATGCTAAAGTGGTAGCTGACACGGGATATCTGCCGGGAATTGTATCAACCAGCGTCGATAAAACAACAAAAACGATTACGGTCAAAGCCACAGCGGCGACGATAAAACAGGCGACGGGTGACTTAGTCGAAATTGGTTCGTTGACATCCGGGCCAACGAACAGCAACAGTATTACCGGATATACATTGGGGACGATTACAGGAATCCCCAATGGGAATCAGACGCATTTTAAAGCCGTACTTTTCTGCCCTACAGGCGTTTCATACAGCCTGTTTACGATTGGGGACTTTGCGCAGGCACGAGCATGGAGCAATCAAAATGCGTATGTGACAACCCCGGTAAAAGCCGAAGTGACTGGCGGTACGGAATATACCATGGAATGGGACGAAAATGTCAATGTTGATACAGACACAAAAGTCTGGGATGATGATTTGGAACACAGCAAAGTCACTTTTTATTGCTGCACAGAAATTAAGCTGACTGGTGATACTACTGCCATGGCCAATGCTAAATTGACCGTTACGGTATATCAGGATAAGGGCGTTATGGGATAGATATTTTATTTTGTTTGGAGGGCAAACATGGAAGCAATTATACATTTTTTTCGCGGGATGGTCCCAGTAGGGACTGAAATAGAATGGGGTACAACCGTGTCATGCATTGGCACGGTTTTTTCGTATCTGCTTGGCTGGGATGCCGTGATGGAAGCGTTGGTTATCGCTATGGTTGTAGATTATCTGACCGGCGTATTGGCGGCGTATATCAATCCCCATTTGGCATTAAACAGCCAGAAGGGATTTAAGGGCATACTCAAAAAGATGATGATTTTATTGCTTATCGCCTTGGCGCATGAACTGGATCATGCCATTGGTCAGCAAGTCATACAAACTGTAGTAGTGTGGTTCTTTCTCGGCAATGAAGGACTTTCTATCATTGAAAATGCCGGAAAAGCAGGTCTGCCAATCCCGAATAAATTACGTAATACCTTAGAACAGTTAGCAAGCGAAAAAGGAGAGATGAAAAAATGAAAGTTTTTATTAATCCAGGACATGCGCCAAATGGTAATCCAGACCCTGGTGCAGTCAATGAAAAAACGGGGCTGCGCGAATCGGACGTTGCAGCAGCAGTCGGCAACGCCGCTGCACAGTATCTTATCAACGCTGGAGTAGCAGCAACTGTACTGCAGCATGACGATTTGGAAACAATTTGCAATACGGCAAATGCCAGCGGTGCCGATTTATTTATCTCTATCCACTGTAATGCTGCAGAATCAGCAGAGGCGCTGGGAACAGAAACCTATTGCTATCCCGGTTCGGCGGTAGGAAGTGACTTGGCCAACACAATACAGCGACAGATTGTTGATAGTCTGCATACTGTTGATAGGGGCGTCAAACTTGCTGTGCCAGGACAAAACGGGTTGTATGTCTTAAATAATACGTCTATGCCGGCAATCCTTATCGAGTTGGCGTTTATCAGCAATGACTACGACGAACAACTCTTGGCAAATTATCAGGACGAATTTGCCCGTGCTATTGCGCGCGGCGTAACAGACTACCAACAGACTTTATAGGCGTAGTCATAATGAAAAGGGGGTGAATGTATGAGTATTTGGGGAAATATTTTATCATTTGTATTAACATATTCTTTAAATAAGCGTAAGGAAGCGTTAGAAGTGGAATTACAAAAACAGATGGAAACGACGGATTCGGATTGGGTAAAAATTAGGACTCGAGGGTGGCTGGCATTGCTGATAATGCCGGCCCGTTTGTGATTAGCGAAATTGAAAGGAAATTAAACAAATAGAAAAGGAGATGTTAAAATGAACGAAGACATCAAAAACGTAGTAAATGAAGCATTACAGGAAGTTTTAGCAGAAGTAAAAGAAAATGCAACGGATTTTGTAACTAATACCGTTTTTCTGTATGTTGATGAAGCTGTGAAAGACTTTGAAGCAGCACAGACGGCAGACGCTGAACAGTCCGCATCCGGCTGGGTAAAAATTCGTGCTAAGCTCCTTAATACCGTCATTGACTTGGTATGGGGCGTAACTAAGAAAGTTGTCGCGAAAATCTTGGAAAAGGCTGATGTCGACGAAAAAGCACCGGCGCAGGCGTAAGCAATACGGGAACGACAAAAAAGGTGTCAGGCTAGAGATAATCTAGCTTGGCACCTTTTTTTGCAAATCAATTGAAGTGGTAGGCATATACTAGTTATAAGAATACTGCACAGCGATTTACAGCAGAAGAAGTTAACAAGAAGTAGGGATGCTGCGAATATTTGGACTTGAAAAAGAATAAAATATAGTTACTATCATGGAATACAGAGAGAGGATTGTACTTCTCTCATGATTTTTGTATAATAAACTAAACAGGAAAATTCGATTGGGTTTATTACTTACAGATAGGAGATAAAAGGATATGTCGATGCCTATGCAACATGATATTTTCATGAATTTTTATAAAAATACGGCTTTGTTAGGCTCAAAGATATTACAAAAATATATATGTAGAAAATTAGAGGATGAGCAACTAATAGCCTTTGATGAACAGCAATCTTCGTTATTTGAGACAGATAAAAAGGTATTGCAGTTTCATTCAAGAAACGATATAAGAAATATTATTTCACAAACAGCAACTAATGACTATTATATTGAATTTTATGAATTATGGGAGTTTGAAAAACTTTACAAATATTCAGT
>CAVKEA010000073.1:0-10588 GCA_963655305.1 bacterium
TTGGGGCCTCTTTTGCTATAAAAAAACGGACTCAGTTATCTGAATCCGTTTTTTTTAATGAGGCTATTATGTTACAGCCCCTTCTTCTTTTTATAACGGCACCTTAAAAATTATCGGTGTACTTTTTCATCAAGCCAATCGACAGCATCTCCCATCATGTTGGTAGTGACAAAATGACCCAAGCCATCGTATGTCAGCCATTTGCTGTCAACGTTTTTTGTATCGCGGAGTTTAACCATATATAACTCCTGGGCATGAGTATCGACGACATCATCAGCCCCGCCATTGAGAGCCAACACGGAACGTCCTGCCAGCCGCTGTGTATGCAGGTATGGATCCATCGCCTGCAGCTGCCTCAGCAAAAACGGGTAACTGCGCGGTTTATCAATATGAAGAGCAGCACGGAAGCGCCGTTCTGATTCATCCCACCAGCCAGAGCCATTGAGGGCAACAGCAGTGCAAAATTCATCATAATGCGTCATGACGCCTAATGACGTAAAGCCGCCCATCGAATGGCCCATCACAGCCAACGGCACGCCGGGGCGCCAAGAAGCAATATATTTGAGGTGCATTGGCACTTCGCGCAGATTTTGAAAAATAGTCTGCCAAAACGCACTGTATGACGACGGCGCATTATAATCAATCGTTCCCCGTTCGCCATGATTGACTGCATCCGGAATCAATACATCATATCCGTACGCAGCCAACACATGTCCTCGTACAGCCTGGTATTCTTTTTGAGATGACCAGCCATGATAAAACAACACAACGCCTTTCGGCATATCACCGCTTGTAATCTGCAAACACGGTATTCCTTCTACATACACTTTCTTTTCCTGAATCATTCGTTATCCTCACTACATTATCTATTTTTATTTCGCAGAGCCAATGGTTTATCCAACAATTCAGCCCATACCAGCCCTGCATAAATATCTTTCACTTCCGGCTCAATCGTACTCCAAGGTTTCGGCTGTACCATATGCGGTACCGTTACAGCGGCTGCTTTGCCAAGATTCGGCACTGCAGCTGGTGTATGGGATACATTGACAGGCTTTGGTGCAGCCGGCTGAGCCGCTGTTTCTTCTCTGGGTGTGACTGGCGTCTGTTTTTCTTTGGTATCCGAAGTACCTGTCGTTGGCTTTACAGGCTGCTGCAGGGACTGCCGTCTTCGTTTTACGTCTTCTTTGCGGGGCGGAATGGGAATCGGTCCCTTTCGTTTCGGATAGTTCCGTTTGCGCCGCAGCAAATCCGGCAAAACAGCAGCAACGGCCATAATGATAATGAGCCAAATATAATCCATGCTCTCACCTACTTCGTATCAGGTTCTGTCGGCGTCCGTCCTTTAGAATGTTCTTCGGCAGGAGCCGCCGGTTTGGCCTTGGGTATGCCCGCCTGGGCAACAGCTGTCCGCATCTGCGTATCTGCCATAATATTTTTCATATTGTAATAATCCATAACGCCCAGCTTGCCTTCACGCAGCGCCTGTGCCAGGGCCAGCGGTACTTCAGCCTGTGCTTCTACTACCTTAGCCTGCATTTCCTGCGTATAGGCCTGCATTTCCTGTTCTTTGGCGACAGCCATCGCTCGGCGTTCTTCGGCTTTTGCCTGGGCAATCTGCTTATCCGCTTCGGCTTGGTCTGTCTGCAGACGTGCGCCGATATTACGGCCTACGTCGACATCTGCAATATCAATGGAAAGGATTTCAAACGCCGTCCCTGCGTCCAACCCTTTGCTCAGTACGGTTTTTGAAATTTCATCTGGATTTTCCAAGACCTGCGAATGATCTGCTGCCGAGCCGACACTCGTGACGATCCCTTCACCTACTCGGGCAATGACCGTCGCTTCCCCGGCGCCGCCGACCAAACGGTCAATATTGGCGCGGACAGTAACACGAGCACGTACTTTCAGCTCAATGCCGTTTTGGGCTACAGCCGAAATAAACGGCGTTTCAATCACTTTGGGATTGACGCTCATCTGCACGGCTTCCAACACATCGCGGCCGGCCAAATCAATGGCGCAGGCCCGTTCAAATGTCAGCGACATCGTCGCCCGGTGGGCCGCAATCAACGCATCTACGACGCGGTCTACATCGCCGCCGGCTAAATAATGGGCTTCCAACTGATTGACGTTGACATCCAGTCCGGCCTTATTGGCTTTAACCAACGGCAGGATAATTTTAGACGGAACGACACGCCGCAGCCGCATGCCAATCAAATTGACAATCCCGACCGATACGCCGGCTGCCATGGCAGAAATCCACAGTCCAATCGGCACAAAATGTAAAAACAGGGAAATGACAATGATGGCTGCAACAATAATAAACAAGGGAACAGCCAATATCGTTAAAATGGACATAAAAACCTCCTTTGCATACTACGCATCCCGTTTGGGAACCGGCTCCACGGTAACACAATATCCTGCAGCTTTGATGACGCGAACCGCTGTATCCCGCGGAATATAATCACTGCCTGCGGCTTTGGCTTCTACTCGTTTGCCGTCAATACGCACAAAACCACTGGGCTTTAAATCCGTAATCGTTTTGCCTCTTTTATACAAATACCGGCTTTTATCTTCGTGAGACGTATATCCCTTTTCCTTGGTAGACCGATTCTTCAGCGCAACTTTTGATATAAAGCGGCTCTTCGGCAGCCGTTTGCCGATGCAATAAAAAAGCACCAAGGACAGCACCGTACCACCGGCCAAAATATAAACAGCATCGATGGTCGCGCCCAGCATGTAAAACAAGCTGCCAAACAGGAGCAGCACGCCCATAATGCCAAACACACCGACACCCGGTGCTGCCAATTCCAAAGCAATGCAAACCAAACTGCCAATAAAGGCAGCTAACACTTTTACGTCTTCCGTCATCGATTCATCTCCGGATATTAGCAAGATGCCGCCCAAGACCAAAGCCGTAACAATGCCTACGCCCATGCCGGCCATCTTAATTTCCAAAAATACGGCTGCCAAAATAAAGGCAATAAAAATCATGCGGACATATTCATTTTGCAGGATGCCCACGATCATATCTTTCCAATTTCGTTCTTCGTACTGTACACCGGCATCACCCATGCTGAAAAACCGCAGCGCGTCTTCCGGCGAATCGGCAGTTCCTTCCGATACATTCAATTCTTTGGCTTGTTTGTCTGTCAGTGACAATATCTTTCCGGGTTCTGCATACCCTGGGAACCCATCTGTCTTATCAACCATGGCTTCCGCTACGCTGGGATTATGCCCCATCGCACTGGCCGTGGCGCTGAACTCCGATTTGAGAGCCGCAATATTTTTTTCTGTATTGGGAATCGGCTCTGCTGCCCCTATACTGCTGCCCGGTGCCATGATAATATGACGGCATGAAAACGCAATCAATGCCCCGGCAGACCAGGCCCGCGATGTCACATAGGCAATCGTCGGCAGTGACGTTCGCTGCAGCGTATCGCGTATCTTTAAGGCGCTGGCTACGCGGCCGCCCTGCGTATTGATGATAACCATGACAGCTTTGTCGTTATTTTCTTCAGCCTGTGTAATGCTCCGCTGTACCAAAGCGGCCTGACTGCCGTCAATTTCACCGCTAATCACGATAGCTCGTACCGTATCTGCTGCCATAGCCTGCGGCAGTACCGCAGCTGCAGCCATGCAAAAAACACTCACCATACATATACACACACGCTGTATGAATGCCATAAGACCTCCTTAACAGTCTGCTTTTACTGTTCCGGCTGTTTCAGCCATTGAAAATATCCCGCCTGCTTTAGGCGCTGCAGTTCTTCAGGAGACAATGAATGAGCCGCTTGCTTTTCCAAATCTTCCAAGGGCTTATTTTCCATGCTGTGAATCCGTTCAACCACCGCGTTATATACGGTCGGCGGTTTGTTTTCTTTTATCCATTCCAGCATATGGTCAAGCCATTTGCGGCATGTCCAGGCCTCCTCACCAAGATTGTGGCCGCGCAATATCCGAATTTGTTCCTGTTCCGGAATTTTAGCCAAAAACCAATTCCATTTTTCTTGTGCAATAAGATACTGATACATCTCATCTATAGCGCGAATGTGACGGTCATGAAGTTCCAGCGTATATCGCGACCAAAATAGACTGAGTGTCATATTGACTACCTCCAATATGTAAATAATAACATACTATCTTTATACAATTCCACATTATAGCAAAAAATCCTCTTTATTTCAGTAAAAAAAGTCCCGATTCCACACGTTGAAGGTGTAAAATCGGGAGAAAAAAACAACCAGCTTCACATTTATATCATTTCGGTCTGTACCTGCCGTGCGGTCTTCGTATCGGTATCTGCCGTTTGCGCACTATATGCCAAGTACGTTTTAGTCATACGGGCAATATCTTCTTCTGCAAGTCCTAAATCAGCGGTCCGCACATCAAGCTGCAGCTGTTTTTCTATATCCAGCAGCCGGGCCGTGCAGTCATTCGCCGTAAATCCACCTAATGTCCGCGCTATTTTTCCATAACGGAACACATCTTGTTTGCAGGTCAAATCCAGCAGCAGCGGATATACTGCCGGCAGGACATCTTCATATGCCATATGAACCAACGCAGCCGCCTTTTTCATGCCGCATAACAGTACATTACCCGTGCCGTATCCGACCATACAGCTAATGATACTGCCAAGAACTACTTTTTCCCAATCCTGTTCACTAGCTGTATCCGTATATACGGAAACCAAATGGTCTTGCAGCAGCGATAAGCCATACAGCGCCATCGCATCGGCTAACGGCTGTGCCGTATGAGCCGTATAGGCATTGATCGTACGGCAGATGGCTGCAAATCCGGCCAGGGCAATTTCTTTTTTGCGCATCGATTTCATGCATGCCGGATCGACCAAAACAGCCGCCGCGTTCGCACTGGGACTGTATATAGCTTGTTCGTTTCCAGCGTCATCTTTCCACATCACGACACCGTGAAACGCTTCTTCTACATCATATGTCGTCGGAATAATAACCAACGGAATATGTTTTTTCCATTTTCTTTCTGCTGCGTATACAATTTGCTTGGCACTGACAATGGCATCATTGCCGCCAACGGCTACTACCATGTCTCCCTGCATTTGCTGCAGCTGCGCCAAGCCGTTTTGAACCATGACCTGCTGTGTTTTATTGTCACCGTGGGCAAACACCGTATACGTTATCTTTGCCCGGTCAAAACTATCTTGAATCGTTTCCCACGCATCTGCTATACGTTTTGCCGTCGAATCCGTAACAAACAGGGCCTGTTCACCATATGCTTTGACAAGCTTGCCGGCTTTACGGCATGTATGCGAGCCAAAAATCATATTAGACGGCATGAAAAAGGAAAAATTAAGCGGCCGTTCTGCATATGTCACAGCGCCTTCAGACTGTACTTCTTTCAGCGCATCTGCCATAGCCTGGCCAAACGCCAAATCGCGAGCTGTTTCTGCCTGCGGTTCCAAAGCCACATCGACATGGGTAGCAAACTTTTCTCCGTACCGTGCTTTGCAAAATATGCCAAAGCCCAGGCCCAAGACAGACCAGCCCAAGACCATCGCCCATTCCTGCGGTACCAACGCGGCACCGGAACCGGGAATGATATACATCGCAACCATAAACCCGGACATCAAAACAGCCATGGTTCCGACTAATTTATAATGTCCTACGCGATAGGGACGCGGCATATCCGGTGCTTTGGAACGAAGAATAATAAAGGAAATAGCTACCATACAATACGCAGCACAGCAGCCAAAGTTGCCGGCATCTACGACCCAGACCAGCATTTTTTTGCCAAAAAACGGTGCTATAACAGAAAGCAGACCAATAAGCAGCAAGGCATTGACTGGACTTTTATATTGTTTGTGCAGTTTGGCAAATACATGAGGAATCATATACGATTCAGCCATCGAATACATTGCACGGCTGCCGCCTATCAAAAACGAATTCCAACTCGTAATAATCCCGCACAGTCCTCCAATAATCAGGACTTTGGCCATGATGGTACTGCCAAAGGCCGTCGCCATGGCATCTGCCGTAACCAAGCCGCCGACCCCTTTCATCGCATTGGCAATCGCCGTGTTGTTCATCACATAGCCTACACCAAAAATAATCAGGGCATAAAACACAACGGCTAATATGATGGACAAAATCAAAATACGGCCGATTTTTTTCAACGATACGGAAATTTCTTCAGCAGCCTGCGGGATAACATCAAAACCGATAAAGAAGAACGGCGTCATGACAGCGACAGCCAGCGTTCCTTTCAGCATATCTGTTGTCGTCGCTCCCATAAAAAGCTGATTGTCCAGATTGTCTGCCTGGCCGGAAAAAATAGACGCCGCAATCAAAAGGATACCTACGCCGCCGATAATAACGGTTAAAATCGTCTGCAGAATAGCCGCGGTCTTGGTACCAATAATATTAATATATGTAATAAACGCAGCGACTAACACGGCCATTGCCAGCCAGGAAGCATAAATATCAAATCCTTCTACGCTGTATAAATAGCCCTGCAAAAAGTCAGGATAAATATAGGTTACAATCGTCGGCAGTGCACAGGCTTCAAAACATACGACGCTGACATATCCCAGTACAATCGCCCACGTACAAATAAACGACCCAATCGGTCCCATCGCTTTAAAACTAAAAACATGTTCGCCGCCGCACTGCGGCATAGCCGATGTCAGTTCCGCATAGGTAAGCCCTACAAAAAATACCATCATGCCGCCAATGACAAAGCCGAGCATAGCCCCTACAACACCGCCCTGCATAATCCAGTCACCAGTAGATACCACCCAGCCCCAGCCAATCATGGCACCAAAGGCAATTACCAATATATCCCATGCACTGAGGACTTTATCAAAATCAGATGCTTTGGTTGCAGCCATATGAATTCCCCCTCATTTCTTATACTTACATCTCTTCAAACCGCATTTCGACAAAGGCTTGAATAAATTTAGCCGTTCGTTCCCATCCCAGCACACTGCTGTCCACCAGCAAATGCCGGTTGTGACGGTCGCCGCGATAGGTCCCTGTAATATATTTATACCGCCGATGAAGCATGCTGTCGTAATCATGGATTAATTCAGCAGCTCGTTTTTTCGTTACATGCATCGCATCCACGATGGCCTGTATCCGTTTTTCTTCCGGTGCATAAATAAATACATTGATTACATTCGGTTCGTCTTTCAAAATATAATCGCTGCAGCGGCCAATAATCACACAGGAATGCCGTGCCATTTTATGAATGACTTCAAACTGCGTATAAATTACTTTATTGGATAAATTGGCATAGCGTGTCCCCAACGACGTATTGATGCCGAAAGGAACAAAGTTTTTATTATCGGCCTGTTCTACCAGCGCTTTATCTACGCCGATTTTTTCGACGACTTTATCGACTAAATCCCGGTCATAATATTCAATCCCCATGGATGCTGCCAGCATTTTGCCGATTTCCGGCCCGCCGCTGCCAAATTCACATCCTACAGTTACCACAAAATGTTTCATCCAATCTCCCCCTAAAAACGACGAATGCCTTCTATCCCCTCCATAGAAGGCATTCCCATTTTATTATTTAGTCAATTCTTCGACAGCTTCTTTCAAAATAGCAATCGCTTTGTCTACATGTTCTTTCTGCAAAATCAGCGGCGGAACCAAACGAATAATGTTAGAGCCAATCGCCGTGGTCAGCATATGCTTTTCCAAACATTTGTGTTTAATATCCACACTGTTGACGCCGTCAAATTCAAGCCCTATCATGAGCCCCTGTCCACGGGCTTCTTTCAGATGCGGAATTTCTTTTCTGGCCTGTTCCAGGAAATAGGCGCCCATCTTTTTGGCATTGCCTGCTAAATCTTTGTCCAACAGTTCTGTTACTTCAGCCAGCGCTGCCGCACACGATACAGGATGTCCGCCGAAGGTGCTGCCGTGAGAGCCCATCGTAAACGCTTTGGCCACGTTATCCGTCGCACAAATGGCGGCAATCGGCATGCCGCCGCCCATTGCCTTCGCCATGGAAACAATATCCGGCTTGATGCCGTAATTCATGTAAGACATCACGGCACCCGTACGGCACCAACCGGTCTGTACTTCGTCCAGCAACAGCAAAAGGCCTTTTTCATCACACAATTTCCGCAGGCCCGTCAAAAATTCTTTCGTTGCCGGATGAATACCGCCTTCGCCTTGTACCGGTTCCACCATAATGCCAATCGTGTTTTCCGTCACGGCTTCTTTAAATGCTTCCAAATTGTTGAATTCCGCATAGGTAAAGCCCGGCGTCATATCACCAAACCCAATCTGGCAGGCATTGTCCGGCTGCCCTGTCGCACTCATGGAACCAAACGTACGTCCATGAAATGACATTTTAGCCGTAACGATATTGTATTTATGCGGGCCATATGTTTCTACCCCATATTTACGAGCCATTTTTATCATCGCTTCGTTGGCTTCTGTCCCAGAATTTTGGTAAAAGATTTTATCCATGCCGATAGTCGTGCAAATTTTTTCAGCCAGCAATGCCTGCGGAATGGTATATGGATAATTGAACGTCTGCATAATATCCATGGCCTGATCGATAACAGCCATGACCACTTTATCATTGCAGCTGCCTGCGCTGTTGACGGCAATGCCGGCATAGAAATCCAGATACGGCGTCCCCTTTTCGTCGTATACATACATGCCCTTCGCCCGTTCTGCCAAAAAGTCGTACCGTTCGTACGTTTCAATCATGTACTTTTTTACCTTTGCTTTAATGTCTTCTGCTGTCAAACCTGTTTCCGTCAATCGCATTGTCAATTCCCCCTATATCCAAATACTATGCAGCAACCACACAAAATAAAACAGAGGCAATGATGTCTAAGATGTATCTCAGCACCATTGCCTCTGTGTATATTGTTTTGTGTTCGTTAACTGTAATTATAATATCACTTAATATTTGTTGTGTCAACGCAATATTTTTATATTTTTTTATGTTTTATGATATAAATATATTATATATTGTATATTTTATTTCACTAAGCAGCCGTTTTGCATTTAGCTTGACTTCAAGCATACTTCAAGTAGTATGATATTTTATAGAATAAACCATTTCAGGAGGATACAACGATGAATAAAAAAACGCTCGTCAAATGGCTGTGCCCCATTGTGCTCATTGTCTGCGCTGCCGTATACATGTGGGTTCCCGGTGCCAAAACAGTCACCCAGCAAAGTGTGAAAGCTACCAAAGCCGCAGCAGCCCATTATGCTCCCACCAACACCGTAGATGCAGCCAATATCCGTCAAGTCATTACCAAAGACAGTACCACGTCCCGCACCATTATGTGGCAGTCTCAATTTTCTGAAGACAACGCAGTCGTCGAATACCGCCGCAAAGATAGCAAAGACAGCGAAGACATATGGGCCGTGCCGGCAGATAGCGAAGCATTTACCGATGACGATACGACAACATACATTCATACCGCTGTACTGACAGACTTAACGCCGGGAACCGCTTATGAATATCGCGTCGGCTATGAAAAAAAACGCAGTGACTGGATGCCGCTGCAGACAGCGCAGGGAAATACGTTTAAAGCGTTAATTTTTCCAGATTCCCAATCCAGCGACTACAGTGCCTGGGCCGCTACCAAAGACCCAGCCTGGCAGGCCAACCCGGATGCTCAGTTTTTTATCAACATGGGCGATTTAGTCGATAATGGGCAGGACCATTACCAATGGAATGCCTGGTTTGACGTCGTCGCAGACATGGCCAGCCAAATTCCTGTCGCACCGATTATGGGCAATCATGAAACCTATAACAAAGATTGGAAAATCCGCATGCCTGTCGCATATCTCCACTTATTCTCGCTGCCAGCACAGGAAAACCCTGACTACCAAAATCAATTCTATTCCTTTGATTACGGCGACGTGCATTTTATCGTCTTAAACACGCAGATTACAGAAATGGCACAGTTCCAACCGCAGCTGCTAGCAGATGAAATGGAATGGTTCCGCAAGGACATCCGCAGCACGAACAAGAAGTGGAAAGTCGTCTTGATGCATAAAGACCCTCTGCAGTACGGATTTGCCAACCGGCCAGATCCCAGAGAAGAAGGTTTCTCTCCCGAAGGAAAAGACTGGATGCCTCTTTTTGATGAATACGGCGTCGATGTCGTCCTTTCCGCCCATTTGCATACCTATCGGGACCGCGGTCACATTGCCGATTTTAAACGCGATGCGAAAGGTCCGCTGTACATTATCACCGGCGTTGCCGGCAACGTACAATATCCCGGTCTTTGGAAACAGCATGCCCTGGATGAATACGCAGCTCCTCAACCGGAAACAGACAACTATGTAGTTATGCAGGCCACCGAAGATACCTTGTCCTTTAGCAGCTATCTCCCTTCAGGCGAATTGCTCCATACAAGTACCGTAGAAAAATAATTTTACATTGCAAGGGCAATATTATAAATAATACACTAAAAACAATAAACAAGGGGCTGTCGCACGAAGCAATTTTACTTCGATGCGATAGCTCCTTTTTTTGCCTATTGAAATTAGTTTTATGTTGCTCATCTTAGTTGTAGTAAAAACGGGTACACAAAATAGACGATTCATACATCGTCAAAAATTTTGGTACCCGT
>CAVKEA010000074.1:0-10307 GCA_963655305.1 bacterium
TAAACAAGAAAACCATGGCTGTATACGTACTACATACGATACGGTCATGGCTTTTTCTATATACGGCATTATGTTATGTTTATGGAAAATTTATTTTTTGTAATAGACCCAGTCTTCTTCAAACTTTTATCATATCTGTATTCTAAAGAAACAGCATCGCTTGAAAATCCAAATTTTCTGAGCTTGAAATCCGAACATAAATTTGCTAGACTATATTACATGAGGTAGTTCGATGTATTCGGTTTTCCTCACGAAAGTGGGGTGATCAGCATGAGTGTATACGAAGCATTATCGTTGATGATAGCTTTTGCTACATTAGTCGTGTTGATTATTTCAATACGTAAGTAATCAGTAAGACGTAATGAAAAAAACCGCATACCTTGCGGTGCACGGCCTTCTTCAACACTATTCTACTAGAGGAGAGCCGATGTACCACCATCGGACTATCTCTGTTTTTTATTTTATCATATTCTGCAGCAAAAAGAAACAGCATTACTTGAAAACTTACGTTCTCTGCGCTTGCAGTTCGAACATAAATTTGCTAAACTACCATACATGCATACATGAGGTAGTTCGATGTATTCGGTTTTCCTCACGAAAGTGGGGTGATCAGCATGAGTGTATATGAAGCATTATCGTTGATGATAGCGTTTGCTACATTAGTTGTGTTGATTATTTCAATACGTAAATAGTAAGACGTAACGAAAAAAACCGCATACCTTGCGGTACACGGCCTTCTTCAAGATCAAATATACAGAGGAGTGCCGATGTTCCGCCATCGGACTATCTCTGTTTTTTATTGTATCATATTTTGTAAAAAAAGGAAGAAATCACGTAGGCTGAATACCTATGACTAGCTGTCGGAAAGGTATCTTGGCTGTTTTTAATTTTGTTTTTTAAGAATATTATACGGAGAAATCCTGTGGGAAGCCATGGACGCATGCATACAGTATGTCATGCGTCCATGGTTTTTTTTCTATACAAGGAGTCATTTTATGCTTATGTTTGGGTATTCACTGCCAAAAGGGTATCAAGATGATACGTTGCCAGCGCATGAAAAACGCCTGTCTGGTGCGGGATATCCTGGATTGTCTTGGTACTGGGACGGGGCGTTGTAACGCGTTACTTTATAAGAAGAGAAAAAGAGAAGAGCATAAGAGAACAATATATATAAGGATGTGGTTTTGGGATTGCTGTGAAGCGCGTGGTTGGGGTAGGGGATGTTTGGAACGGTCTGTTTGGAGGTGTATTTATGATGGGCGAATGCGTTTCTGGATATTTTCTAAAAGTTCATAAAACTTTAAGAAATATGCGAATAGACGCTTTATGGAGAATGTATGTATAGAATAAACATACAAAACAAGATAAAATGGGAAGATAGACAAAAATAATTAAAATTAAAAATCTTGTTTTTGGCAAATATTTTAAAGAATGACACGCACGATGGCCGTTTTTTTTGTCTTATATAAGTAGAGGGGTAATTCGAACGGACGCCCCCAAGACGAAAACGAGGTGCTGGCAATGAAAAAGCTGCAATGGCTGAAAACGAAAGTAGGACTTTTTTCAGATCCCCGTATCCTGTACCTGCTGAACCTGCCCAATGGCGATTCGTATATCGTCCTATGGTTTTTCCTCAAAGATATGGCGGGCACGGTCAACGAGGACGGCCGGGTCTGCGTTTCGGCGCAGCAAGCCATGACGACGCAGCTCATTGCCAAATGTCTGCACCGCCGCCGGCCTTTTATTGAAAAAGGGCTGGACGCACTGGCACAGACAGGCCTTATCGAACGGGATGAAAGCGGCATGATTCGCATTGTGATCTGGGATGAACTGCAGGATTTTCAGCGTGATGAAAGATGCCGTCAGCAGACGAAGGAGCGGGTTCGCCGCTATCGGGAGAGGCAGCGGCAGGCAAGTTCGGCCGCTGCAGACGTATCTGAAATGCCTGTCGTAACCAACGCAGTCGTCGAAACGGCAGCAGAAACGTCGCCGCCGATGCGGGAAGGTGAGGCCATCGCGACGCCGCAGGGGCTGCGAGACTATGCTGCTGTCCGGAAATACGAGGCACTGTTCGGGCCCATGCAGGGGCATTTTGCCCAGCAGCTCGCAGAAATGGAAACGATGTGGGGTAGCGAGGCGACATGTACTGCCATTGCGCTGGCCCATGAAAACAACGTCAACAATATCAAGTACATCCGCGCTATTTTGGTCAACAGCAACGGCCGGCCGATGCGCGGCAAGCGAAAGGAAGATGAATTCCATGGCTATGCAAACTTTACTGACTACCTTGCGGGCGTGTTACGGGGAGAACCAGAATATCAACCCCCTATTCATTGCCGCGCTGCAGGACAATCTGCCTGCCGATCTGTCGGCAGCCCAGGCGAAAACGCTGGCCCAACGGCTGGTCACGACGTATAAATTCGCACCGTCTATTGCTGAAATCGTTGCCGAATGGCGGCAGATGCGGCGGGATATGAACCGTCGTGTCTACGAAGCGCCGTCTTTTACGGGGCATATGAGTCGGGCAGCGGCCCAGCTCCTGCGCGAGGCGAAAATGCGAATCCGCGACGGCCAGACGATGGAACACCGTCCGGTCAGCCCGAAAGTGATGCAGTTTGTGCGGCAGTTTTTTCCGGAAATCAGCGAAAATACGGTGCGGCGCAGCCAGTTGGAAATTATGAACTGCATGAGCGAGCAGCAAAAAGAAACCGCCGCAGGCAGTCCGTATCGGACCTGCATGGCGATGAAAGATAATGGCATGATTACGCTGTGTATGCGTAAAGTGATATAGCAGAAAGGAGTATGTATGAATCGATTTCTCAGGTTTTTGCGCAGCCTCGACAAGAGGCAGCTGATTTTTATCCTGCAGAGAGCCAGTGCCCTGCTCTTGCCGATGAGGCCGTATGCCGCATGCGGCCAATCGAAAACATGTCCATGCCCGATGATGAAGCAGCAGCGCATCCAGGGCATTGCGATCGGCGGTACTGCGGCCCGTGTGGAAATCAAGGGAAGAGGTGCCTGAAGGTGCCGCAGATACCGCTGCAGAAAGGAGACGTATGAAAGTATATTTGAACGCCGGCCACGACCGGCAGCTGGATTCCGGGGCTGTCAATCAGCACCTAAACCTTAGAGAATGCGATGAGGCCTATGCCTTGTCACTGCGTGTGCAGCAGCATCTCGAAGACAACGGCATTGCCGTCCTCTTTGGCCAGAACGACGATTTGTATGCCGTCTGTGATGAAGCCAACGCCGCCGAATGCGATTTGTTCGTATCCATTCATTTCAATGCCTTCAACGGCAGGGCCAGCGGCACGGAAACGTTGATTTCCGGCTCAACGGGCAGCTTGATGCTGGGACACTGCGTCCAGTCCAACCTAAAAGCCGTCCTCAGCCTGCCCAACCGGGGCTTAAAAGAACGGCCAAGCCTTTTTGTCCTGCGCAGTACGGTAATGCCGGCTGTCCTCATCGAAGTGTGCTTTATCGATAACGATTTCGACTGGCGCCGCTACGAAGCCCATAAAGAGGATGCGGCGAAAGCGATTGCGACCGGCATTATGCAGTATCCCTACCAGATGCAGAAAGCAGGGAATCTGCCCAACGCGGCGTAGCAGGCAGTTTATAGTTTTAAGTTTGTAGTTTGCAGTAAAAAAATATGTAGTTACACCTATCACTGCAAATTTCGAATTTACAACGAGGGGCGCAACGCCTCTTGTCAATCAAACAGGAAAGGAGGAATGCATAATGGCAGAACGCAAGGCAGTTGTCAGCAAATTGAAACTGGTCCTGAGCTATCAGGACGAACTCGGCGAATCGCACGAAAAATCCGTGCAGATGCGTAATCTCGTCAACGGCGCCGATGCGGCCAATATCGTCACGGCCGCCAACGCTTTCGGCACGCTGTATGAAGATCGGATTGCGGGTATCCATGAAATCGTCGAAAATGAGATTAGTGGCTAAATGATAGTGATTAGTGGGTAGTGAGCAGGCTCGCTGACGCATTGCTTACGTCATTTTAGTTTAACAGAAAGGAGATTATGCAGTATGGCTATTAAATCGGAAACGAAAACGCTGCAGCTTACGTTTGTAGACGGAGCCAGCAAAAACGTCAGTTATTCGATTGCAGATCCCAAAGCAGACCTGAAAAAAGAAACCGTCGATGCAGCCGCCCAAGCTATCGTCGATGCGCAAATCTTTGCGACGGATAACGGCAATTTGACGGGCTTGAAATCCAGCCAGATTATCACGCGTAAAGTGGAAACACTGGAATAGGTGCAAGCCTTATACAGCAGAAAATGCCTTGGACAGCGTATGCTGCCCAGGGTATTTTCCATACCTTGCCGATGAGGATTTGAAATTTCTCATGACGGCATGTGTGCCGGGAGAAATGTTGCGTTGCTTTTATGTTTTTACAATAAGGAGATGGGTTCATGACGACTCAGATGAGACATTGTGTACGTGCCGCACAGCGCGGCGATAAACTAGCTGCAGAAGAACTGCTTCAGACGTTTATGCCGCTTTTGCATCACCAAGCCAAACGGTATCAATCGTATTATCAAAATTTTGAAGAAGCTTTTTCTACAGCCTGTCACGGTGCGATTCACTGTATTTTTCAGTACGATCTGGAACAGCCGGAGACAGTAACTAAAATGATGGTAGCCTCTGTACGCAATCACCTGCGTCGTGAATCCTATCAGAAACAGTGCTATGATAAACGAATTGAAAAAAACATTATCGAAAACAATACCGTAACCGATCTGCCCGAAGCCGTCCTGGCTTCAGAAGGAGAATGCCCGGAATATCAGTGTTTGCAAAATGAAATGCGGTGGAAAATGAATCAAGCCATGGCAGCACTGCCGGAATTACAGCGCCGGATTATTTGGCTGCATTTTTTTCACGGATATTCCTACCAACACATTGCGAAAGAATATAACCTCAGTAAAAGCACGATTCGAGATTATATCAAACGCGGACTTATACAAATGAAACAGTATCTAACCGAAGAAAAACTGGTTGTCTAATACAACGATGCGATACGCCCTGTATTCATGTGCTGATGCGGCCATGAATACAGGGCTTTTTTTGATGTTCAAAAGGAGGGTATGCCTGACAAATACAATACACATATGATATAATGACAACATGTACGGCATGCTGCCGAGCAAGGTATGATGAATATCGTGAGGAGCGAGTGAATGGATAAGATTCGGTGGGTGGTATCGGGATAGAACGAAATGTTGGCTTTGCAAAGCTACTGACAACTACATGACATAGATCAATTCAGATGACTATGTAACCACCCAATTGGTATAAGTCGATTCATGGAACGTATGATATGTTCATTCGAATAACACTTAAATTAAAAATATTTGTCCATAGTAATACCTGTCTGTACCATTATGTTCAAACGGAGCATCCTGATGCATACTGCGTCAGCCGATGTGTTGTGGAATAATGTCTAGGTTGTTAAAGAACAATATGACAAATATACTGTACAAATTCGAAAGGCACGGCGTTATTATAAAGAGAAGATTCTGAAAAGGAGATAACAAAAATAATGAAAATTAGACGTATTGGCAAGATAACAATTGATGGATATTATAATTATGGTAATTTATTGCAAAATTACGCATTACAGCAAATGCTACTGCAGTATGCGGATTCTGTAGAAACGATTTGGCATGAAGCCGATAATTTTTTGCCGCGTACAGGTTTTCAACTGACATGGAAAGATCCAATTAAATATATTTTGAACTGGAAAAATTATCGGCAAAGATATAGACATACATTGGGACCAGAAATGGTACGTCAGGGAAAACTTAAAGATTGGAGTGACCGGTACATTCACACGCGAGTCGGAGTTCATGATTTACGAGATATTGCTGAAGAATATGATTATTTTGTCGTTGGCAGCGACCAGGTATGGAATCCGTATTTTGGCGATTTGAAGAATGATTTTTTATCTTTTGCGCCTAAAAATAAGCGTATTGCCTATGCGGCCAGCATTGCCGCTCCTGAAATCCCAGAAGATAAACAGGCGATTTATAAAGAAGGATTAAACGGCATCCCCTATATTTCCATGCGTGAAGCAGAAGGAGCGGATACAGTCAAACAATTTACCGGGCGGGATGTCCCCGTTGTAGTAGATCCCACCATGCTGCTTACTACGAAAGAATGGCTAAACGTAAGCCGGCAGCCGGCTTGGTATCATGGAAAAGAGTATATTCTTACGTACTTTTTAGGAAATCGCCCAGACACGGTGATTCAAAACATCGCCAAGAAAAGCGGACTACCGGTGATCAATTTGCTGGATACACACACCTATGAACAGTATGTAACCGGCGTAGATGAATTCATCTGGGCCATTGCACATGCCAGTCTGGTATATACCGATTCGTTTCATGGTACGGTATTTTCTATTCTGTTTCAGCGTCCTTTTGTTGTTTGCAATCGTGTGGGAGAAGGCTGTGTCAACAAAATGTCTTCACGTATTGACACGCTGCTTGGATATTTTGGACTGGAAGAACGACGAGGCACGCTGGAAAATGGGTATGCCATTGAAAATCCGCTGCACATTACATATGGAGATACCCAGGCTGTTTTTCAGCGAGAATATCAGCGGGCAGACCAGTATCTAAGAGAGGCGTTGAGCAATAAATGAATCAAAGACGGTGGGGAGCTATCCTTTCGTACGTAAATATTATCGCAACCATTATAGTTGGGCTTGTATATACTCCTATTATGCTGCGTCTTTTAGGGCAGTCAGAATACGGCTTGTATTCGTTGATGGGATCTTTGGTAGGGTATTTGAGTGTACTTGATATGGGATTGGGAAATACGATTGTCCGGTATACCGCAAAAAATCGTGCAGATGGTACCGCAAAGACAGAAGCTCAACTAAATGGACTCTTTTTATTAGTGTATTCGGTTATTGGTGTGATAACCTTAGTCGTAGGGATGATGTTATATGCCAATATTGAAAATCTTTTTGGGGCGACATTGTCAGCCGGCGAAATGAGCAGGGCCCGGATTATGATGCTTCTTTTGATATTTAATGTTGCTGTTTCCTTCCCGTTGAGCATTTTTTCTTCCATTATGCAGGCTTACGAACGGTTTATCTTTTTGCGAGTAACCAATATTTTACGGGTACTGCTCAATCCCTTGCTGGTATTGCCGTTTTTGTATTGGGGTTACGGCTCTGTCATGATGGTTGTTGTTTCGACGATTTTGAATCTGGCATGTTTGCTGGCAAATTTGTACTATTGCTTCCGCTATTTGCATGTCCGTTTCTGTCGTGGAAAATTTGAAACGTCTTTTTTATTGGAAATAGCAGGCTATTCGTTTTTTATTTTTTTGAATGCTATCATGGACAAAGTATACTGGGGAACAGGGCAATTTGTTTTGGGCATTGTTTCCGGAACCATGCAGGTCGCTGTATATGCGATTGCGATGCAGTTTATGATGATGTACATGAATTTTTCGACAGCTATCAGCGGCGTAGTGTTACCTAAGGTCACAATGATGGTTGCCAAGCATGTCAAAACTTCTGAATTGACTGAAATGATGATACGTATCGGACGGCTGCAATATCTGTTAGTCGGATATATTTTTATCATGTTTATTTTAGTCGGTTCTGATTTTATTCAGTTATGGGCAGGCCCTTCCTATGTATCTGCATACCCCATTGTTATATTATTAATGGCTGCATTGCTTATCCCCTTGGTACAGAATGTAGGAATTTCTATTTTGCAGGCTATGAATCTGAATCGGTATCGCATGACAGCGTATACGATTTGTGCGGGTATTGCTTTAGTTGCTAGTTTTCCACTAGCGCATACATTTGGCGGTATTGGCTGTGCTGTAGCTACAGCGGCTTCTTTGTTTATTAGTACAGGGATTATTATGAACCGGTATTATGTACGTGTGGTTCATCTGGATGTTATCAAGTTTTGGAAAAATATGCTTTCTATGTCAAAAGGCATGGCAATATTGCTTGTTTTAGGATGTATCTTAAAATATGGAATGAATTTATCTTTATCGTGGAGAAATGTTATTCTTTTAGTTGTAATTGACACGTTACTTTATGTAGGTATCATGTATTTTTTGTGTATGAATACATTAGAAAAGAACCTTTGCCAACAAGTTATACGGAAAATTTGGAGATGAGTATATGATAAAAATAGAACAAATGATTCAAATAAGTAAAGCAAACTGTGTAGGGTGTTATGGATGTTATAATATATGTCCAAAAAATGCTATTACTATGAAAGAAGATAAAGAAGGCTTTTTTTATCCAGCTATTCAAGAGGAAAAATGCATAAAATGTGAAGCTTGTAGTCGAGTTTGTCCTGTTTTAAATCCTGTTATTAATGAAAATGAGGGAGAACCAGAAACATATGCAGCTATCAATGAAGATTGGACCGTTCGTCAGGAAAGTTCATCAGGCGGTATTTTTCAATTAATAGCCGAACCTATATTGCAGCAAGGCGGAGTAGTTTTTGGTGCTGGTTTTGATGACGCGTGGGGTGTAGTGCATCAAGCCGTACAAAATAAAAACGAATTAGCCAAGTTACGTACATCAAAATATGTACAAAGTCGAATAGAAGATACCTATTCTCATGTAAAAAAAATTTTAGAATCGGGCCGACAGGCCCTATTCGTTGGCACCCCTTGCCAATGCATCGCGTTAAAACGTTATCTTGATAAAGAATACAGTAATTTGACATTAGTGGATTTTATTTGTCATGGAGTGCCTTCTCCTGCTGTTTGGCGACAATATTGTACATGGCGAACTTGTGGGAAGGAAATCAAACGTATTTCTTTTAGAAACAAAAACCTTTCCTGGGAAAGGTTTTTGTTAGTATTCTTAATTAAGAATACTAACAAATACCTGGCGAAAGATTTAGAACATGATTTATATTTAAAAGGCTTTTTGCAAAATTTATATTTGCGTCCATCATGTCATCAATGCAAGTTTTGTCACAAACATCGTCCTACAGATATAACCTTGGCAGATTTTTGGGGAGTACAGGAAGAGTTGCCTGACATGTATGATGGGAAAGGAACGTCTTTAGTATGTATCCAATCAGAGAAAGGCCGGAAAATTTTTGAATCATTAAAAGCTAAAAAGAAGAAAACAACTTTTGCTAAAGCAATAAAATATAACCCATCCATGGTGCAGCCAGCAATTCCATCACCGAACCGAAAGCAATTTTTTCAAGAATTTGCAATCGGGAAAACACCAATTAATGAATTGATTTATAAAAATTTACAAAAGCCATCAATAAAACAACGAATGAAAGGAGCATTACGGCGAGTGCCAGGTGTTGTGTGGGTATATAGAGCATTGCGGGGAAAGTAAGCTACGGTTATTGATAGAGGTCTAATTTCTTGCAATTTATTTTGAGGTGATGATATTGATCACAGAAACAATAATAAGTGGCAAATCGTAAAAGAAGTAGAATACGATGATTTTCTCGAATTTTATTTAGAAAATTTTCTTGGAAATACAGCTAAAAGAAAGTGCCCAGAATTTCAGTTCATAGATTCATATGTTTTTAGAGGCGAAAGTGATTCTTCATTTGTATTAAGGCCTTCTTTGCTTCGAGATATTAAATCAGAGGGAAATGATGCTGAAAAAATATATAGAAAAGAAATTTTTCAACTAACAAACTTTTATAAAAAATGTAATGATTACGGGATTTTGCAATCAAAGACTTCTATATTAGATGCATTCACTGTATTGGATGGTGTAAATGCTGTTGATTTTGCTGATAAATGCAAGTGGAGATGGATAGAGCCTTCGCTTGTCGATATTATGGGTTTAGAGCAACATTATGGTATAAAAACGAGAATGCTAGATTGGACCTTTGACTTAGGAGTTGCATTATATTTTGCTTGCCATAGTTTTTTAAAGGCTACGGAAGAAAAAAGAAATAACTATATAAACAAACGATATACGATATGGGCATTGGATAGAAGTTTATTGACTAATAATAATTATATGCAACCCTTATTTGAAAGTAGACAGATAGATAATTCACATATGGATTCATGGCCTGTGTTAGTTTCAATACCTTTATATAATGAAAATATTAATATAAAGGCACAAAAAGGTATTTTGATTAGTTGGTGTATTACGGCGAATAATAAAGAAGAATTTTATAAGAATATCTTAGATGATACTCCGTTTGATAAAAAATTGGAAAAATATGGAAAAAGCCATAATGTATCAACTCGATTAAAAACTTCAGAAGGCATTATTCCAGCAGCTTTATATAAATTTACATTTCCATATAGTAGTATTAATA
>CAVKEA010000075.1:0-10205 GCA_963655305.1 bacterium
TTGGGGCCTCTTTTGCTATAAAAAAACGGACTCAGTTATCTGAATCCGTTTTTTTTATGAGGCTATTATGTTACAGCCCCTTAACGTTTATGTATTAGAAACTTGGCAAAATAGCACCGGCATATTTATCTTCGATAAATTTCTTGACTTCCGGAGACTGCAGGGCTTTGACTAATTTTTGGATTTCCGGTCTGTTTTCATCACCTTCACGAATAACTAAGACATTGGCGTACGGCGAGTCTTTGGCTTCTAAGAAGAGAGCGTCTTTCAACGGATTGAAGCCGGCTTCCATGCCAAAGTTGGTATTGATGAGGGCAATATCTACATCGTCAACAGAACGGGGAACCTGCGCTGCTTCTAATTCAACAAACTGCAGATGTTTGTCGTTCTTTTCGACATCCTGTACCGTAGAGGTAATGGAGCCGCCGTCTTTAAGGCCGATGAGTCCGGCACTCTGCAGTACGAGAAGTGCTCGGCCGCCGTTGGTTGGGTCGTTAGGAATGGCGACTTTGGCACCGTCAGGAATATCTTTTAGATCTTTGATTTTATGAGAATAGATGCCCATCGGTTCGACGTGTACTTTACAGATGGCTTTGAGTTTGGTGCCGCGTTCGGCGTTGAATTTATCCAAATAGGGTGTATGCTGGAAGAAGTTGGCATCCAATTCTTTATCGTTTAAGGCCAAATTTGGCTTTACATAGTCTGTAAATTCGACAATTTTCAAATCAATGCCTTCTTTGGCGAGCAAAGGCTTGATTTCATTAAGAATTTCACTATGAGGAACCGGCGTCGCACCGACTGTAATCGTCGTGTTTTTGGAAACTTCTTTGCCGCCAGTCGGCGCATTGCTGCCGCAGCCAGCTGCTAAAACGGCAACAGCCAACAGGGCAGATGCCGCTAAGATACTCAATTTTTTGAAATGATTCATAATAACAATTACCTCCTAAAAATAAAAAATCCTCTTTTCATCCGAGAAAAGAGGTATACGGCGTATCTTTATCTCTCGGAATTACTCCGCAGGAATTAGCACCGGATATATACCGGTTGCCGGGTTTCATAGGGCCAGTCCCTCCACCACTCTGGATAAAAATAATATGAATTTGTCTTGAAAAAAGTATATCATAAAAATGCATCCTATCCAAATAACTAATTTACATAGCAAATGTAAATAGAATGCGTTTTATGTATATAATCAAGCGTGTGGCAGGGATGGAGAATGATATCTGCCGTATAGGATGTGGTATAATAATAAAAAAAGTTGGTCAGCAGGAGGAATCAGTATGAAAGATATTAAAGAGTTAGCGCATCAGTATCAGCAGCAGGGCAATAACTGCGCAGAAACAGTCGTCAAAGTATGTAATGACTATTTGGACTTGCAGCTGCCAGAAGAAGTGTTTCGCATGGTTTCTGTCATGGGCGGCGGTGTTGCCGGCAGCGGCTGTATTTGCGGTGCCTTGAATGGGGCCTGTCTAGTACTGGGGGCCTTGGTTGGACGGGTTGAACCGCAGGAAAAGACTAAACCGGAAATGAATGGGCCGGTCAAAGCATTTTATCAGCAATGGATGAACCATTTCAAAGCATCATGCTGCCGCGTCTTAAAAAGTCCCGCCAACGGCGGCCCCGTGTCTTGCGCAGAGTTGATGGCCGTGACAGCAGAAATGGTGATTCAGTATATCGAAGAAAACGGATTAAAAAAATAAAATTTATTGACAAGAGATATAAAGGCGTGTATGATTCTATTCATAAAAGTGAATTGCTTTTATCCATCATCGAGAGCAGCTGAGGGACTGGCCCTATGAAGCTGCGGCAACCTTCTGCAGACAGAAAGGTGCCAATTCCAACAGGGTTACCTGGCAGATGAATCAGGGATACACGTATTGTTTCCATTGTGCGTCATCCGTCCGGGGCGGATGGCGTTTTTTTGTGCAGCAGAGGTGTTATATATATAAGGGGGATGTATCATGAAGTTTAAAAAGTATATGATGCCGTTGGCATTAGCCGGTATGTTGGTGCTGAGTTTGGCAGGATGCGGCAGCCAAGGCGGCAGTCAGTCCGCTGCTAAACCGGACAAAGAAATCAAAATCGGCGCGACAGCCGGTCCGCATGCTGAAGTCGTAGAAGCGGTAGCTAAGGAAGCGGAAAAACAGGGCATTAAAATTAAAGTCGTAGAATTTTCTGATTATATTACGCCGGATAAAGCATTGGCAGATGGCGATGTCGATTTGGTAAGCTATCAGCATAAACCGTTTTTGGATAATTTCAATAAACAAAACGGCACGGATTTGACCGCTATTGGCAATACGATTTTGATGCGTATGGGCATCTACAGCAACAAAGTCAAAAGCGTAGATCAGCTGCAGGACGGCGCTGTCGTCGCTATACCGAATGACCCGACTAACGGCGGCCGCGGCTTGGCATTGCTGCAGCGTGCCGGTGTTATCAAACTGAAAGACGGTGTAGGATTTAAGGCAACGCCTGCCGATGTGGTAGAAAATCCTAAACATCTGCAGTTTAAAGAAATTGAAGCAGCCCAGCTGCCGCGCAGCCTGGATGACGTCGATGCGGCAGTCATTACGATGAATTATGTCATGAGTGCCGGTTTGAACGTCAAAGAACAGGGGATTTACCTGGAACCGAAGGATGAACCGCTGGCTGTCATGATTCTCGCTGCACGCAGCCAAGACAAAGACAATGCGACATACAAAAAGATTGCTGAATTATTCCATTCTGATGGTGTAAAGCAATTTATTGACGAAAAATATAAAGGTACTATCGTACCTGCTGAATAGGCATGAAATAGTAAAAAGCCGCCGCACGAAGGAGAATTGCTCTTTCCTAGGGCAGACAAGGGGCATAACCAAAACTTGTCACTTAGGAAGAAACAATGCAGTTTGTGCGGCGGTCTTTTTTTATCCGAGTACATGATGCTTAAGTGCGTAGTCTACCAATTCGGATTTGGATGTACAGTGCAGTTTCTGCATCAGTCTGCTTTTGTACGTAGAAACGGTCTTGATGGATAAATGCAGTTCTTCGGCAATGGAGGATTGGGAATAGCCGTGTACCAGGTATCGGAGTACTTCCTGTTCTCGTGCCGACAGGGAGATGGTTTCAGTCGGATTGGACATAAAGCTGTCGAGCAGTGCGTGCGTGTTTTGTTCGCTGAGGTACCGTTTACCCTGCATGACTGTATGCAGGGCGCGGAACAGTTCGGCATCGAGCGTATCTTTGCATAGATACCCGTCAGCGCCTTGCGTCATGACTTCTTTGATATATTGTTGTTCGCTGTACATCGTCAGCACTAAAATTTTTACAGGGATGCGGCGGCGTTTGATTTCACGCAAACATTCGAGACCGTTCATGACGGGCATTGACAAGTCGAGCAGGATGATGTCGACGGGAACAGACGCTAGTTTTTCTAACGCTTCCCGGCCGTTGGACGCCTCGGCGACAACTTGAAAATCGCCCTGCGTAGCAAGCAGGAGCTTTAAACCGGTTCGCAGAATATGATGATCGTCAGCAAGTAGTATTTTAATGGGTAGAGACATGGGAAGTACCTCCTTGAGCAGGCATGTCTTTTTCTAAAGGCAGTACAATGCAAATAGCCGTGCCGGCATCCGGCTGGCTGTGAATCTGAAATGTGCCGTTGAGCAGTTCTGTCCGTTCACGCATGCTGACCAAGCCGAGGTGATTGTCCAAACGGGCTTGTTTGGCTGTGTCTTCGCTAAAGCCGATGCCGTTGTCTGTAATAGACATGGTAAGCTGGGCCGTCGTGATTTTTAGGGCAATCACGACAGTGGTAGCTTGGGAGTGGCGGATAATATTGGTCAAAGCTTCCTGCATGAGTCGGTAGCAGAGCAGGGCCATGGGACGGGAAATCGCGGCAAAATCTCCTTCATGGGTATAGGTGATTTGGATTTGCGGATGTGCCGTGCGAAATGAATCCAAATATTTTTCCATCGCCACGATGAGCCCCAAATCATCCAAAAGCGGCGGATGCAGATTGACGGCTAAATGACGCAGTCCCTCCAGCGTATCTTTGGTCAGGTCGCGCACGCCGCCGACCAGTTCTTTGACGGATGCATCCGTCGTCCTGTCCATAATGATGCGCAGGTACGAGAGAATAGCGACCATGGACTGACTGGTTTCATCATGCAGCTCGCGGGAAATGCGCCGCCGTTCATCTTCACGGGCCGTAAAGAGCTGCTGGATAAGCCACATGCGCAGTTTTTCTTTTTCCTGCAGGGCTGCGACGAGGCGCAGGTTTTCTTTATCTTTGACGGACAAGCGGTTGACCATGATGTTGAAGGCTTTGGCAAGACGTCCTACATCGTCCGATGTGGTTGCCGGTACAGTGACGTGATAGTTGCCGCGGCCAATTTGCCGGACGGCAGCTGCCATGGTCTGTATAGGTTTGAGAAAGGCGTTGGCATAGCGTGTAGCGAGCCAAGAGGCGAGCAGGCAGATAAGCAAAATCAGGGTGATCATTTCAATAAAACGCTTGCGCATGAGCTGTGCCATGGGCTTTTCGGTCAGACCAATGCGAAAATAGCCGACCAAACCGTCGTCAATAGGACACAGCACTTCGCGGATATAGCCTTCATTGCTGTTGTACGTCACGACATCCATAGACTGCGAGGGCTGGGGCGTGCGGACGAGCGGCAGTCCCTGAGGAATTCCGTCTGTAAAAGTACTGGCTAAAATTTCACCGTTGGGATGGGACACGATGATATATCGTGTTTGGTCATTCATCGTTTTGGTATGGATGAGCTGTTCGGTAATGGTAAATTTGTCATCCAATAAAATGGCATTGCTGATGACCGTACTCATGGACTGTCCGATTTCCAGTCCGGATTTATCTAATTCATGTTCCATTTCTGTACTCGTCGTGTAGAGGAGCATCAAGCCGATGAGCAGGCCGCAGATAAAAATAGTCCCGACAATGAGAGCGTTGAATTTTACGTAAAGGCTGTAGTTTCTCATATTACTCTCCTGTCAAATACGTGCGGCGATTATACGTTTGCTGCAGTTTGGCATACAGTTCCGGCTGGGGTTCGACAAACTTATTAATCAGAGCCTTTTCCATCGCTTCGTGCAGCGACGGATGCTGGTCCATGGTGTAAAAGATATGGCGCAGCTGTGCTTTTTCTGCTTCCGGCAGATTGCTGCGCATGACGACCGGCCCTGTAGGTGCTTGGGGCAGGACTGCAAAAATACGCGTCTTTTGGCAAAGTTGGGGATTGGTCTGCATGACGAAATCATAAATCTGGCTGTCGATGCTGGCGCCGTCGGCCAAATGATTGGCAACAGCCCAGATGGATTTGTCGTGATTGTACGTGTAAAACGAACGCTTGAAATAGGTTTCAGCGGTCAATCCTTGGTCCAGCAGGAGAAAATCGACAGCCTGCCGGCCGGAATAGCTGAGTGGATCTGTAAAGGCAAAGACGCGGCCCTGCAGCTGGCTGAAATTGGTAATGTCACTGTCTGCAGCCGTAATCAAATAGGTTTGATAGAAAACGGAACCGTTGGTCTGCACCATGGCCAGCAGCTCAATCGGTGTCTGGCCTCGGTAGGCTGCATAGGCGCCTGTCGAAAAGAAAGCAATATCGGCATCACCGTCAGCCATGAGTTTGTTTAACTCGGCATAAGTGCGGCGCTGCAGGAGCACAGCCGGACGCTGTTGTTCTTGGGAAATATAGTTGACGAGTATCTGATATGCCTGCCGCGTTTCTTTGGGAGAAATGACAGACGCAAAAGCAATGCGCAGGGGTTTTTCTGTTGTATTTTCCGCTGGGACTGTTTGATTTTGGCTTTTTTCAAAATCAATATAGCCCTGCGGCCGGTCACAACCGCTGCAGAGCATACAAAGACCTGCGCCCAGCAGTGCCGCGGCGCGCAGCATCGTTCGTTTCCATTTCATCAGCTGTACTCCTTTCTCCGTATACTATTACATCATTTATCATAGCATGAAACACTGACAATAGGAATAGAAGATATACCGGCGTATAAAAAACACGCTTCCGCACACTGCAGCAGCAATCATGAAGAAGCGTGTTTTTTAGGCAAGAGCGTAAGACAGCTCCCGTCTATCATATGTATATGTAAAAGAGAGAAAACAAATTGAGTAATTAATCTTCTTTCGGTTTGGCGTTCCAAACGAGGAGAGCCAATAACGTGGAAACGACAGCCGCGCCGACCCAGAATTCAGTAGCATAGCCGAAATCATAAACTTTTTCGCCGCCGACTACAGTAATGGTCATCAGTTTGCCTGTAATAAATTCCTGAATAGCTGCCCCGGCATAGCTGAGCAGGCCAATCATACCCATGGCAGCACCGGTAACGCGTTTAGGAACAATATCGACAGCCATCAAGCCGCCCATGTAGCAGACCAATGCACCCATCGTGAATCCATAGAAGGTCATGCAGAACATATCCATCGTAAAGGACTGCGGTGCCCAGACCAAACCGGCAATGGACAGGGAATATAAAATGCCGTAAATGAGTGCCGGTGCGTTTCGTTTATGATTAAAGAATTTATCTGAAATCAAACCGCAGAGGAGAGCACCGAAAATACCAGCAACCTGCATGTAAGCCATGACGCCGGCAGCACCCATGATGTCGTAGCCTTTTTGTGAAGTCAAATACACAACGCCCCAGCTTTCTACAGCATAGCGGGCAATGTATACGCAGAGGGAAGATAAGCCGAGAATCCAGACAGCCGGATTTTTGACAACGGCGTTCCACTGCATGGAGCCGACAGATTTGTTCTTTTCTGCATCGATTTGTTCCTGTGTTTTTTCACCGTAGTATACGGCACCATTGGGGAGACCTTGTGTTTCCGGGCGGTCACTCATGCCGAAATAGATGAAGACCGTACCGATAAGAGAAATAATCCCGGCAGCGACAAAGCCCATAGACCAGTTATATGCCGAAACGATAGCGGCAATGGCAAAATAAGCAAACGACGAACCTAGGTTGTGGCTGGTAAACCAAACGCCGTATAAGGTACCGCGCTGTTTATTGCTGAACCACTGATTCAGTGAAACGATGGAAGGACCGGCACCGTATGATTGGAACCAGCCGTTGAGCCCCCATAAGACAGCCAGCGGAATAAAGGAATTGACCAAGCCCATGCCAACCATTGTAAGAGAAGAGATAAAAAGACCGAATGAGAAGAACCGTTTATTATTCATGCGGTCGGCAAGGAAACTGTTGGTAAATTTACCAAGACCATACGTAACAAAGAAAATGGAACCAATAACCCCGATTTCTGTCGGTGTGACAATGCCGGATGCGAGAAGCGGCTTTTTGATAACAGAATAACTTTGACGAATAATGTAATAAAACGCGTAGCCAATCGTAATCGAAGCAAACACGCGCCAGCGCATGCTGTTGAATTTTTTCTTGACGACAGCTGCGTCAGCAATTTGAGCCACATCGGGGCCCGTTTTGAAAAATTGGAACAATAAGTTTAACATAATACAAAACTCCTTTCGTTTTTCTTGCTGTGTTTATTATAGTAAATAAAAAATAACAGCGGTAGCGGAAAAAATCTGATTTTCTTGTAGGAGTTTTTCTGACAAAAGCATACTTGCTATGCGTTCAATGCAATGTAAGGGCGAAAACGATGTATTTTAAGAATAGTCAAACATAATATTTCGTATACCTAGCTGATAAAGAAACATATTTTGTACGATTTCAGCAGGCGGATAGTTGCTTTGAAAATATAAAGTTGATGAATAAACTTCGTATTTTCTTGTTATGATTCAAAGTTTGTTATTTTTGGCGATAGTAAAAATAGTTTCTCTGAGCTATTGCATATGGAGTAAAATGATGATATCATGAATTTAAATTATCATTAAATAAGGAGATGAATAACATGCCCTTAACCAGATCATATTATGTGTGGAATAGATTTGCGCACTTTTTGGATGATGTAGTGAATTTATATGAATGGGGGGGGGGTATAAATATACAATAATATTTATATATTTATTGATTAATGATGTAGATATGGTAGCAAGGCAGCATACACCTATGCTGCCTTGTTTGCGTTAATTTTTTTCATATCTGAATATAAAAAACAGGTTCTTATAATGTGCATAATATTTTTTTAAAGGAAGCATTTTAGAATATATATAAGGTTGTAAAATATGGAAACTATTAATTTTTCAAAGAAACGAGAAGACAATTTACAGAAAACGACTCATATCAGAGGAGTGGATGGTTTGAGAATGCTGGCCATTGCAGGTGTAACACTCTTTCATTTGCTGCCGCAGATTTTTCGTGGCGGATATATAGGCGTTTCTTTGTTTTTTGTCTTAACAGGTTATTTATTAGCATATACAAGTGAATATCGGCGTATGAAAGGAACATTTCATCTTGTTTCTTATGGCATAAAACGCATGAAGCGGATTTATCCTCCGTTGATACTCGTTATTTTAATAACGATAGGGGTGTATTCCTTTTTACTTCCTCAAGTGGTCGAAGCGATTCGCAACGAAGTACTTTCTGTGCTGCTAGGATACAATAATTGGTGGCAGATTGCTCAAAATGCCGATTATTTTACACGTCTAGCCAATCAATCTCCGTTTACGCATTTATGGTTTTTGGGAATTGAAATACAGTATTATTTGCTATGGCCGGTTATTTTCTTCTTATACATAGGTATTTCACAAATATACGGCATAAAAAAAGGTGTCGTTTGTTTTGCGTTTTGTGGATTACTAGCTTCGTTGTATATGGTAGTGTTATATCAATCCGGCGAAAGCATTACACGTCTGTATTATGGAACGGATACGCGGATATATGCCTTCCTTTTAGGTGCTGCCATAGGAGTGTATCAAGCTCGTTTTGCTATGGGAATATCTTATGGGAAGGGAAAAGTTATTCTTAAATTTGGCGTATTTTTAGTTACCTTGGGCTGTACGATTATTAGCTATTTGGGTATGGATGGGCAAAGCTCGTTTACCTATCAGGGTGGTATGTTTTTAATGACGCTTAATTTTTGCGTCATGCTGATGTTGACTACAGACCCGGATTTACGAATAGGCGTGCTTTTTGAACGGGCCGTGCCGCACTGGATAGGCAAGAAAAGTTACGGAATATTTCTTTGGCAGTATCCTATTATTTTTCTGTTTCAAAAGATGCAGTGGAATACAGCTGATGCATGGAACAGAATAGGAATTCCGGCAGATGCCGTATTCCTGGTGCCGGTCATAGAAATAATACTGATTATTTTGTGTACTCTGTGGACAGATATCATACTGGACGGACTGCATGTTTTACGTTGGATATCTTATTTGCATCGACGCTTGGTCACACACACACTTCTTGTATTTTTGCTGACGGTACCGGGAGTTGTCTTGATGGGATATGGTTGTAAAGAAATTGTTGAATCTACATCGAATAAACAGTATGCCGTGAAATTGAAAGAGCAGATGCAGAAAAATGAAGAAGCACTACAGCAGCAAGACAGCCGTACGCAGCAGGCTCCTGTCTTGAATAATGTGGACTTACATGGTGTTGCTTGTATTGGTGATTCGGTTATGCTGGGTTCGGCTATAGAAATAAAAAAAGCATTGCCGGATTGTTATATTGATGCAAAAACATCACGATATGTCGGTGCTGGCTTAGAAATAGCTAAAACCATGGAAGCATCACAGCGATTAGGAAATATTGTGCTGATTGCACTGGGCACTAATGGCCCTTTAGATGGACAGTATGAAGAACAAACGCAGGCTCTTTTACACTATTTGGGGCCGCATAGAAACATATTTTGGGTCAATGTATATTGTCCTAGTACAGGTTGGCAAGATAGTAATAATACTTATTTAGAGAAAATCAAAAAGCAATATCCGAATGTGACCGTAATTGATTGGTACAACTTGGTATCCAAACATCCGGAATGGCTCGTAGAGGACGGTATTCATCCGAATGATGAAGGTACCAAGCAGTATGCCGGGTTAATTCATCAATCTATGGTGCAAGTTTTACAGAAAAAGTAATGAATTTGCTGAAAATATCAATAGGCAAGGGCATTTTAGAAAGGAGGATAGGCTCATGATTCCGTAGAATCTTGCCGTGCTAATAACAAGCGATGTCGTATTAGGAAGTCATTACATTCTATTTCTTAATAATTATACGAATATGAAAAGGAGGACTAGTTATGTTGAAAAAAGTATTTTTTATGTTTTTGGGAGTAATGC
>CAVKEA010000076.1:0-9366 GCA_963655305.1 bacterium
TTAAAGGAAGTGAGAGTTGATAAGGAGCTTCCCATGTTGTATAATTGACGTGCGTGTATAGTGTGTTCATAACTCTATTTTACGCGCAATCCCGGGCTTTTTACAGTCCGGGATTTTTGTTTTATTATGATATTTTTGCATACAAAAAAGAGGCCATCGCACAATTATGTGCGACAGCCCCTTCCTTAGTTTATGGCGGAGAGCGTGGGATTTGAACCCACGATAGAGCGTTAGCCCTATACATGATTTCCAATCATGCTCCTTCAGCCGCTCGGACAGCTCTCCATGGCTTACACATTGTTTCACTATTCAGTTTTTGATGTCCTCGGGATGAACATCCAATGTGTAAATGTGGTCGGGGCGACAGGATTCGAACCTGCGACCTCTTAGTCCCGAACCAAGCGCGCTACCAAACTGCGCTACGCCCCGTCAACCGACTCCTATATGATACCATATTCCCACCAAAAGTCAACGATTTTTTTTGAAACTTTTTTAAAAAATCCGACTTTTTTTATTTTTTAGCCAAAATGCTGCCGCAGCATGCAGCACAGCCCTCTCATATACTGGATTTAGCACCCTAGCCGATGAGAGGCCGTACATATTTGCTGTCACAACTGCTGTGGCATCATTTATGCTGCTTTCGATTGATGAATCCGTTTCCATATAAAACCGCCTGCCAGGGTAATACACAGCAAGACAATTTTAATTTCCTGCGGATTATCTGCTGCAATCGTAATATACTGCGCCAAATAATGATCGGACGCAGCCATGCCGCCGGCAGCCCATCCTAAGATAGCACCGCCTACATAGACCAATATAGGGAACTTGTTCATGACTTTGGCCACTACGGTACTGCCGAATACAATAATAGGCACAGATATGAGCATCCCCAGCATCAACAGACCCCAATGGTTATCTGTCACACCGACGATAGCCAATACATTATCCAAGCTCATGAGCGCATCAGCCAGCATAATCGTCCGGACAGCCGGCCACAATGTTTCTTTCGCTTCTACATGGACGTCTTCTTCGTCTTCCGGTACTCCGATAAGCTTAATACCGATACATACCAACAGCAAGCCGCCTACGGTCTTTAAAAACGGTACATGAAACAGCCAGGAAACAATAAAGGCCATGATAAACCGCAGCAAAATGGCACCGCCGGTCCCATATAAAATAGCCTTCTTTTGCAAATGCTTGGGCAAATTTTTGGCTGCCATGCCAATGACAATAGAATTATCTCCGCCTAATGCCAAATCAATTAATATCACTTGAGCAATCATACCAACATCAAACAACAATGTCGCTTCTAATGCTTCCAATATACCATACATCCTCCTTTTTATACATTAGCCCTATTATAAGCTAAAAAGATAGGTAATACAAGCAAAAGGGGGCTGCCGCATCAAGCGACAACCCCTTTTATTTGTAGTGTATAGCAATACTGTGTGATACTTATTTGACAACAACAGATACGCCGTCCGGAATAACCGTAACTTTAGGTTCTGCTACGCCTTTAGCTTTCATAATGTCTTGGGCCATCGCCAAGGCTTCATGAATATCTTTGGCATATTTCAAATGCATGTCTTCTACCATCTGCTGCGGTGCTTTCGTTACCATGATAATGGTGTATTTCAAAAGCATGCGAAGCAGGATTTGAGATTCCCACTGGTCAAAAATGGTTTCATCCCGTTTGCGGGCCAATATTTCATCCATTGCCTTCTGAACATCCGTAGCAGCTTTCAGTGTATTGTAGAATGCATCGCCGCCGTGGCCATCCGAGCAAGCCGATACATCAATAATAACACCGCCGTCTTTGCATGTAGCTTCTGCGGCTGTCATGCCTTTTACAGACTGGTAAATATTCTGGTCGAGCGGGTAGCCGCCGTTTGTCGTAACGACAATATCAGCAGGAATCGGTTTAACGCCTGCTAATTTCAATTCAAAATCAACCCCTGCATAATGGGCTTCTTCACGATTGCCGGCAAATGCTGCAATAACTTTTTTATCGGCATCAATAACGACGTTGCAAATAAATGCCAATTTAGCTGCTTTCGCTGCATACAGCATATCTTCATGAATTGGATTGCCTTTGAGGATACCGGTACGGGCGTTAGGACTATTGATAAATTCCGAGCAATGGTTAGCCAAAACGGTTACTTTGCTGGCAACACCCGGCAAAACAGATTTACGGCCGCCGGACATACCTGCAAAGAAATGCGGTTCAATAAAGCCTTCCGAAATGAGCAGGTCCGTATTGACAGCTACTTTGTTAAGACGGCAGTCACCGCCAGACGGCAGTGTGCCGACACTAATCATATCTTCATCCTTACGGCTGTCATGGACAACAAATTTTTCATGTTCAGCAATTTCTTTGCCGTATTTGGCAACGAGTTCTTCATGGGTCGTATGGCGATGCATCCCAGTTGCAATCAAAATCGTAATGTCAATGTCCGGATTTCCCTTACGAAGTTCAGCCAACAGCTGCGGCATAATGATATGGCTTGGTACAGGACGTGTATGGTCACTGGAAATAATCGTGCATGTCTTTTTGCCTTTTGCCAATTCGCTTAATTTAGGGCTGCCAATCGGATTGGCTAACGCATCAGCTACCAATTCCGCTTCCGATTTGGGTGCCTTATATTCATGAGCATGAGATACCAACACACCAGCTACCTGATTTTCAGGCAGTTCAAACGTAACTTGTTCTTTGCCAAAGGGTACAGAAAATTTTTGCATATTGTTTACCACCTTTCTCATCATTTCTCAAATTCATCAACATTTATGATATGCATATATTTGTGAAATTATTCATAGCCATTCTGAATAATTTCGTATAACCAACAAAAAAGTTGTAAAGAGAAAGGGCAAAGCTTTTTCAGCTTTACCCTTTACTGATTATATTACTTTTTATACATATAACTGGCGTTATATTTTATTCTTCTACAGGAACTTCGTCGTTGACGCTGACAACTTTGCCCGGGTTCATGATGTTCTTCGGATCCAAAGCAAGTTTAACAGCTTTCATCAATTTCAGTTCTACAGGATCGGTGTAGTGAGCTAATTTAGCTGCACGTTTGTAGCCAATGCCATGTTCGCCGGAGAGACGGCCGCCGAGTTTGTAAACGAGAGAATAGATTTCGTCCTGGATTTTCGGAAGGACTTCTTCCCATTGTTCCTGAGAGAGATCGTCTTTCAAGATATCGATATGGACGTTGCCGTCGCCGCAGTGGCCTGCGCAGTGCATAGCAATGTCATATTTAGCAGCCAATTTAGAAATCTGCTGTACAGCCTGCGGAATATCTGTCATCGGAACAACGATATCTTCCATGGAGAATACTAAGCTGCGAGCACGGTCAGCTTCGAGGTATGCTTTACGGGATTTCCAAATAACAGCCGGGTCAGCAACCAAGGAGTCGATAGCTTTGTTTTCTTCAGCCAATTCAACGATTTTTTCGCACTGATCCATCAATACGTCTTCGTTATCGCCTGCAATCTGAATGATGATGTAGTTGCCGACATCAGATTTTGGCAGTTTTTCATCCAAGAATACTTCGACCTGTTTGATAGAAGCATTATCCATAAATTCTACGCAAACCGGTGTAATACCTGCGTTCATAACTTTCGGTGTCAAAGCGATAGCATCGTCGAGGTTGTCGAATACAACCAAGAGGTCCTGCTGATATTTCGGCAAAGCAACCAATTTGAGGTAAATCTTTGTGATAATACCAAGTGTACCTTCAGAACCAATGTACAAATGCATGAGCATGTAACCTGTAGCATTTTTACGGAATTTACCGCCGAGAGTAACAACTTCGCCGCTCGGAGTAACAACTTCAATACCCATAACCTGGTCACGAGTTACGCCATATTTAACAGCACGGTTGCCGCCAGCGTTCGTTGCAACGTTGCCGCCGATGAAGCAGGAGTCCCCACTGCAGGGGTCGCCGCCGTAGAAGAGGCCTTCTTTTTGAACTTCGGACTGAAGAACGGAAGTCGTAACGCCCGGTTCAGTAACGCAGACCATGTTCTGTTTATCGATTTCAATGATTTTGTTCATGCGTTCGATAGAAATGATAACACCGCCGAATGTTGCAACAGCACCTACAGCAAGGCCTGTACCAGCAGCACGTGGTACCATAACAACGTCGTTGTCATAACATACTTTAACGACTTTAGCTACTTCTTCAGTAGTTGCCGGGAGAACTACTACCTGCGGCATTTTTACATAATGAGGATCAGTTACTTCGTCGTGGGAATACGGTTCGAGCTTATCAGCATCGGTGTATACGTATTTTTCACCAACAATTTTCTTAAATTCTTCAATCATTTCCGGGGTAACTTTACCTTTTGCCATAATACATAACCTCCAAACAAAAATAAGAATTTTTTAATAAGGACTGACATCTATCACTTTAACCGTTGCCGGTATAAAGACTAAATATATAACAGCCTCATGATTCCGCGCTAAGGCGTAAACCTCTAATAGCGTTTACAGAAAAGCTATTAGATTAATATTACATATCGTTTAGCTTTCCTTTTTCGAGTATTATTATACCCTATTCCCCATCAAGTGTAAATTACATTTGCACATTTTAGACATATATCTTTCGTATTATGCATAGTCATGCTATTACATTACTGCATAGTAACCATTTATTTTTATTAATAAATAGGCTAATATATAAAAATTTTAACATTGTTATTTTTTTCTCATTTTGCTATAACTTTAAGTAATTGTTATTAATTCTATATCGTGATGATAAATCTATTTTTCATTTGCCAATTTCTGTCAAAAAAAGAGATGCAGTCCTTTTTTCTGCATCTCTTCCCAACTTTTTCTACATATTTTTATTTTTTTCGGCTGAGGCAATCACAGCTTCTGTAACAGCTGCCCGAAAACCTCTGTTTTCCAACGTCTTAACCGCTTCTATGGTCGTGCCTCCCGGCGAGCAAACATCATCTTTCAATTTTCCCGGATGTTCTCCTGTTTCCAAGACCATTTTTGCCGCTCCCAAAACCGTCTGGGCAGCAAACGTATAGGCCATCGGGCGCGGCATGCCTTCCAGCACCGCACCATCTGCCAATGCTTCGATAAACATATATACATACGCCGGACCGCTGCCGCTGAGACCGCATACCGCATCAATCAGCTTTTCATCTACTAATTCTGCTTTGCCAAAGCTATTGAAAATATCCAGGACGGCCTGTGTTTCTTCTGCTGACACCTGGTCGTTAACGGATACGGATGCCATGCCTTCTCCCACCATCGACGGCGTATTGGGCATAATCCGTACAATTTTCATATGAGCTGGCAGATACGCTGCCAGCTGCTTCATAGTCAACCCGGCAGCAATCGAAATAATAACGGTATGGTCTGTCACATGTTCTTTGATTTCTGTCAATGAAGCCGGCATGACGTACGGTTTGACTGCCATAATCAATCCCTGTGATTTTTCAGCTAGTTCTGCTGCTGTATCTACGACAGTAACACCCGTTTCTTTGGCCAAGGCTTCTGCTTTGGCCTTATGGATATTATATACATATATATTAGCAGGCGGAATTAACCCGGATGCAGCTAATCCCTTGGCAATAGCCCGTCCCATATTGCCGGTTCCGCATATACCAATCGTCTTAAACATGTTTCATCTGCCTCCTTTTTAAGGAAAAAGCCGGTATCTTTTCATTATATACCGGCTTCTTTGTCTTATATTCTCTTTATGATGTTCTTACTGTTTTGCGCCTACTTCATCAATAGCGGCTTTGATTTTAGCTGCCAAACCCGTGATTTTGGATTTGGAAACAGAGCATACAGCCAAACGAATGCCATTATTGAGCGGTACGAGGAAAATATTTTCCTTTTCCATGAAGTCGCAGACTTTCTGAGAGCCTTCCATAGGAATCGTAATGAAGAAACCTGAAAGATACGGCAGGTATTTCAAGCCGCATGCCGTAGCTTCTTTCATAAAAATAGCTGCGCGTTCTTTGATCAGTTTAAAGTATTTAGCACGTTCTGCATCCAACTGTGCGACTTTAGCCGGGTCTTTGCAGATATTGGCCATCGCTTTCATGGCAGCACTATTGGAGTTGGACCATGTAGCACGACTTGTATATTGGTTGATAGCTACAAATTCATTGGCAACATCTTCATTAGCTGTTACGCAAATCATCGCTCCCATACGCTGGCCATACATCGTAAACCCTTTACTGCAGGTATACGACACAACGACTAAGATATTGTCCGGCAAGTTGCCGAATTTTTTGAAGAACTTGCGGCATTCCTGTTTTTCACCGCTGTAATCCAAATAGGCAACATCCGATACAAAAATAATATTTTTATCTTTTCCCTTAACGACTTCTTTTAAGAAATCCAATACATGATCCCAATCCGTATCGGATAACGCAAATCCCGTCGGGTTATTAGCCGGTGAATTCATGATAATAACCGTATTATACTGTTTGTTGACGAGATCTTGTACATTTTCTTTGAAACTTTCCAAATTAAATGTGCCGTCTGCCGTGAGCAGTGAAAATTCGCGAAGCTTCCGGCCGTTATCCTTGCACATAGAACCATAAGCGCCCCAGTGATAATCACTCGTAAGGATTTCGTCGCCCCATTCAGAATAGTTGTGAATGACATGATGCAGTACGCCGGAACCGCCGGATGTGGCACAAGCACGGATATAACCATCTGGACGGGATTCACCAAAACACTGGTCAATGGCAGCGTTCAAGTAATCCGGATACCCTTGAATCGGCGCATATGCGACAATTTCTTTAGGCGTTAATTCTTTATACGCTTTCTGGACGACATCCAACATGACCAAATCGCCGTTTTCATCCAAAAGAGAACCAACAGTACCATTAATAACTTTGTCGTTGCCTAATTTTTCAGCAAGTGCAACAGCACGGTTGTTAGCACCAAAAATCTTATCTTCAGCAAATTTACCTTTAGCTTGCGGTGCAGCTACGCTCATTACCATGAAAATCAACTCCCCATTTATGTTTACTCCTCATTTATACCACAATCAAGGCTATATGACAACAAGCACATACATATTTATGTTATGTATTCAAAATACAATTAGAAAACAGTTGTATAATGCGCTGTTTTATGTTATTTTTATAAAGTTATAAAAAACTTATAAATGCACGTATAAATCGGGGTAAATTCAAAATAATTTTACTTTATTTTTATAAATTTATTGATATTATTCAGTTTTTATAGTAAACTAAATTGAACATAACCATAAATAAGAAAAGGGGGCTATTATTTTTCATTATTTATTTAACAAAAGGAGTCGATGTTATGTCATTTTTTAGTACGAAATCTATTGCACAGCTTCATGCAGATGCTGAAAATTCAAATCTTAGTAAAAACTTAGGTGCATTAGATTTAACATTTCTAGGAGTCGGAGGCATTATCGGTGCTGGAATCTTTGTACTGACAGGGATTGCCGCTGCCCGTTATGCTGGCCCTGGTGTAGCCCTGTCATTTATTATTGCTGGTTTTCTTTGTATTCTTGTCGGCTTAACCTACAGCGAGTTTGCATCTATCATTCCCGCTTCAGGCAGTGTCTATTCATATACGTTTGCATCCCTGGGAGAAGGGATGGCATTTTTATGCAGCTGGTCTTTACTGCTCGCTTATACCGTAACAGCCAGTGCTGTTGCCGTTGGCTTTTCCGGCTATTTTTCCGGCATTATGGGTTCTCTCGGATATGCCATTCCAGATTATTTATTAAAGACTCCTGCTGAAGGAGGTCTTGTCAATTTACCTTCAATCATTATTATTTTACTGCTTGCTCTTGTTTTAATCCGCGGTACAAAACAAAGTTCACGATTGAATTTTGCGCTGGTTATCATTACCTTGGCCGCTATTGTCGGCTTTGTCTGCATTGCCGCACCTCATGCTGACTTGACCAATCTTTCACCGTTTACACCGTTTGGCACCAAAGGTGTTATCAGCGGGGCAGCTATCGTCTTCTTCTCTTACATGGGCTTTGATGCCGTTGCAACATCTGCAGAAGAATGTAAAAATCCATCCCGTGACCTGCCAATCGGTATTATCACATCCATTCTTATTTGTATGATACTGTATATCGCTGTATCATTGTCACTGACAGCTGCCGTAAATTATACGCAGCTCGATACACCGGAACCAGTCGCCTATGCATTGCGTATTCTCGGCTGGGGAAATATAGCTAACCTCGTGGCAGTAGGCGTTATTGCAGGCATTATTACGACACTGATTGTTTATCTTTTTGGTCAATCCCGTATTTTCTTTGCTGTTTCCCGTGACGGCATGCTGCCGCAGTCTATTTGTGCTGTTCATCCCAAGTATCATACACCGTATATCGTCACCACTATCGGAGCGATTATCATTGCGCTCGTTTCTGGTTTTGTACCTCTTATGCATATTGTTGAACTGTCCAATACAGGCACGCTGGCTGTATTCTTAGTCAATTTTATCGGCATTGTTGCCATGCGCCGGGCTCATCCGGAAGTACCAAGAAAATTCCGCTGCCCGCTCCTCTACATCATTGCCCCCATCGGGATTATCGTTTGCTTCTACCTAATCTATGAATTATCCACGCTGACTCACCTACTGTTTGCAGGCTGGATTATTTTAGGTCTGATCGTCTACTATCTCTACGGACAAAAACATAGTACGCTTGCTGAAAAATAACAACATGCATGCTTTTCCCTAACCAAAAACAGAACTCCCTTCGCATTCATTGCAGAAGAGAGTTCTGTTTTTTCATATTTTGTCTCTTTGTCAAATGTTGGGGTGCCTTTCAAATCATCCACTACAGATGGACGTTAGTGAATTTTCCTCACGTCCTTTTTTTTATTTTGTTTTACACGGGACAGCCGCAAAATTCGCGACCGGAATCTGTTGAAATTTCGGAATCCGAAGGCTGTTCGTTTCAATACCTTTATCTTGTTGTTCATCCCTTCAGTAAATTCATTGGAATACACGCTTGTTAGTCCTTCTTGAATTGCTGTTTCCCAAGTTTTAAATGTTTTTAGGATACGCTTAAATTCTTCTACACCGCTTTCTTCCACTAACTGCAGCCAGCGTAAAAATGTTTTAACTGACGCAAGGTCTTTCATAGAAAACACCTTGAAAAAAGCTTCTTTCAATGCATACGCCCGCTGCAGCTGCGGTGGCTGCTTTAAAATTTCATGAAGGCAAACAAGTTCTTCCTCCGTCAGCGTTTCTCCCTTTTTATTCAGGATATGTTTATTTCGTTTAAAGTACATTCTTTTTTCTTGGAACAGATTCTGTACTGTTTTTCTTACTCGCTCACTCTCGGATAGAGAAATATCAAGCTTCACCAAAACAGCTGCTTGCCATCGTCA
>CAVKEA010000077.1:0-9345 GCA_963655305.1 bacterium
AATTTAGTTTCAAGGAACTTCTTCATAAAAAGTCCCACAACAACTTGACACTATCACAGATACGGCTGACTTGTGTTTTTGCAGGTATCTTGCTATACTAAATACGGTTTCATGCAGATTACGGACCAATTTTGGATAACGACTGCGGCATACCTTGTGTATGCCCGGCGTTATCCTTTTTTTGTTAAGGAGAATACAACATGGGAAAAGAAATTCGTACGTATCATTGGAAAGATGGAAAATCACTGACACTAGGAGAAAAGACGCTAATCATGGGTGTATTGAATTATACGCCGGATTCGTTTTCTGACGGCGGCCAATGGAACCATGTAGATGCCGCACTGCAGCATATGGAACAGATGGTGGCAGATGGTGCGGATATTATCGATATTGGAGCAGAATCGTCGCGCCCTGGATTTACGCCTATTTCAGCGGCAGAAGAAATTGCCCGCCTGGACGGTATATTGCCCAAATTGGTAAAAGCCTGCCCGGTACCTATTTCAGTAGATACGTATAAAGCGGAAACAGCAGCATATGCGATGCAGACAGGGGCACACATCATGAATGATATTTGGGGACTGCAATATGCACCGGAACCGGGAAAAATGGCAGCCGTTGCCGCCCAGTACGGCGTGCCTGTTGTTGTCATGCATAATCAAGATGGGACAGAATATACGAATATCATAGAAGACATGAAAAAGTTTTTTATTACGTCGGCTGTCATTGCTGCCAAAGCAGGCATGAAGCAGGAACAAATCATTACAGATCCCGGCATTGGCTTTGGCAAGACGTGGGAGCAGAATCTCTATGTGATGAAACATTTGGCTGACCTTACCGCTCTGCCGTATCCAATGCTGCTTGGCACGAGCCGTAAAGGATTTATCGGCCGGATTTTGGATTTGCCTGTAACGGAACGAATGGAAGGCACCGGTGTGACGTGTGTAGCCGGCGTGCTGGCCGGTTGTGCCATCGTCCGCGTTCATGATGTCAAGCCGATTGCCCGTATGTGCAAAATGGCAGATGCCCTGCGCTAAAGAAGAAATGCCGCTGATTTCTATAAAAATATGCATGAATTCCCTAAAGCAGTCCGCATATATGGTACAATAGAACGTATAAAGAGAAGAACTGACACTGAGCGGAGGTGCTCTGATGGAACATAAAGCAACGGATTGGATGAATATTGCACAGTATTTTTATTGGGATGAGGCGGAGCTGCGGAATTTTTCCCAGCGCTTTACGGCAGAGATAGAAACGGCGCTGTGCGGCAGGCAATCTTCTTTGGCAATGGTGAAGTCCTATTTGGGACTGCCGACTGGCGATGAAACCGGAACCTACTTGGCATTGGATTTTGGCGGGACGAATGTTCGTGTTTCACGCATTCGGCTGTTAGGTAAGCATTGCTTCATCGTAGAAAAAAAAATCTCCCGTCCTTTGAAAGCAGACGGGAAATATAATTATATGTCACATGAAACGACAGTACATGAACTATTTGATTTCATCGCCTCGTTGGTAGGTGAAGCCGCCGGAGGGAATAAAGCGTATCGGTTAGGGCATACGTTTTCGTTTGGTGTCATACAGGAACATGTACATGATGCGGCACTTATTCAATGGTCTAAAGAAATCAACGTCCAGGGCGGCGAAGGAATGCTGGTCAATGCGTTGCTGAAACAAGCCTTAGTGCGGCAGGGACTGGACCGGATTGAACCAGTAGCGCTTTTAAACGATACGACGGCGCTGCTGCTGGCTGCCGGCTATCAGCATGGATGCAGTCAAATCGGCATTATTTGCGGTACCGGGTTTAATATTTGTTATTATGAGCCGGCAATGCAGATGATTCTTTCCTTGGAAGCCGGCGGCTATGACGGTGCAGTGCGCAATCGCTGGGATATTGCCGTAGATGACGCATCCCAGCGGCCGGGATATCATTCGCTGGAAAAGATGATTGGCGGTGCCTATCTTTGCGAATTATACCGGCAGGCTGTTATGACCTATTTAGACACACCGTTTTTGCCGGATTTTACGACGAAAGACATGAATCGCATTGTTACCAATGAAAGCAGCCATGAAGGCCGCTTGTTGATGGGGCAGATTTGGCAGCGTATTGTATCGCCCCGTGATATTAAACCGCTGCGCAGCATCGGTGCGGCCATTTTTGTACGGGCTGCCCAGCTGATAGGAGCTGCCTGCTATGGCGTGTTGCGGCACTTATATCCCAATGGAGATATTCCCCGCCAGACGATTGCCGTCGAAGGCAGCGTCATGGAGCATGTGCGGGGCAGCTTGTTTATGATGGAAGACACCCTGCGAATCTGTCAGGCCGGCAATTATATACAGCCTATGTTGGCAGAACCTATGCTTGTCAAAGACGGCCCGTCTGTAGGAGCCGCTATTGCTGCGGCCATGGCTTCACACCGTTAAACTTGGGGCTGCGTCGGCCTGCGTCCCAAATCATGAAGCATCTGCATATCGACGGATACGGCATTGCCGTCTGTCGTCAAATAGCCGCCAATCATTAAACCGTTCAGACCGCTGGTCAGGGCATAGGCCTGCATGGAACGGAGATTGACTTCGCGGCCGCCGGCTGTACGTATGAGTGCTTTTGGCAAAATGAAGCGGAATACAGCAAACGTACGCAGAATTTCCCAAGGAGACAAGGGCTGGTTATTGGCAAAGGGCGTACCGGCAATGGGATTGAGAATGTTCAGCGGTATAGAATCAATGCCGAAATCTTTTAAGGTAAAGGCCATTTCTACGCGCTGACGGGGTGTTTCGCCTAGTCCGAATATACCGCCGGAGCAGACGCGTAAGCCTGCTTTTTGAGCCGTATGGATGACAGATGCTTTATCGGCAAAGGTATGGGTAGAACAAATAGATGGAAAATAAGACGGCGCTGTTTCGATATTGGCGTGATATCGGGACACGCCGATATTTTTTAGGGCAATAGCCTGCTGCAGCGTAATAAGGCCGAGAGAACAGCAAGTTTCTATCTTCACTTCTTGGCGGATGCGTGTCAATGTGTGAAGGATAGCATCAAATTCCGGCCCTTCTGCTACAGAACGGCCGCTGGTGACAATGGCAAAGCGGGCTGCCCCGGCTGCTTTGGCTTTTTTGGCAGCATCAATAATCGTGTCGCTGTCCAGCAACGGGTATACAGATGCCCCTGTATGGTAATGAGCGGATTGCGCGCAAAAACGGCAGTTTTCCGGGCAGCGGCCGGAACGGCCGTTAATAATGGCACAACAGTCTACGTCTTCGCTGCTGTAGTGCTGTCGGATTTTATCAGCCATGGCGAGAAGCAGCGGTGTATCTTGATTGGACAGGGAAATGAGTTCCAGCGCTTCTGAAAATGTAATGTCGTGGCCTTGCAGTACTTTTTCGGTATATGTTTGCAGTGTGGTTAAATTCATAAGAAAGCTCCTCTCTGATAGATGACTTTACGCTAGTATACAAAAATGAAACCGTAAAGTCAACTGTTTAAGCGCTACATATAGGTTTACAATAAGACAAAATTATTTCTAATATTGTACAGATATTTTATAAAATACCTCTTTTCACCATGCCAGTTTTTCGCTACAATATATATAATAACGATACAAAATGATGAAATGGGTCGATGTATATGCTGCAAATCAATAAGGGCATAAAAACCCCTTATTACGTACAAATATATGAATATTACCGCCGTGAAATCGAAGCCCGCCGGATGGTTGCCGGCATGCGTCTTCCTTCTGTGCGGGAATTGGCACAGTCTGTCAACGTCAGCAAAATGACAGTAGAAAAAGCATATTACCAACTTGCCAGTGAAGGATATATCATTCGCCGTAATAAAGCCCGCTATGAAGCGGCTTTTTTAGGTCCTATTGAAGAAAAAAGTCATACTGCTGCTGCAGGGCTTATTCCTCGTTCTGTACCTAAGCCGGCGTATTTATACGATTTTGGCAGCGGTGATATGGATATGGAACATTTTCCCCTGGATATTTGGCGCAAGCATATGAATCGGGTTTTGTCAGAACCTTCTTACTTGACGGCCAGTAATGACGAACAAGGTGTGCCGGATTTACGGGAAGCTCTTAGTCACTATGTATATGAAACGAGGGGTGTGCATGCCAAGGCGGAAAACATTATTGTGGGAGCAGGAACAGCGGCCCTGCTCGGCGTATTGACGACGCTTTTGCGAGATAGATGGCCGCGCATTGCTGTAGAAGATCCGGGATTCAGACTGGGCAGAGAAATTTTTCGCAACATGGGATTTGCCATTGAACCGATTTCTATTCATAACGGCATGCTGGATATGAACAGACTGCACGAAAGCCAAGTTCGGCTTGTCTATGTAAGCCCGTCGCATCAATTTCCTACGGGCACGGTCATGCCGATTGGCATGCGGTACCAACTACTGCAGTGGGCTGAAAAATGTAGTGGCTTAATTATAGAAGATGACTATGACAGCGAACTGCGCTATTACGGGCGGCCTATTCCGGCTCTGCAGGGATTGGATACAGCCGGGCAGGTCGTTTACATGGGAGCCTTATCCAAAGTGCTGCCATTTTTCGTGCGTCTCAGCTATATGGTATTGCCGCCGCGGCTGATGGACTTGTATAATCAGAAGCGGAGCTTATTCCGGCAGGGAGCCTCTATACCGGAGCAGTGTGTGTTGGCAGCATATATTCAAAGCGGCGATTTGGCAAGACATGTGCGGCGGCTGCGCAAAGATTATCAGGAAAAAGGGCTGCTGATGGAACGGCTTTTGCAGGAGGCGTTTGGCAGCCAGATTACAGTCAGCCGGATTACGTCAGGCGTGTATTGCCACATTGCCCTGCGCAGCTCCTATTCCGCACAGGAATTGTGCAGCAAAGCAGAGAAAGAAGGCTGCCGTGTACTGACTATGCAGTCATTTTATGAACAACCAGGACAAGATGAACAAAAAGAATTTCTTTTGTCTTTTTCAAAGATACCCAGTTATAAGCTCAAACAGGCTGTCATGGCACTGCAGCGGGCCTGGCTGGAGAAAGAAGGATAGGGATGGCAAAAAGTTTACGTTTTATTCATTGCGGCGATTTGCATTTGGGCAGCCCTTTCCGTGATATTGCTTCTATTGATGAACGATGGCAGCGTATTGTCGGAAACGCGACTATGCGGGCATTTCAAAAAGTGGTGCAGATTGCCATTGATAAACAAGTACACGCCGTACTGATCAGCGGCGATGTATATACCAGCGCAGACCATAATTTAACGGCGCAGCTGGACTATGTGCGTCTTCTTCATAAATTGGCACAAAATGATATACAGGTTTTTGCTGTTCTCGGCAATCATGACCCACTGGATGCTTGGCAGGCAAAAATACCTTTTCCGCCGAATGTACATGTTTTCAGCACGGAAAAAGTAGAACGAATGCCGCTGATTGTTGACGGCGAAGAAGTGGCAGCTGTCTATGGACAGAGCTATGCGCATCAAGAACAGCGGGATAATTTGGCGTGGAATTTCAGCCGCACCTCAGCAGACCATTATGCGATTGGACTGCTTCATACGCAGGTAGGAGGACCCTCGACGTATGCTCCGTGCAGTTTGACTGATTTAAAAGAAAGCGGCATGGATTACTGGGCGCTGGGACACGTACATGCGCATCAAATCTTGTGTGACAAGCCGTATGTTGTATACGCAGGCAATCCGCAGGGACTGGACTGCACAGAAACAGGTCCCAGAGGATGCTATTATGTAGAAGTCGGCCCGTACGGCACGACCGATATTGAATTTGTAGATACTAGTATTGTTCGCTGGGAAAGCGTGGATATTCCGATTGACTCCATTGAATCGGTTTCTGAACTGCGGGAAGCCGTCCGGTTTACGAAAGAAAAAATACGGCATGAAGTCGGCAAGCCGACCTTTCTTACCGTTAACTTTGTCGGCGCAGGAAGCATGTATCATGTCATCAATAATCCGGAAGCCACGCAGTACTGGATAGACAGCTGGCGTGAAGAAGAACAGGGTAAATATGCGTTTGTCATGGTAGAACGCCTGCGCAATATGGCACGCCCTAAAATCAATTTGACAGAACGCAGCAAACTTCCTGATACAGTGGGTGACTATTTAAACATGAGTGATAAAATAGACGCCCTGCCGCAGGAAGAAAAACTGAAGACACTGCGGGCCATTCTCCAGGAACGGCCGGAATTTGAACGCCTGGGCGCTTATGGCCGCGGTATATCAGATGCCCGGCTTTTGGAGGCGTTTGAAAAAGCCAAATGGCTGGGCATGCAGAAGCTGCTTACAGATAAAAGAGGATAGGTACTTATGAAAATTATACAAATGAATTTAGATGATTTTGGCATCTATCATAATGTAGAATGGAATCCGCCGGAAAAAGGACTCATCGTCATGCATGGCCAAAACGAAAGCGGCAAAACAACACTCATGAAATATGTTCGCTCTATGTTTTTTGGCTATCAGCGGGGCGATTGGCGGGGCTATAAAGGCCACATGGACATACGCCGTGATGACGGCCACGAGTATCGCATCTACCGCAATGAAAAAGAATCGTACATGACAGACGGAGACCTTACCATTCATGAAGAACCTGCAGAATTATGGTGGCATGGCTTAGACCGCCGGACCTATGACCAAGTCTTTGCGATGGGATTGGAAGATCTGCAGGGGTTCAAGATTTTGGCAAGCGAAGAAGTGCGCAGCCATTTTTTCAGTGTAGAAGGCGGCGTACGCATGGGGACGACGCGGCGGGATTTAACGCGGCTCATGGGAGAACTTTTAGTAGCGTCTCCGCAGGGGAAGAAGCCGATTAATGCGCTCCTCAATGAACAGCGCGATTTTGACCGCCGCATTCACAGTTTGGCTTATGATGAAAATGAATTTGCAGAGCTGCAGGCACAGGAACGCACGACTCATGAAATAGAAAACCGAATTCGCCTGGATATTGAAGAAACTAAACTGCAGATTGAAAAGGTTTCTATGCCGATAGCTGCCTGGGACGTATATAAACGCGGTCAGGATGCGATGAAACGGATGCAGGACCTGGCTGATGTGGCTCAGTTTCCGGAAGACGGCGTACAAAAATGGACGGATTTGGAAACTAAAATCAAAGAAATTGAAGAACAAATCAAAAAATTGGCATCCATATCCAGAGAAGGCCCGGCGTTTCAGCCAGAATGGAACAAATGGCTTATCTGCGGTACGCAGCTGGATGAGATTTTTCAGCATACGACCGAATGGAAACAAGGATTACTCGAAATTGCCGACCATACTGATACGGAAATGGATTGGCAGTTTGAACAAAATCAGTATGCAGAAAAACTAAAACAATGGAGCAGTCAAACCGTTCCGGAACACATCGATTGGCCCAAAGGGCTGTCGCTGGCAGCCAGTCTGAACCGGTTTGAACAAGAACAGGAAAAATGGCAGGCAGCCAAACCGAAAAATGTAACCTCTCTTCCGGAAGAAAACGAAGAAGAACCGGGCCATACCAAAGAGGAATGGAATGCGATTGGCAAAGCCGTATCCGCCATTCAAGCGTCCCTGTTGGAACGACAGAAAATAGAAGAACAACTGCAGTGGCTGCAAAGCGAATCAGGCAGCAGCTCGCATGGTTTTGCGATTCTTTCGGGGTTGTTCTTTGCAGGAGCCGTCGCTTTGCTGGCAGTAGTCTTCCTATATGATTTTGACCAGACCCTTGGATTTGGCGGTGCATTGGGCTGTGCTGTGATTGCAGCTGCTTCTTATGTGAAACAGCGGATTAATGCAGGTCGGATTCCTAGAAAAATGGAAGAACTGGAAGTACGAAAAAAGGGCATGGAAGACACCTTGATGACGTTGGCAGAACAAGCTTATTTAGAAGTCCAGGCATCCGATGCTACCGAAGTTTGGACTCAAAAATTGGATGAAGTCCGCAAAAAATATATGGATTGGAAAACCCATGAAAGCAAGACGGCGTGGGAAAAAGAACAAAAAGTCATGTATGACGCGATTTACGATAAATGGGATAAAGAAGGAAAGGATTGGAAAGAAAAAGTGGATACTTGCCGCAAAGCCTGGGAAAATTGGCTGACAGCAACTGGCCTGACAAAACTTTCCATAGAAAAAATCCAAGAAGCTAAAGATTTATGGGAAAAATGGCAGAATGTATCCCAATCCATGCATACATGGCAAAAACGCAAAGAAGACCTGCAAAGCCACATTGCGCAATGGCATGACGGTGCAGAACAGCTTTTTAGAGAAATCGGCATTACAGCGGCTGTCACACCGGAACAAGTAGAAACAGTATATAAACAGTGGCAGCAGATTCGCGTGCAGGCAGAAGTCGCGAAAGAACAAGATAAACAGCAGAAAGAACGGGACGAACAGATTGAAGAACTGAAAAAAGATAAAGAAATTCGGCAGCGGCAGCAGCAGGACTTGCTCGTTGTAACAGGCGCGCAGACCGTTGGTGAATTTCGCAGTAAAGTCCTTAAATTTCGGCAGTTTAAGCAATATAAAGAAATTTATGAACAATCAGAAGCCCATATTCGGCTGATTGCTAAAAATCCGAAAAATCTGGCAGCATTACGGCATGAATTAAAAATCCATACGTTGAAGAACTGGACAGATGAACGGACGTATTACGAAAAGAAGATTGCCGAATCTGAAAAGAAACTGGCAGAAGTAGCTGAAAAAAGAGGCACGTTTATTGAACGCCTTAGTCAAATGGCTAAAAGTGATACGTACAATAAACTGCTGCAGGAAAAACAAAACCGCAAGGCCGAATTGGATACAAAAGTCAATGATTGGCTTACCTATGCGTTTGCACAGTATATGCTGGGAGAAGCCCAAGCCTATTATGAACGGGTCCGCCAGCCGATTGTCATCCGTCAGGCCAGTGATTATCTCCATCTTATGACGCAGGGACGGTATACTCTGCAGGCTACGTTTGACGGCAAGCAGTTATATGCTGTCGATGGGGCGCAGCGCCGCATTCCGGAAAAACAATGGAGCAGCGGCCTTGGCGACCAAATCTATTTGGCCATCCGCATTAGCCTGGCAATGGCCTTTTCCAAACAAATCGAACCGATGCCGCTTATTTTGGATGATATTTTCGTCCGGTTTGATGAACAGCGGCAAAAAGAAGCGATGCATTTCTTGGCCGATCTTGGCAAGAAGGAACAAATTTTCCTCTTTACCTGCTCGCGTACGACGCGGGATATTGCCAAAGAAGTACAGCAGGCTTTGGCCGGTGAAACCGATACGGTACATCTTTTTGAAATTGAACAAGGCACTATTAAGGAAGCATAAATTTATTACAAAGAAATGGGGCTGTAACAAAATGAGCTTTTTTAGCCCATTTTGTTGCGGCCTTCTTTCTTT
>CAVKEA010000078.1:0-8359 GCA_963655305.1 bacterium
TTTTAATGAGGCTATTATGTTACAGCCCCTTTGTATATGTATAAATAATAGAGTAGAAAGGTCGTATAAACGATGAAAAAAGTATGTGCCTTAATTGGCAAATATTTTGGTATTCTTGCCGTAGTCTTCCTCATTTTGGGGATGACAACGCCTGACAGCTTTAAATGGGTGTTGGGAAAAATCGGCGATGTTTCTGTATTAAGCTTATTGCTGGGCGTAGTTATGTTTGGCATGGGCACGACGCTGAGTCTGCATGATTTTGCGCTGGTGCTCAAACGGCCGCGTGACGTATTCTTTGGCGCCTGCGCACAGTATTTCGTTATGCCGTTTTTGGCGTATGTATTATCCACTTTATTCCAATTGGATCCGGCACTGACTGTCGGTGTTGTCTTAGTCGGTACCTGCCCGGGCGGTACGTCTTCCAATGTCATTACCTTTATGAGTAAAGGGGACTTGGCCTTATCCGTCACAATGACCAGTGTTTCCACTGTCATTTCACCGATTATGACGCCGCTTCTTACGTATTTGATTATTGGACAGCGTGTTGCTTTTGACCCTGTAGGCATGTTTATTTCTATTTTGCAGATTGTTATCTTTCCTATTTGCCTGGGTTTGGCTGTCAAATATTTTCTGCCAAGACTGGCCGCTACGGCTACGGATTATCTGCCGGCCGTATCTTCCTTGGCTATTTCCTTCCTCATCGCCGGTATCATTGGTGCCAGCCGCAACGCTATCCTTTCCAGCTCCGGCGTTATCCTGCTTGTCGTCATCCTTCACAACTGCCTCGGCTATGCCCTTGGCTTTGCCATCGGCCATTTCTGCGGCATGAGCTGGAAAAAAATGGTTGCCTTGTCCATTGAAGTCGGCATGCAGAATTCCGGCTTGGCAACAGGTCTTGCCAAAGCGCACTTTGCATCCCTGCCAATGGCCGGCGTACCGGGTGCTGTCTTCAGTGCATGGCATAACATTTCCGGTGCGGTATTGGCATATTTGTATGTCAACTTCCTCAACAAACGGTTTGATTCAGACTATCAAGAAGATGCTAAAACAGCCAATGCGCTTCCCAATGCAGGTCATTAAGGAAACCGTGTAAATAAAACAGAAAAAAAGAGTTGCTGTATAAAAAATTCTTTGTACAGCGACTCTTTTTTTGTTGGAGTATACAATGGTCATTTTGTTTGCGGTTTAAACACAATAGAACCGGGAGCTAAGGTGCTACGCAGGAATTTCTGGCAGCATTTTAAAAATGCTCGTTCTGTGCTGGATGTACCAGCAGCATTTTCTTTTATAGAAGATTGATTGAAGTAAACATATCTATCTTCATCTAGTGAATATACAATAACAGTAAATAATGTTGTTATTTCATATTTGGTGCCGGCCAAACTAAACCAGGCATGCGGTGCAGCAACGTATTAAAGAGATCTAGGCTGTTAGATAATCAGTAAATTATATATAGAGACCATGCTCTGGTGGGAATTTTCTCTCATACATCTTTCACACAAACATGTTTCGTCCGAACCCTCTGTATTCAGGTATATCGTACTTGTTATTTCGCAGCAGGTTGATTATAATCATAAGTGTAGCGAGAAAAATTACAATAACATATGTATGTACTGAAATGGAGGAATCAGCCATGACGAAAGAAACATTGGATTTTGTAATTGCTAAAACGAAAGAATTGATAGCAGCTCCCAGCTGCAGCAAAGAAGCGAAAGATGCAGCCCAGGCTTGGCTTGCTGCTGTAGGAACAGCAGGCGAAGCGGCAGAAACTAAAAAATACATTGCGGAATTGGAAGCCGATATTGTCACTATTGACGGTTTGATTGCGTTTGCCGGCTCTGATGCAGGTAAAAGTGTATTTGGCGCAGACGCAGCCCCTAAAGTAGTTGAACAAGCAAAAGAAGCGAAAGCAAAGGGCGCGGTATATTGCTTCTGCCCAGCATGCCAGGCCGCAGAAGCTATTCTCAGCAAAAAAGCTGAAATGGTAAATGCATAACCCATGAAATTGATTTTTGATAAACGCAGTGCCGCGTCAAGGGATAAGAGGGTACTGCGTTTATTTTTTATGGAAGATAGGATACATGGCGTCAGTCTGCCATGATATGCGTCTTATATGAGAAAGTGAGATATTTTGATACAGGATCGTTGCGTTTTGGGGGATGCTGTATCATAAACGCAGTATACGATACGAAATAGAGGGGGATGGAACATGGGGAAAAATGATATGTCTATTCGGGTAGCGACACCGGAAGATGCGGCGGATTTGGTGCAGATTTATGCGCCGTATGTCCAAAAGACGGCGATTACTTTTGAGTATGATGTGCCGACGGCGGCAGTGTTTAGACAACGCATTCTGCATACGCTGGAGAAGTATCCTTATTTTGTGGCAGAGATAGCAGGACGGCCTGTAGGCTATGCCTATGCCGGGCCGTTTCAAGAACGGCAAGCCTATGATTGGGCTGTAGAGGTATCGATTTATGTATCGCAGCAGCATAAAAAGCAAGGGATTGGCCGCCGTTTGTATGACATGCTGGAACGAACGCTGCAGCGGCAGGGCTTTTTGAATGCCAATGCGTGTATTGCCTATCCGAAAGTAGAAGATGAATATTTGACGCAGGACAGCATTCGCTTTCATCAGCACATGGGTTATACATGGGTCGGCGAGTTTACGAAGTGCGGCTATAAGTTTGACCGCTGGTATGATATGGTTTGGATGGAAAAAGAAATCGGCAGGCATCATGCGCATCAGGCAGCGCCGATTCCTTTTTCAACATTGAAGTTGAATATATAAAAAAACGAGCCAGAGCAGTATAAAAGCTGTTCTGGCTCGTTTTTTTATAATAAGCTACATGGCAAGAGGATGAGTTGCTGTAATGATTTTGGCTCCGCCGGCTGTCGTTTTGGTCGGCAAGGCTGTCAAAGAGCCATGCAGGCCTTCAATGTCCGTAGGAATCCGTTTATACGGTAGTTTTTCCATAATTTGGTCCATGGCCCGCGTGAGCACATCATAAGGATTATTCAAGATGGATGCGGACTCACGGTCAAAGCCGCGGGAACTGTACTGTTTGAAGGTTCCCTTTTGGCTGTCATAGGCATAGACCGTAAAGTAATAGGCATATTCGGTTATCAGTTCGTCATCATAATGGAAAAAGAGTGTATACTGCCGCCACTGCCAAGTACGAACGACAGGAACCAGGACGACGTCAGCATGATATGTTTTTGCCAACGTGCGCAGTGTATCTTCTGTAATGTCTTGCGGAGACAGACAATCTTCTGACTGCAGACGGTCCCAATAGGGGATGCGAAATGGCTGCATCAGGCGATGGGTCATATAGTTGGTGGCCTCGTCCTGCCGCGTCGTATTGACGATAAGCACAGAATGCATATGGTCAAATCGAGGTTCTTCTGCAAAAGCTGTCATGCTTATAATAACCAGCAGGATGACAAGCAGGATACTCTTTTTCATGGCGACTCCCTCCGATTAGAAATTTCCGTTATCGTTTAGCAAGGGCCGAGTATTATCGGCTCTGGGAATATACTGTTCCAAAGTTGCCAACATCGCTTCTTTGTCCATTGGCAGCGTACCGCCGACAGGAAGCAAGTTGGAGACATGGTTGCTGCGGAAAATACAAGGACGGCTCATTTCGGTGTGGCGAAGAATCATGTCCAGTTCTTCCAAAAAGCCGCGGGCCGTAAGCGGTGTAAATTTACCGAGGACGACGTCTTGGTATAATGGCGCATCGCCGGGAATAATTAAAGACAACGCGCTGAGCATAGTCGGATTGATGGCAGATACTACTTCAGCAGTGTGCAGGGCATGTTCTCTGGTCCGTTCCTGGCCGCCCAATCCCAGTAGAATCATGGTAGATAATTTCATGCCGGCGGCCAACGCTTTTTTACCAGCCTGAATAGTCAGGGCACTCGTTGTGCCTTTTTTGACATGGCGCAGTACTTCGTCGTCACCGCTTTCAATTCCCATATACAGAATGCCCAAGCCGGCTTCGCGAAGACGTTTTAAATCTTCCGGGGATTTTCTGTTTAAATCAGCCGGTGTGGCATAGGCGCCGATGCGGGTAATATTGGGAAATGTACGATAACATTTGTGAAGAATATGAATTAAATCATCTGTCGGCAGCACGAGAGCGTCGCCGTCGGCCAGGAAAATCCGGCGGATAAAGGGATAGGCTGCAGCCCCTCGTTCAATAATTCCGTCGATTTCTTCTAAAGAACGTACACGGTATTTGGATGCTTTGTACATGGTGCAAAATGTGCACATATTATGAGAACAGCCAATCGTTACGCGCAAAATAAAGCTGCGCGCTTCGCTGGGCGGTCTGAATACTAAACCTTCTGCATTATCAATTAACATGAAAATTCTCCTTTCTCTATCTTTATTATACACAGTTTGATGGGAATAGGTAAATACTTTTAGATAGAAAAAATTTGCATACCAACTAATACGTTTTACTTCTTAAAAATATTAAGTTAAATGTTTAACTAGAAAGAAAAATACGAATAAAATATTAAAAAATTATTGACTTATCTGAAAAATGCCGCTATAATAAAGCTCAACAAATACAAAACAGTGTTGATTGGGAGTAGTAATATCGCAGCCGAATGTACAGAGACCTGCTGGCAGCTGAGAAGCAGGATGGAAACTCGATATGAAGTCGCCCAGGAGCAGCTGTCCGAAAGCGGAATGCCGCGAGTAGATACAGCCGGCAGGCAGCCGTTATCCCGCCAGGCATTGCATGGAATATCCGGAGATGCTTACAAAGTGGCCATGTGACATGGCAAAAAGAGTGGTACCGCAGAGTAATATACTTTGTCTCTTAGTTTAGAGATGAAGTATTTTTTTTTCGGCCAATCAAAACCGTTTAGTTATTTGTGATTCGATTATTTTATTACATATTGTTATGGAAGGGACAGGATAGTTATGATGGATCTGATTGGAAAGTTAAGCGGTTTTGTTGGGAAAAATCTGACATACATCGTATTTTTAGTTGTCATTTGGGCATATTTTATGCCGAATGCGTTCTTATGGGCTGTACCGCATACGGTATTGCTGCTGGGCGTCATCATGTTTGGCATGGGTATGACGCTGCATGCCAAAGATTTTAAATTGATCGTACAGCGTCCGAAAGAAGTAATGATTGGCTGCATTGCGCATTATACGATTATGCCGCTGCTGGCATATGCATTGGTTATTGCCTTTGAAATGCCGCCGGAACTGGCTGTCGGCATGGTCTTGCTGGGTTCTTGCCCGAGCGGCACAGCATCTAATGTCATGGGATTTTTGGCAAAAGCCGATGTGCCCCTGTCCGTTTCCATTACGACGTGTTCCACACTGTTGGCGCCTATTATGATGCCTTTCATCGTTTGGGCTTTGGCCGGTCAGTGGGTTGAAGTTTCTTTTATGGCCATGGCGATGACGGTTATGAAAGTTATTTTGATTCCGTTGGTATTGGGACTTATCGTTCATCGTATGATGGGGGAAAAGCACGTTGCTTCTCTGTCTAAAGTATTGGTTTTGATTTCTGCCTTTGGTGTTTTGGTCATCGTCGGCGGTGTTATTGCTATCAACGGACCGAAGATTTTGGAATTAGGCGCTTTCATTGTTATCATGGTTTTGCTGCACAACCTTGGCGGGTTCCTCATTGGCTATTTCGTCACGGGCAAGCTCGGCTTGGGTAAAAAACAGCAGCATTCCGTTACGTTGGAAGTCGGCATGCAGAATGATGCCTTGGCTATTTCCCTGGTATCTGTATTCTTTGCGCCGGCTGTAGCCATTCCGGCTGCTGTAGGGGCTGCGATTCATCAGATTACAGGCTCGATTTTGGCAGGTATTTTTGCCCGTCATATGGATAAGATAGAACAACGGGAACAGGAAAAACAGCAGTCATTGGCTGAAGCCGTTGTTCCGACGCAGCACTAAGTTCGGAGAGTGAAAAGGGACTGATAGACATAGTATATTTTTGATATATGTACTGCAAACTATCCACGCAGACAAAAAAAGGGTTGCCGCTTTATGCGACAGCCCTTTTTTAGTACACCGTACTGTACTAAACCCTGAAAATGTTATTTTTTGTCTATCCCCCGATAGTATTTTATTTTTCGTCCATAATCGCTTCCGGTCCTCTGTCACCGGTACGAATACGAACAGCATCGCTCAGTTCGTATACAAAGATTTTGCCGTCCCCTGGTTTGCCTGTTTTGCAAACTCTCTGTGCTACCTCAATGACTTTTTCTACGGGTACTTCACAAATGACCGTTTCTACTTTAATCCCCGGAAGCAGATTGATGTTGTATTTTTGTCCCCGATAGACTTCGACGTATCCTTTTTGCAGGCCGCAGCCGAATACCTGACTGACTGTCATGCCCAAAACGCCGATTTCATTGAGTGAATCTTTTAATTCTTCCAGCTTGCTTGGCCGTGTAATGATTTCTACTTTCGTAATTTTGCGCTGCATAGCAAGCACCTCCTATCGTTTATAAGGTATGTGTTTTTATGCCAATGTCTTCAATCGTAGAAGCCTGGTTTGTCATGGAATTGAGAGAAGAATCAAACGGACTTCCGGCAGACATCAATGCATGGTTGTAAGCACGTTCGCCGTGTTCGGTGATATCCAACCCCGTAATTTCTTCGGTTTTGTCTGCACGCATATGCGTAAAGGCGTTGACGATTTTGTACAAAATAATAGTACCGACAATAGCAAACGCATAGGCGACGAAGGTGGAAATAATTTGAGCAAATAATAAATGAGTTTCCCCATAAAACAGGCCGTTGGCACCATCCGGATTGATTTCCGTAGTAGCCCAAAGACCAGTAGCGATAGAGCCCCAAGTACCGCCAAGACCGTGAATACCGAACGCATCAAGAGAATCATCATACCCCAGTTTTGCTTTTAATGCCGCAACAGCAAAGTAGCAAAGTACGCCGCCGACTGCCCCAATGATAATAGCCGGAATCGGAGCGACAAAGCCTGCTGCCGGTGTAATGGCAACCAAGCCGGCAATGCAGCCGGAAGCCGCACCGAGAATGGTCGGTTTGCCGTTTAATATCCATTCGACGACGACCCAGGAAACCGTAGCGGCAGCAGCGGCTCCCTGCGTAGCAATGAATGCACTGGCAGCCAGACCGTTAGCCCCCAAAGCACTGCCGGCATTGAAGCCGAACCAGCCGAACCACAACAGCGTAGCCCCCAATACGGTCATCGGCAGATTGTGCGGCAGCATAGGAATTTTCCCCAAACCATGGCGTTTGCCCAAAAGAATGCATAATGTCAAGCCGGAAACGCCAGAAAGAATATGGATGACGAGGCCGCCGGCAAAGTCCAAAGCCCCCAGTTTGGCGAGGAAGCCGCCGCCCCATACCCAGTGAGCCATAGGATTGTAAATGAACACAGCCCATAACAGAATGAAAATAGCAAACGCGTGGAACTTGACCCGTTCTGCAAAAGCACCTGTGATTAACGCCGGTGTAATGACGGCAAACATGCATTGAAACGCTACATAAGCAAGTTCCGGAATCGTGCCGTTTTCCAATACAGACATGCCGATGCCGGCCAACCCTACTTTGTCCAGTGAACCAATAAAGCCATTGATATCTGTACCAAACGTCATTGCATAGCCAAGAATAATCCATTCAACAGAAATCATAGCAACAATAAAGAAGCTCTGCATAATGGTCGTCAGTACATTTTTATCGCGGACCATGCCGCCATAGAAAAAGCCAAGCCCTGGCGTCATGATGAATACCAAAGCCGCACTAATCAATACCCAAGCCGTATCCCCAGCATCAATCGTGCCCGGCTCAGCGGCAAACGCTGTCGGTGCAGCCATCAGCATGCACGGCAAGGTCAAGCGTAATATAGACCATAGTTTTTTCATCGTCATCATCCCCTCAAAAAGAATAAAAAAAGTGTCTGAAAGATACATCCCCTCAAATGTATGCTCTCAAGACACCTTTGTCTTTTGGATATTATGTTGTATCAATAGAAAAACAGAAAAGCCCCTACGAATCAGGTACCATGATTCCGTAAGGGCTTCGTTGCCGTATGTATTCTATTGATGTAATTCATTATAGTGGTATAGATGGAAATTGTCAATCAATTTTTTCGAAATTTTTTCGATTTCTGTTATTTTATTAAATAGAGTTGTTAAATACTAAAAAAATCGACCACTGGCTAAAAACATATTCATTAGCCGGAGCACCTAATGGCTCACTGGTGGTCGATTTCTTTCATTTGTCTATGATTACAGCAGTTTACAACTTTTTGAACAAATAAATATCGCGTAACCACGCTTTGAAGTATAATGAATCTGCTAAAACACATCATCTCAAAGGAGTTACGCGATG
>CAVKEA010000079.1:0-7636 GCA_963655305.1 bacterium
AACTAAGATGAGCAACATAAAACTAATTTCAATAGGCAAAAAAAGGAGCTATCGCATCGAAGTAAAATTGCTTCGTGCGACAGCCCCATGTTTTCGTTCTTTATGCGTTATCGTAAATACATGAACAAACGCTATGGCTTCTATTCTTCATTTATATGTATTAGATACTAATTCCTAATTTTATTTTAGCCTGTGAATATGATATACTGGTATTACTATAAGAAAAGGAGACTACTTATGAATAAAAAAGCCGAAAATTTTAAAAAATTTCTTGATGAACACAACATTCAGGATTTTACCATTGACGTACCGGAAGACGATTCGCTGCACACCGCTGTTTTTCGTTCCAATCTTACGATAAACGGTACCAACATCCCTACTGTTTTTATTCTCGATGACAGCATTTACGGCATGATTCGCGTTTTTATTGCTCCCAATGCGTTGAACGATAAAAATATGGAAAGTTTGTCCCAATTAATGAACGAATACAATTTAACCTATAAATCATTCAAATATTTTACCGACAATGAAGGATCTCTTATTTTAGACACTTGCCTGATTCTGCCGACAGACGAAGTAAACGGTGAAGTCGTCTACGCGCTGTACCGCAACATCATTCAGCACTTGGAAAGTGCATATAAGGACATTATGAAAGTTATTTGGGCATAATATGCTGCCAATGAGGGCCTGCCGTACAAAGCGGCAAGCCTTTTTTTCTTGCGTCTTTCTTGACCTTCAGCATCAAATTATAACTTTTAAAGAAAAGGGATAGTGCATGCGCATGCGACAATCCCTTTTGTATTAGACATAGAAAAAATGACACGCCGAGAGGTTGACTCGACGTGCCGAATATATTCTAATACAGCAAGCTGACCAGAAGGAGAGGTATTTCCCAGGGGTAATAGTTACAGCGTGCTGCCCAGAATATAGATGCCGTCATCATATAGTGATAACCACATCTATATTATACGTGATGCATTCATAAATATCTACTCCAAACGGGTCAAAAACAGCCCATTCCGACATTTATTTTTAATATTATTCGAATTTTCCACCACTTTCCCACCACTGCATCTGCTTTTGCGGCCTGTTTGCTGCAAACTTCTCTTATGCCTATATGGGCTGATGAATGCGCCGATAATCTTTAGGCAATACGCCCGTATGTTTTTTAAAGGCTGCCGAAAATTTGCTGCTGTTGCAATATCCTACATACATTGCAATATCTACGATGCTTTTATTGGTTTGCAGCAAAAGGCGCTGTGATTCTTCCACCCGGTATTCCTGCAAATACTGACGAATGGTCATGCCGTAAATGGCTTTAAAAATGCGTTTCAGCAGGGTCTGTGAAATCGCATATTGTTCTGAGATTTCTTCAATCGTAAGTTTTTCCTGCAAATTCTGCACTAAATGATTTCGAATGGATTTCACAATTTCGACCTGCTTTTGGGGAAAGCATACTTTTTTCTTTGTTTTTTTACAATCAATTGTACTGAGCATCAGCAATATTTCTACTACTTTCAGCTTACAGTATGGATATCGAATCGAATCGGGAATATGATACAGCTCTTGAAATAAATGCTTCATATCTTTATTTTCTTCCATAATCATGCCAAAGTCCGATTCTTGGCAAAATCGGTCGCATAGTTCAGCTATATCAAATGATTTGTCTCCCAAAATTCTGTCAACGACAGGCTGCGCTTTTTCAATGTTAAAGACGATAGACAGTCCATGATAATGGGCTCTGGGAAAATACGTCGTGTGACAAAATTCTTCATTGCTGCGCCAGCCAACGGACATGTCATTGGGACCCATATACAAAAATTCTCCATTCTGAAATTCACATTCCACTCGGCCTTCTTCACAATGATTAATCGCAAATACATGAGGTATAGGCTGAGCATAACAGGAAAACTGCTGAATATGGGCATCCAAATAGACAATATCAATACCTGGGTATATGCCCCGTTTTGTCAGATGGGCAATCCCAGTTTCATTTGCCACTTCGATAACCGTTTTATCCGCATTTTCTTCAACAATTCGCATAGGGCTCATCGTTGCCATGGCAATATCCTCCTTGATTGTTTTTCAGACGATATTAGAACCGATACACCTGCCGAACCGCTTTGCCTTGTTTTAAGAAACCAGCCCATAAAAAGACCGCTTCTGTCAATTGAATTTCCAGCACATGCAGCAGGACCGGCATAGCCTGAACCCGCTCTTTCGTAATACCTTTGGTTTCTGCAATCGTCATATATATTGGTTCATCTGGTTCTATCATACGGCATCTGCCGTCTATCTGCAAGCCTGCCAGCTTTTCAAATCCTGCATACGAATCAAAAACAGCCAAGCTGACATTCGGATTGCGGTATAAGTTGGCGAATTTTTTGCCGCCTTCACTAAACATGTAAATTTTCTTGTCATGATATACGTATTCAATCGGAGTCGCACGCACAGCCGTATCACATCCCGTAGCCAATACGCATGTATTATGCTGCTGCAGAAAAGTTTCTATCGCGTCCAGTACAGCCGTATCGTTTTCACCGGGAAGCGCAGTCAATGCCTGCAGCCGTTCACCGGCCTGTATGATTTCTTCTCTGCCTGCAGCCGTATGAACACAGGCCGCAAATACGAGGGCCTCTCCCATTTGTTTGCTGATATGGCTGCACATCATCTGCCATACCGCGTCAGTCACATCCACGCCGATGATGCCGATTTCCTTTTGCGAAAGGTCTTGCTGCAGCACGGCGGTTATCCAGGCATGATCGGTATTCGGGCTGACAGCAAATACGATGCGGCTGTATTTTGCAAGAGACAGCGGGGATGCCGTATATTCTCTGTAATTACTCATACTCACTATGCTGGACATAATTTGAACTGTCCGGCGGGATGCTGCCGTCCCATCATATAAAAACAATGTATTAGCCATAAAATCTCCTTCTTTCTTCGTTCACTATTTTGTCTTCTTTAAGAATTTAATTTTCTTTTTCAAAAGTGTTTTTATTCTTACTTTATGCATATTTGCAATAAAATAACCTGTCATGATAATAAAAGACTGCAGCAGCTGCCGCAGTCTTTTGCAAGGGAGTGTATAGAAAAGGTATCAAAATTTATAAGGAGCCCTGCATGCGCTTCATGACCTGCTGCAGTTCTTCCGGGCTCATAGACTGCATCGCTTCCGCCATTTTTCTCATAGCGGCTACGCTGGGAACACCCTGCATGTTTTTCATCTTTTTCATGGCCTCTGCCATCGATGCTGTTTTTTGGGCATCCTGAGCAGCAACCCGTTCCATAACCATCGTATTCTTACCGGTCATCAAGTACTGAATGCATTCCAATGTCGTCTGCGTGATATTGACCTGCCAAAATTGGCCGGCATCGGTCAGCGTATACATGACGCCATTGTAGGCAACCAATCCACGTTTTTCCCATAATTCATAGAGCCATGCCAAATCCTTTAACCGGTCGTCAAATGCATAGATTTTATTCAAGTCAATATAGCACATTTCTAACTGATTCTGCACGGCATCGACTATGGGCTGCAAGGGAGACTGCTTCATCAAGGCCATAAACGGTTTTTTACCAGCCTCTACAAACATTTCATACGGCTGAATCGCGCGGTGCAGCATCGTAGAATAGCCGTCTAAGCCGCCGCCGGCACCGCTGCCGAACGGAAACATAGCCGAGCCGGAACGGGCCAATGTATTATACAGGCTGCGTTCCCGATTGCTGCAGCTCCAATGGCAGATATTCAAGCGGCGATACGCCCGCTTTTCCAAGTACTCTTTGGCAAACGCAAACATCCCCGATTGATAAGCCGTCGTCGCTGCCGGCGGCAGTTTTCCATTGGCAATGGCTTTATTCAAATCACTGCCGTCAAATACGTTTAATTGGTACAAATCGGCACCGTCTACGCCGGATTGAATCAGCAGATCCAAATCTTCCTGCCAAATCTTCATATCCTGACCGGGCAGGCCATAAATCAAATCGATGACAACAGCGCATTGATTATAATCCAGTAAGCTGCGCAGGTTGTGAAGCACCGTTTCCTGATCATCCAAGCGGCCGACAGCACGGCGGATATCCGTGTGGAATGACTGTACGCCCAAAGACATGCGGTTGACGCCATTGGCCAGCCAGACATCCATTTTTTCCGGCACTAAATCATGAATCCGGCCTTCCAGCGTCAATTCATAATCGTTGGCCAAAGGCAGACAGTTTTGGATTGTCTGCAGCAGCCGCTTGGCATTTTGCGGCGACAGCGAAGTCGGCGTCCCGCCGCCAATAAACACAGCATGAATAATACTATCTCTTAAGCGGGGACTATCAGCCGAAGCTTCTAATTCCTGAATCAGGCAGTCCACATAATGGTCTTCAACATCTTGATTCGTTCCATTCTGAAAAAAGCCGCAGTAAAGACATTTTGTTTTGCAAAATGGAATATGAATATAGGCTGTCTGGATTTTCTTTTCTTTCGGCGGCACGGCCATCAACTGCTGCCAAAGCTGCTGTGATTCATCCGGTGGAACGACACTGCCGTTCAAGCCGGCATGTACGACCCGCTTGCGCGGAAAGGCTTCTGCCAACGGATTTTCCGTTTCTGCGCCGAATTGGAACAGCTGCTGTTCCTTTGGCAGGCTGTGGAATAATTCTTCTAAGCTCATAAATACCTTACCCTTCTGCAACGCGCTGCATAACGTCTGCGGCAAATGCTTTAGCATGTTCTAAATCAGCAGCATCCGGATGTTTGGCAGCTTCTGCATGAAGCGCATCCCGTTCCGGGGATTTGCCGTGCGGATGGCCTGCCGGGAACTGTTTGTACATCATTTCAATCAGTTTGGGATCGACTGCGCCTTGGCAGATAAATTTGCCCGCTACATCGACGCCAGCCGGCAGAAAATCAGCGCCGGCTTGAAGGCTGGCAGCCGCATGTTCTGATTTGGGGTCTGCACCCAACGTAGCAAAAATAGCTACGTGTTTATTATGTAATGTTTTTAATGTTTCCTGGGAATCTTTATCTGCCGAACCGCGATCTACCCAAAATCCTAAAAATACACAGTCATACGAGGCAATATCAGCCGGTACGTCTTTGACAGACAAGCAGGGTGTACCTGTCGGCAAAGCACTGGCAATCGCTTCTGCCACTTTTTTAGTATTTCCTGTGCGTGTAGAATATAAAACGATGGTTTTCATATGTAGACATCTCCTTTAGTAAAACATATTATTTTATACTGATTATATAACAAGCCAGTTCTTTCAAGTAAAAAGCTGCGTACATGCACATGGCGTGAAATAAATATAGTGAAACAATAATAGGCCGTACTGCACTTTCTCAAAAGAACTGGCTTATATGTATACTCTGCTGTTTTCTTCTAGCTTAATTCAAGTTAAAGTTTACAGTTACATTAATCGTAACGGTCTGACCGGTAGCATTGGGATACGGGCAAGCTGCATACACCGCTTTGACTGCTGCATTTTGCAAAATGCTCGGACCGCCGCCAGCAGAAGCCCCCACACAGTTGCCGCTGCCGTCCAGTGTAACTGTAACGGGGACAGAGCCCGTAATGCCGCGTTTAACGGCCATGGCCGGATAGGATTTGTTGGCATTGACAGCAGCCCAAAAACCATCACTGTCAAACGCCCCGGTTCCTGTACCCGCAGCGCCACTGTCACCACTGCCCTGGCCATCGCCGCTGCCTTCACCATATCCTTGGCCGTCACCGGTACCATCACCTACACCACTGCCGCTGCCTGTACCTACTCCTGAACCGCTGCCTGTACCTTCACCAGTACCACTGCCGCCGCCAACACCACCACCGTCGGATGCACTGCCATCAGAAGCACCTGCTGCATCGGCTGAAGAAGCCGCACTGGATGAAGCGGACGTACTGGCAGATTCAGCTGTCGGCACCGCATCTGAAACAGGTGTGGGGGCCGGGGTTTGCGGGGTAGGCGTCACGGCAGACTGACTGGCCTGTACCTGCGCTACTTTTTCGGCTACAGCCTGTTCGGACAATTTTTCCGGGAACAGAGAGCTGCCGCCGCCACCGCCGCCGGCATGGCCGCTGCCGGAGCTGGTCAATTCACCGGTATCCAAATCAACAACATACATCTGCTGTTCTTCCTGGTGGAGAACCGTACCTGCCAAAAACACGGCAAATACGCCTACGATGACGAGATGAATGATTGCTGAACCGGCATACGCACGTTTCCATGAAATTCCCTGCATATGCGTCATCCCTTCTGTTCTGCCGCAATAGCCAAGCGTTTGACACCGGCTGCTTTCAGCATATCCATGACGGCTACGACCTGACCATGCGCAGTCCGTTTGTCAGCCTGCAAAATAACGGCTGCATTGGCGTTTTCTGCCATGTGTTTTTTCATCATTGCCGATGCTTCATCATAGCTGACCGGCTTATTATCCATAGTAATATGCCCTTCCGCATCTACTGTCAAAATAATCGGCATCTGCACAGGCGCCGATGCGCTTTGTGCCTGAGGAAGCTGTACAGACAGTGCTTTTTGCGCAATCGTCTGCAAACTGTTCATCATAAAAAATACAAGCAGGAAGAAAATAATATCAATCATAGGGATAATCATGAAGACTGGTTTTTTCTTCACTCTGGTATTTGTAAACATTCTCGCTTACCTCCCTATTTGGCATTGCTGGCATTGACTACGGCAACGCATAATTTTTCTGTATCTGTTACAATCGTATCGAGCTGATGGTCAAAATAGGTATATACGCAGAAAGCAATAATTGCTACGCAAAGGCCGGAAGCCGTCGCTACCAATGCTTCCCCAACGCCGCCGGTAATGGCCGACGCACCGGCACCATTATCCAATACACTGAATGTACTGATCATGCCGGTTACGGTTCCCAGCAAACCAAGCAGCGGTGCGACTGTAACAATGGCGCTCAAATAATCCAAATAGCGGCGAAATGCAACTGATTCGACCGTCATTTGTTCATTAAAAGCATCTTTCATTTCTTTTTCACTGTTGCGGTGAGACACGCCATGAGCGATAATGCGGCTAATAGCTGTAGAATTCTTTTTGCAGAACGCATCTACAGCATCCCACTGCTGATTTTTTACGGCATGGTCAACACCTGTAAAAAACTTTTTAGAATTCTTACGGTTGGCCTTATAATAGAATAACCGTTCAATAGCAATCGCTATAGTAAAAATCGATAATGCCAATAACGGATACATAACCAACCCGCCGCTATGAAATAAATGCAAAAAATACGTTAATCCTTCCATTTTCTTACACTCCTTATCTGTAATTCTAAAATGCTATGTGAATCGGACACTCCCAGCCGATTATCACCTACATATACATAGCAGCCAAGGATACAAACGCCGTCCATAAACCAATCACACAGATTACATTTTCCCACGTCGTATCTTGCTTCGTCATTTGGTTACGCATACCGTTTTCTCTCCTTACTGCTTGTATTTTCTTTGTATTATACTGATAATCACTTTCGTGAATCAATTGACATGTATTATCATATCAATGAATTTAAATTTTGTCTACTCCAATCCGACACAAAAATAGCCCAATCCGACATTTTTTCAAAAAAACAATGTCTATATTTTACCAAAAAGGATAAAACATAGACATTGTCATATAT
>CAVKEA010000080.1:0-7406 GCA_963655305.1 bacterium
ATCGGCAAACGCAGTAAGGCTAAGTCCGTTTTGGGCGGCGACTTCTTTCTTTTTGTCATCTTTTTCTTTCTGGTCGCACAGAAAGAAAAAGTGAATAGCATATGTAAACGATAAGTTTACTAGAAAAAATGGGCAGAAGGAGATACTCCCTTGCTCTACGAGCTTCTTGGCGGCGCGAAAAAGAATGGACATATGAGGGGCAAAGGGAACCTTCCCTGTGTTCTGGTCACACAGAAAGAAAAAGTATATACGCTGATGTAAACGGCAAGTTTACAGAAATTATACGAGGGCACAGGGAATCCTCCCTCTATCCATGCACATCATATGTATAAGAACGGATACATTGTCAGCTGAGAAGGGATGACTTATAATAAGATACGCACAGCAATTACATGTAAAAGGAAGGAATACGCATGAAACATACATCTCTTATTTCATTGGCTGTATTTTTCAGTTTGGTACTGGGAAGTGCTGCCATGGCGAAGGAAACGACGCTGCCGCTGACAACGGCTGTTCGTGTTCATCCGTCGATTGCACAAACATCTAAGGAAACGCCGAAAGCTAAAGTGGTCGTTTCTTCGTCAGAAAAGCCTGTTGTGACAATGCATTATACGGCCAATAATCCAGCCGTGGGACATCCGGTGCTGTATTGGGGACGTATTGACGGCGCTGTAGGATATGAAGTACAAGTACTGCAGCCGGACAAACAGGGGAATATTACTGACAAGGCGACGGGAAATACGTATACGTTGATGATGCCGACCCAAACGGCATATACGACAGGGTATGAACTGGCCCTGCCAGAATCGTATATGGGACAGGTGTTTTATTGGCGTGTCAGAGCTTTTGATTTGGACCGGCACCCGATTAGCGAATTTTCGGATGTCGAAGCATCGCATATTGACCGTTTTGAACCGTTTACAGAAAAACCGACACCTATGGCATTTTATAATCAGGGACCCTGCGAGGTCTTATTATATCCCGTATACGATTGGATTGCTGTACCGGGAGCGGCTAAGTATGAATTGGAAATTCTCAATGACAAGCCGGAAAATCCCAACGGCATCGCGCCGTCTGTTCATCGCATTGATTCCTATACGCCGACGAATATTCATCAGTATGACCAAAAATCCCGCGTGTCTGATACGCCGTTTTACTGGCGGGTACGGGCAATGGACAGCGAAGGCAAGCCCATTGGCGTATATTCAGATGCCCTGCCGTTTTTGACCAGTCCCAAAGCGTCCAAAGGCTGTGTGGCCATTTTTGGCGACAGTATCAGCCATGGCGGCGGCAGCATTTCTTATTCGCCAACTTATTGGGATTTCAGCTATGGCAATTATTTGACATTTCCGACGGTCAACTTGGCACAAAGCGGCGATACCAGCGAAATGGCCGTAGAACGATTTGACAGAGATGTTCTGCCGTTTCAGCCGTCGTATTTGCTTATTTTGATTGGTTCCAACAGCCTGCGGGCCGGGGTTCCGGCAGAAGACGTGATTGCCGATTTGAAGACCATCAAGGAAAAGTGTTTGTCTCACCATATCCGGCCTGTCTTTTTAACGATTCCGCCGCTCAACCCGGCACACATCAAACGGGCATTTGATGAACCGACAGCAGAGAATTGGCAGACATTGATTGCAGCAGTCAATGACTATATACGCACGCAGGTTCATATTGATATTACACCGGGCATGGCGGACAGCCGCGGCATTTTAAAACCGGAATTAGCTGTTGACGGCATTCATTTGGATCCGCCCGGCAAAAAAATGATGGGCGCGGCCATTAATAACGCCTGGAACGAAATTTTGGCATTACCGGACACGGCATGGCAATAATTTTTTACGGGAAACGGATTGACTTTGACCTGCCTAAAGGTTGTAAGATACAAGTAAATACAGTACAATAGAATACGCACATGACAAAGAATATCAATTATCATTGTAAAAAAGGAGGGCTCATGGCATGCGTAATGGCAGCGTAGTTTGTTTAACTATACTATTGGGAATTACATTATGTTCCGGCTTGTTTGTCAAAGCCGGGCAAACGGCCGGGAGAAACCGCGTTGTTGACCCGCCAATGGAACAAGCACAGCAGATTTACATTCGTAATGCAGCAGACGAAGAATTAGCATTTCAGCCAACTGTCTTGAGCCATTATCCGATGGACCATCCTGCTGCCGGTCATCCTGTTTTGCAGTGGAGCCGTGTCGATGGTGCGGTGATGTATGATGTGCAGATATTAAAGAAACAGGACGGTGCAGAAGGCGAAGCAGCCTATTATGAGCCGATTATGCCGCTGCAGCGGGCTTATGGGACGGGATATGAATTGGAGCTTCCGGATACTTTTATGGACGACGTTTTTTATTGGCGCGTACAGCCGATGAATTTGCAGGGGAAGGCGATTGGGCCGTTTTCTGCTGTAGAAGAAGCGCATATAGATACGACAGCTCCTTTTGTAGAAAAGCCGCATATTGTCAATCAGTATAATCAAGGGCATGGACAGGTATTGCTGTACCCGGTATACGACTGGATTGCCGTTCCGGGTGCGGACCACTACGAAGTAGAAATTCTCGATGCCGAGCCGGAAAATCCAAATGGCACAGAGCCGTCCGTGCATCGTATAGATGCTTATACTGCTGCATACGCCCAGCAGTACGACCAAAAACCGCGCATGGCATCGGAACCGTTTTACTGGCGTGTCCGGGCATTGGACCGCAGCGGCGATCCGATTGGCGTGTATTCCGATGCCCAAACGTATACGACGAATCCCGACGGTTCGTATGAAGTGGCTGTGTTTGGCGACAGCATCAGTCATGGCGGCGGCAGTTTGTCTTATTCGCCGACAGATTGGGAATTCAGTTATGCATCGTATCTTGATTTTCCGACAGTCAACTTGGCCCAAAGCGGTGACACCAGTGCTATGTCCGATGCCCGCTTTATTCGGGATGTCGTGCCGTTTCATCCACGCTATGTACTGATTCTCATGGGGTCCAACAGCCTGCGGGCCGGCATCAGTGCATCTGCCGTCATTGATGATTTGAAAAGCGTCAAACGAAAATGTCTGGCCCATGGCATGAAGCCGGTCTTTCTTACCGTGCCGCCTTTGAATCCGGATAACATTTCAGCGGCCTTCGACCAGGATACGGACTGGGGCTGGAAAGAGGCTGTCGAAGAAGTCAATGCGTATATTGAAAGTGAAGTACATATAGATATTACAGAAGGCATGGCAGATTCCAATGGGGAACTGCGAACGGAACTGGCTGTTGACGGCCTGCACGAAGATCCGGCAGGAAAGAAAATGATGGCCCAAGCGATTAATGACGCTTGGCCGACTATACAAGAGCTGCCTGACAGCGCGTGGGAAGAAGAAGATTGAAAATACGTTCGTTTTATTACGATGAGTACGATAAACGATAGATTAAAAATACATGATAAAGGGGCTGCCGCTTCGTGCGACAGCCCCTTTTGTATATCGTATGCTATTGAAAAATGAACTACGCCCAACAAACTGCAGCAGATGAGCTTATTCGTACCGCAGCGCTTCAATCGGATCTAAGCGGGCCGCTTTGCGCGCCGGATAAATACCGAAGAACAGGCCGATACCGACAGAAAAACTGAAGGAGATGAAAATCGGGGCAGCTGTAATGACGGTTTGGAACAAGCCTGTCTTGGCAATTGCCAAGGCAATGCCGACACCGACGGCAACACCTAAAAGGCCGCCGATGACGCCGATAACGACGGATTCAATCAAAAACTGCATCATGATGTTTTTAAACGTTGCGCCTAAGGCCTTGCGGATACCGATTTCACGGGTCCGTTCCGTGACAGAAACCATCATGATATTCATAATACCGATGCCGCCGACCAGCAGGGAAATGGCAGCAATACTGCCGAGAAACAGCGTAAGCATCGTCGTCGTGCTCGTCATCGTTTCCATCAGACTGGTCAAGTTGCGGACTGTAAAGTCATCTTCTTTGTCACCGACAATATGATGCCGCTGCCGCAGCAGTGTTTCTACTTGTCCTTGTACCGATTCGATTTTATCGGCACTGGATACTTGAATATTGATGGAACGAATATAGGTAATCCCCATGAGTCGTTCTTGAGCTGTTGTCAGCGGAATGATGACGACATCATCTTGGTCCTGCCCCATAGAAGACTGGCCTTTGCTTTCGATGACGCCGATGACTTTATACGGCTGGTTGTTGATGCGGATATTTTTACCGACTGGGTTTTCCGATTCAAACAAATTGGTGGCAACCGTAGTCCCGATGACAGCGACACGATTGCGGGAATTGAGGTCGTTTTGTGTAATAAAGGACCCCGTGCCAATGGTCAGATCGCGGATTTTCAAATATTCCGGCGTGACGCCGTATACCGAAGAATTCCAGTTTTCATGACCGTTGACGATTTGGTAGGAGCCGTTGACCGTTGGTGAAACATAATCGATATTTTTAATTTTCTTTTTGATAGCTTCGGCATCTTCGTATTTGAGCTTTTGGCTGGACCCGGCAGCAGAACGAACGCCGCCTTTATTGGTCGAGCCGGGCATGACGATGAGCATATTGCTGCCCAGGCTGGCAATGGAGTTGGTGACGTTCTGCTTGACGCCCATGCCAATGGAAATCATGGCAATGACGGCGCCAACGCCAATGATAATACCCAGCATCGTGAGGATAGAGCGAAGCTTGTTGCCGAGCAGTGCCGTAACAGCGATTTGTACGCTTTCACTAAACAACATCCATAACCACACCCTTTCCGGCATCCCGTGTCAGCTGGCCGTCGCAGATGAGCAGTTGGCGGCTGGCACAAGCGGCAATTTCCGGTTCGTGCGTGACGAGGATGACTGTTTTATGTTCTTCATGGAGCGATTCAAAAATCCCCATGATTTCTTTTGTTGATTTCGTATCGAGATTCCCTGTCGGTTCGTCAGCCATGATGATATGCGGGTCATTGACCAAGGCTCGGGCAATGGCGACACGCTGCCGCTGGCCGCCGGACAGTTCGTTGGGTTTGTGATGCGACCAGGTTCCCAGACCGACGGCTTCCAGTTTTTCCTGGGCCCGCTGTGTCCGTTCTTTGCGGCCGACACCGGCATAGACAAGCGGCAATGCGACATTGTCCAAGGCGGAAATACGGGATAAGAGGTTGAAATTCTGGAATACAAAGCCGATTCGTTTGTTTCTCGTGTGCGCCAGCTCATCATCTGTCAGATTGGCGACTTCTTTGCCGCCCAGCTTGTATGAGCCGGACGTAGGACGGTCCAAGCAGCCGAGAATATTCATCAGCGTCGATTTGCCGGAACCGGACGGCCCCATCAGTGCGGCAAATTCGCCTTCTTGGATATTGAGCGTAATCCCGGCAAGGGCGGCGAAATCACTGCCGCCGATATGATAGATTTTTTTGATGTCCCTTAATTCAATTACGTTTGCCATCAGTCATTCCTCCTTACATCGGCGGAGGGCCTTGCCGCTTGTCATTGGATTTGGAAGAAGAAGATTTAGAGGCATTGTATGTAATCGATACCTTGTCGCCTTCATCGAGGCCGGAAAGGATTTCTACGTATTCATCACTGTAAATGCCGGTAGTGACGTTGACCTGTTCTGTCTGGCCGTTGTCGTTGACACGCAGTACGTAAGATCCTTTATCATTGGTTTTTAAAGCGGCAATCGGCACAACCAATGCATTTTCTTTTTCCGACGTATTGATTTCTACACGAGCGGTCATGCCCAGTTTGAGAACATCGTCGGGGTCATCGACATCCAGCGTAACATAATAGTAAATAACGCTGGCAGAAGAAGAACTGGAAGAATTAGAATTGGACGAGCCAGTCGTGTTCCACGTATTGCTGGTATCCGTTTGAGAAATTTTGGATACATGAGCCGTAAAAGTCTGGCCGGTGTAGGTATCGACAGTAAACGTCGCGTCTTGGCCGATTTGAATTTGTCCAATATCCGTTTCATCAATTTTGGCCATGATTTGTTTTTGCGACGTATTGGCAATATACATGATGACCGTCGGGTTGCTGTTGCCCTGTACGGCCATAGTACCGACGCTTTTTGGTTCGCCGACAACGATGCCGTCCATCGGTGCCGTAATAATCGTTTCAGCCACATTGGACTGGGCATCTGTCAAGGCACTGACAGCCGTATCATAATTAAACTTGGCTGTATCCAGTGCCTGCTTGGTTCCGGCTCCCAGGTTGTACAATTCCTGCGCGCGCTGATATTCGAGCTGTGTATTAGATACTTTTAATTGTGCTTGGTCCTGTTTAGCTTGGTAATCCTTGCCGTCCAGCACAGCGACGGTCTGCCCGGCTGTGACGCGGTCATTTTCCTTGACGAGTACTTGGCTGATGCGGGCCGTGATTTTTGGTGATACTTCGACCGAATCGACGGGCTTGATGGTCCCTGTTGCTGAAACGGTTGACTTTAAGTTCATGCGTGTTACCGGTGCTGTTTCTACGGCAGCGACCTGTTTAGCTGCTTGCTGCGTTTGATAATATTCATAGCCGCCAAATGCCCCGGCGGCTATGATAATGGCGGCAACAGCGATTTTTACTTTCTTGTCCAACTTAATCATAATAATCTCTCCCATACAGGCGTTTTCAATGGTGCTGCATTCAGTATAGCATGCTTACATTGCAATAATAAAGGAAATAAAGAAGAAAATGGGAATTTTAGTCGAAACTGTAACAATTGAAGGGAAGATTCCCTATACCCTCGTATAGTTTTGTAAACTTGTTGTTTACATATGCTACATACTTTTTCTTTTTGTGTGGTCAGAATGCTGGGAAGTATCCCTGCACCCTCATATATTCATTCTTTTTCGTGCCGCCGAAAAAGAAACACGTAGAGTAAGGGCATTTCCCTTTAACCCTCGTATAGTTTTGTAAACTTGCTGTTTACATATGCTATATACTTTTTCTTTCTGTGCGGCCAAAATGCTGGGAAGTGTCCCTGCACCCTCGAATGTTCATTCTTTTTCGTGCCGCCGAAAAAGAACGAACCAAGAAAAAGGCGGCCGCCCGAAACTCCCATTCCTTTGAGAATGTCCGTCATTGCTAAATGGGCGAAACTCGCTGCGCTCAAACAAACGCCCATTTTTAACGCAATGCCATCCATTCTCATTGTGCGGCAAGCCGCACAACCAGTCATTCCCGTAACGGGGCGGCTTGGGAGCAAATACGAACAATTACGAATATGTGTATGCTGAAAAACGGCTTTTCGTTGTCAGAAACGGGTTTCTGCATTCCCGTATGTCTATTCTTTTTCGAGCCGCCGAAAAAGAATAGATGAAGAAAAAGGCGGCCGCCCGAAACTCCCATTCCTTTGAGAATGCCCGTCATTGCTAAATGGGCGAAACTCGCTTCGCTCAAACAAAACGCCCATTTTTAACGCAATGCCA
>CAVKEA010000081.1:0-7402 GCA_963655305.1 bacterium
TTGTGTAAACTAGCTTCGGTAACTGCCGAGGCTGCGTAAAAGTTGTAAAGTGCTGATACAAGTAAAATGTAGTGAATATTTTTTATTCATGGAAACTTTCACGTGTTACTAACTCTGCGTTAAATTCCGTACGCACGGGAACAGAAATTTTTTCTTTGCCTGTCAGATCCATGACAATGCGGACTGCTGCATTGCAAAGGCTGGATAATTTGTTGTCTAAACTGGTCAGGGTAGGCGTGGCGCATTGGGCTAAAATAGAATTATTGCAGCCGATGACAGGTATATCGCGGCCGCGGCGGCGTGCAGCTCGTTGTGCTCCTATAGCGAGTACGTCTTCAGAGGTAACAATGGCGTCAAAATAGACGTTGTGGGTCAGCAAGTTCTCAATTAAGGTTTCGGCATCTTTTAGCGTGCGGGGGATTTGGTAGAGAAGCTGTGAGGAAGCAGTTAGCGCCAGTTCGCGAAATCCCTCTTGAATGCCGCTCAATTTTTGACGGCCGCTATACGTCAAAGAATCGTAAATATACAAGATGGAATGATAGTTTCGTTCAGCCAGTTTATGAACGATATTACGCATTCCGTCTTTTTCATTGCATACGACACTGTACATATTAGGTTGATGATAATCGCTGTTGATGGTAATAATCGGCGTATGTTCTGCTATGTTGCACAATTGGCGAATATCGGCTTCTGATGAAAATGGGGTACCAATCGTGATGATGGCATCGACATGCTTAGCGGCCATATCAGTAATATATTTGCTGTTGCGGCCGTTATCTGTGCCTGTATTGGAGAGCATAACATCAAAGTGATGCTTTCGCAGACCTTCTTCTAGGAGAGAAACGGCATGAGCATAAAAAATATCGGATATATCCGTGCATACAACGCCGACTATTTTCATAGAATCCAAACCCAGGCCGCGCGCAAAGGGATTAGGTTTATATCCCATTTCTTGCATGACTTCGAGAATATGTTTTTTTGTTTTTTCACTTACTCGACTGCTGCCGTTTAGTACGCGGGATACGGTAGCAATAGAAACATTGCATTTTTGAGCGATGTCGTAAATGGTTATATTCATAACGGTAGAATTCCTTTAGTATTTTTAATTTTATTATAACATATTTACGGTAAAACTTAACAAATAATAATGTAAACGATTACATAAAAGAACGATATTTAGATGTTTTTTTGTGATAAATTGTTGTAAAACATGATGAAAACGCAATATTTCCCATATGATATGCAAAGAAGGCTCGATTTTTCACATACTATATGATGACAAAAATGCATTAAAAGGCCTTTATTTTTAAAAATTAATACCGAATATACATAGTACGTTGACATGATTGTACCATAGTGGTACATTTACAACAAGAAATGTAAGAGCTTACAAAATAAAACGCACTTACGAACACAAGGTATTATTATCATGCAGCTATGCTGTATAGCGGGAGGAGCTATATATTATGAAACAGTTTATGGATAAAGACTTTTTATTAGATACGGAAACAGCACGTCATCTTTTTCACGATTATGCAGAAAATATGCCGATTATCGACTATCACTGCCATATCTCTCCACAAGAAATCGCTGAAGATCATCACTTTAAAAGCATCACGGAAGTATGGCTTGGCGGCGACCATTATAAATGGCGTTTGATTCGCTCCAATGGGACGCCGGAAGAAAAAGTTACAGGTAAAGAATCTACAGATTTAGAAAAATTTGTAGAATATGCGAAAGCTCTTTCAAGAGCTATTGGCAATCCATTGTATCATTGGAGTCATTTGGAATTGCAGCGCTACTTTGGAATAACAAAACCGTTAAATGAAAAAAGTGCGAAAGAAATTTTTGATGCATGCAACGCTAAATTGAAAGAAGCAGATATGGGCGTACAAGGGTTGATTAAACAGTCCAATGTCAAAGTTATTTGCACGACAGATGACCCGGCTGATGATTTGAAATGGCATCAGAAATTGAAAGAAGAACAGACTTGCAGCGCAAAAGTATATCCAGCTATGCGTCCAGATAAATTGATGAACGTTGATAAAGAAGGCTACGCAGCATATATAGAAAAATTAGGCAAGGCTGCTGGTGTAGAAATTAAAACATTTGCAGATATTCGCAAAGCGATGGACAAACGTATTGCTTTCTTTGAAGAAATGGGATGCCGAGCAACTGACCATGCATTGGAATACGTATTCTGCCGTGTAGCAGATGAAAAGACAGTAGATGGCATTATTGCCAAAGCACTGCGCGGTGAAGCCATTTCTGTAGAAGAAACAGAAGCGTATAAAACAGCAGTTCTTACCTACTTGGCTGGCGAATATTACAAACGCGGCTGGGTTATGCAGCTTCATTTTGCTACGCTTCGCGACCTCAACACAGAAATGTATAAAAAATTAGGACCAGATACAGGTTTTGATTCTATTGCAGCTGGCAATTGCGGCAAGGGCTTGGCTGCGTTCTTGGATCATCTTCATGAACTTCATATTTTACCGAAAACGGTATTGTATTCCGGCACACCATCCGATAATGCTATGATTGGTACGATTATTGGATGTTTCCAGGGGCCGGAAGCCCGCGGCAAGATTCAGCAGGGTGCTGCATGGTGGTTTAATGATACCAAACAGGGCATGATTGACCAAATGACCAGTATTGCTAATCTTTCTGTATTCGGCAACATTTTGGGTATGCTGACCGATTCCCGTTCATTCCTTTCTTACGCACGTCATGAATACTATCGCCGTATTCTCTGCAACTGGATTGGCAACCTCGTAGAAAATGGAGAATATCCTAACGATGAAGATGCATTACGTCAACTTGTAGAAGATATTTGTTATAACAATGTAGCTAATTATTTTCAATTTCAACTTTAATACTATGTTCTGCAGAGAAGGAGCAATACAACGATGAAAAACGTAAGTAAATGTTATAAAAACGTTTCCCGTCCGATTAAAGTATTACAGTTTGGAGAAGGCAATTTCCTTCGTGGTTTTGTGGATTACGCGATTGATGTAGCCAATGAAGAAAATGGGTTTAATGGCAATGCTGCCATTATTATGCCTCGTTCCGGCAAGACAGACCGTTTTTCCAAACAAAACAATATCTACACAGTATGCCTGCGCGGCCAGCAAAACGGCAGTACCTATACGGAAGACCGGGTTATTACTTCAATAACATCTGTTACCAGTGCCAAAGATGAATATGATGCGTTTATGGCGTTGGCTCATGAAGATTCGCTGGAATTTGTTGTTTCCAATACGACAGAAGCCGGCATTACCTTTGACAGCAGCGATGCGTTTACAGACTGCCCGCCCAAAACATTTCCAGCTAAATTGACTAAGTTTTTATATGAACGGTACACATTCTATCAGGGAGCTGCTGACAAGGCGCTGACAATGCTGCCGACAGAACTGAACGATAACAACGGACAGCTGCTGCAGCAGTGCGTGCTGCAGTATGCTAATCATTGGCAGCTGGATGAAAAATTTATTTCCTGGCTGACAAACAGCTGTTTATTTGTCGATACATTGGTAGACCGTATTGTAACAGGATATCCGAAAGATACGATTGATACCCTGCAGCAGGATTTGGGATACGAAGATGATTTGCTCGTACAAGCGGAACCTTTTTCCCTTTGGGTTATTGGCAATCCGGCCCTTGCAGACCGACTGCCGTTAGGATCTAGCAAGTTTCATGTAGAATTTACAGATCATATACAAGCATTTAAAGAACAAAAAGTGCGCATTCTCAACGGTGCCCATACATCCATGGTATTGGGAGCTTATTTAGCAGGCTTGGATTATGTTGGTCAATGTATGGCAGACCCGATTATCCGCCGCCAGCTGGACCAGACTGTTTTTGGAGAAATTGTGCCGACAGTACACCTGCCAAAAGAAAAAGCAGAAGCGTTTGCTAAGGCTGTATATGAACGCTTTGAAAATCCGTTTGTAAAACATGCTTTACTGTCAATTTCACTAAATTCCATTTCTAAATGGAAAGCCCGTGTATTGCCGACGTTTAAAGACAGCATAGCGGCAACTGGCAAACTGCCTAAGTGGCTTACCTATTCCTTTGCAGCCTTGCTGGCATTTTACCGCACGACGCAGGAAGGAGATGGCTGCCTGATTGGGACACGCGGTACGAACACGTATGAAATCCATGATGATGCAGATAAACTGGCTGTTATCAAGGAATATGCCGGCCGTTCGACAGCAGATTATGTACAGGCTGTTATGAGCCGGAACGATTGGTGGGGTGAAGACCTGACAAAAATAGATGGCTTTGCTGAAGCAGTTACCGCGCATTTGGAACGAATTGCCGCAGTTGGAATCAAGGCACATATTGAAGAACTGGGTCAGGCATAAGGAGAACAATCATGGCAGTGTTTCAGATACATGATAAAGATAATGTTGCCGTAGCTGTAGACCGCGTTGCCAAAGGTGACACGGTCTTGGTTCGCGGCCAACAGATTACAGTACAAAATGATATACCGGCGGGACATAAAGTAGCCATAAAAGCGATTGCTAAAGGGGAAGATGTCATCAAATATGGTTTTCCTATCGGCACAGCTAAAATGGATATTCCCGTAGGTGCGTGGGTGCATACCCATAACGTGCAGAGCAAATTGGGAGATTTGCTTCATTATACATATGAACCGCAGCAGGCAGAACGGCCGGAACTGGCAGGCAGTAAACGGTATGAATTTTTAGGCTATAAGCGGGATGACGGCAGTGCCGGGATTCGCAATGAAGTATGGATTATTCCGACAGTGGGCTGTGTCAACAGCATAGCCAGAGCGATAGAAGCTGCAGGACAGCAGTTCAAGACAAAGCATATTGACGGTATCTATGCATACAGCCACCCGCATGGCTGCTCACAGCTGGGAGACGACCAGATTCACACGCAGAAAATTCTCAGCGGCCTGGTACACAGCCCCAATGCCGGCGCAGTATTGGTACTGAGCTTAGGCTGTGAAAACAATCAGGTAGATTTGATGAAACAGGTTATTGGCGACTATAATCCGGACCGGGTAAAATTCCTGGTATGCCAGGATGTAGAAGATGAAATAGAAGCGGGAACGGCTATTGTCAAAGAGCTTTGTGCGTATGCCGATCGGTTTTACCGGCAGCCCTGTGATGCATCCTTGCTGACTATTGGATTGAAATGCGGCGGCTCTGATGGATTTTCCGGCATTACAGCCAATCCGTTGGTTGGTGAAATATCCAACCGCTTGATAGCTGCAGGAGGTACCTCCATTCTTACGGAAGTTCCGGAAATGTTTGGAGCAGAAACACTGCTGATGAATCGGGCACGAAATGAAAAAGTATTTGATAAAACGGTTGATTTAATCAACAACTTTAAAGAATATTTCATGAGTTACGGTGAAAAAGTCAATGAAAATCCGTCGCCGGGTAATAAAGCCGGCGGCATTACAACCCTGGAAGACAAATCGTTGGGATGTGTACAAAAAGGCGGTACGGCGATTGTAGAAGACGTCTTGGAATATGGTGACCGAGTTACGAAAAAAGGATTGAATTTGCTGCAGGCACCGGGCAATGATTTGGTAGCTTCGAATGCGTTGGCAGCAGCAGGAGCGCATATGGTACTGTTTACAACAGGCCGCGGGACACCGTTTGCCAGCCCGGTACCTACCATCAAGATTTCGAGTAATAGTCACCTGGCACAGTATAAGAGCAACTGGATAGATTTTAATGCAGGGACGATAGCCGAAGGTGAAACCAAGGAAGCGGCAGCGGACCGGTTTTTCCAATATATACTTGATGTAGCATCAGGCAGAATCCATGCGAAATCGGAAAAACTGGATAAGCATGAACTAGCTATTTTTAAAAACGGTGTTACGTTGTAAGGAGGGAGCTCAATGAGTGAACAGCAGACAACAGCAGTAACAACAGATGCTGCTAAAAGAGGGCATGTCAAATTATCTTGGCGTGAAAAGATTTGTTATGGTTTTGGTGATTTTGGCAATGGATTTATGTTTGACTTAGGGCAGGCATATTTGACAAAATACTGGATTGATGTTTGTACCATTCCAGCAGCCGCTGTTGCAGGAATTTTTGCTTTTACCAAAATATTTGATGCATTCATGGACCCGATTGCTGGTTCTGCCATTGATAGTCGTAAAAATATTGGTAAACGCGGCAAGTTCCGTCCGGTCATGATGATTTCTGCTATTATTTTAGCTATTTTGACAATTATCACGTTTACTATGCCGGAAATTTCGATGAGCGGCAAAATTATTTTTGCATATGGCGCATATATGGCATGGGGTCTTGTCTATTCGTTTACTAATATTCCCTATGCATCACTGGCCAGCGTTATGACTCGTGATGTAGAAGAACGAAGTCAAATGGCAACAACACGTCAGGCCGGTTCCATTGGAGCCCAGCTGATTACAGGGATTGCCTTTGTACCGATTGTTCTTTTATTTGCCTCACCTCATCATGGATTCTTTGTTGCTTCTATTGTTATGGCGGTTATCGGCGTTATTGGCTTTGCAATTTGTTACTTTAACTGCCATGAACATGTACCTGTCAAACGGAATACGCATGCAGAACAAAAAGCAAAATTTTCTGATTATATTAAAATTGTTTTTACAAACAAACCGCTGCTGTGCATCATTTTGATGACGTTGTTTACGATTTCAGCGATGAATACGAACAACCAGATGATGATTTTCTTCTGCCAATATAATTTGGGTCATATGGGATTGCAGCCAATTGTCAATGGTATTATGATGGGGTGTTCCGTTGTCGGGATATTACTGATTCCTAAACTGGTAAAAATGTTCGGCAAAAAGAAAACTGCGATTGGCGGCTTACTGATTGGCTGTGCAGCTGATATTTTAAACTTTGTAATTCCGACTAATTTGTACTCCTTTATTATTCTCGTTACGATTGGTTACGTGGCCTTGGCGATTCCGAACGGTGTTACATGGGCCTTTGTTTCTGACGTTATCGATTATAGCGAATGGCATAATGGCATCCGTAAAGAAGGAATTACCTATGCTGCATTTAACTTTTCCCGTAAGATTGCGCAGGCTATTGCTGCTGTTGTAAGTTCTGGTATTCTCGTATTGACTGGCTATGTAGCCAATGCTGTGCAGAGTGAAATGACACTGACAGGTATTAAAGCGGCTATGACACTGTATCCGGGTGTAGCATTGGGGATTGCTGCTATTATCTTGTATTTCTTCTATGGATTAACAGATGATAAATTCAAACAAATTGCTGAAGATTTGAATAACGGCAAATGGGAACATGGCAATATTGAATAAGGAGTGTATCAAGATGATAGATCAAAACTGCGGGTATTGCGTAAAAGGGGAACCCCTTGATAAATTCGGTATTTATATTTGTGATTTATCTGTCAGCATGCTGGT
>CAVKEA010000082.1:0-7183 GCA_963655305.1 bacterium
TTGGGGCCTCTTTTGCTATAAAAAAACGGACTCAGTTATCTGAATCCGTTTTTTTTTAATGAGGCTATTATGTTACAGCCCCTTTTGGTATTGCTGTGTATATTTTCTTTGCACCGAACGGGCCGCGCATGATACAATAAAAAAAAGACTGTAAAGGCAGGCGATACCCATGAAAAAAATTTGGTTGATTCGGCATGGAGAAAGCATAGCTAATGCCGGCGAACCGACGCAAGATCATAGTACCATCCCGTTATCGACGCAGGGCATTAAGCAGGCGCAGGCATTGGCGCTGCAGATTCCGGAAGAACCAGGACTGATTGTTACATCTCCGTACCTGCGGGCCCAGCAGACCGCCATGCTGACGATTGGCCGCTTTCCCAATGCGGCGACGGGTATTTGGGACTGCATACATGAATTTGTCTATTTGGCACCGGCTACGTGTGTAGGCACGACGTTTACCCAGCGGCGGCCCCGCGTCATTGCCTATTGGCGTAAACTCGATCCGGATTATATCGACGGCGAAGGTGCTGAAAGCTATCGGCAGCTGATAGAACGGATTGAACGTACGATGGCGATTTTACACAGACGGCGGGAAAAATTTATTTTACTCTTTACGCATGCGCAGTTTATACGTAATTTTCTATTAGTATATCAAAATCCCGGCAGGACTGTAGAAGAATACATGGCCATGTTTCGGCACAGCCATCCCGTGCGAAATTGTCAGATTAACGAAATTCAAATGTAAAAACAGGGACTGCAGCATGTCATCATCAGGCGCAGTCCCTGTTTGCTGCTCATTGGTAGTATTGGTTTCGAGGTATACTGTCAGTATTACAAACGATAGCTTATACCTGCATACTAAAAGGGGCTGTAACATAACACTTTTATGATATGATATACAATGTTCTTAAAAGCTTTTAGTTTGAAGTTTGAAGAAAATAAATTGTAATGCTATGCCATTACGTACATAAAACGATATAGAAAAGGGACTGCAACAAAGCAAGCTAAAACTGCTCATTTTGTTACAGCCCCTTTTTTATATCTATCAGCCAATAAATAACTGCCCAAAATACACGATGCAGCCTAAGGCGATAATGTACGGAACATATACGATAAGAATTGATTTTAAAATTTCACTGTCTTTGCCTACCAAAGAAATAGCACCGACGGCAATAGCAATACTTTGCGGCGAAATCATTTTGCCGGCACAGGTACCTGTGGAATTAGCTGCAGCGAGCCAAGTTTTGTTGGCGTTGATAGCGCTGGCCGCATCTGTCTGCAGATTGCCGAACAATACGTTGCTGGATGTACCGGAACCGGTAATAAAAGTGCCGACCGAACCGATAAGCGGTGCAATGATAGGATACATCGTGCCAGTAGCGGCAACCGCTGTCGAGGCAATATCCGATGTCATGCCGCTGTATCCCATGACTTTTGCCGTAGCGATAACGGCAATAATCGTAATAATTGTATTGCGAAGCCCTTTAATCGTTTGACCTAATACGGTGAAAATTTCTTTAAAGGAAGCAGATTGGCAGCGTCCGCTGATAAAAGCAGCCAGGAAGATCAGAACACCCGGCGTAGCGAGCCATACAAACGTATACGGAGCAGCACCGGCACCTGTATAAATGAGGACAGATGTTTTGATAGCACTGAGAGGGACGTTAATAGCCGGAACAAATTTGGAAGTAAGAAGTAAAAATACGAAAATCAAAATGAAGGGCAGACAAGCCAGCAAACCACCGCGGAGGGGCACATGGCCGGGGTTAATATCCATGAAATAGGTCGGATCATTGGTAGGACGCAGTTTGGTGTAGCCAATGATGATAGCCAAAATGACAATAGAAGAAATCATGACGGCCAATTCCGGGCCAGCGACCATGGAAATCAATAATTCGGGAACTGCCAGGCCGATGCCGCATAACAACGTAAGAAGAAATACGCCTTTTAATGCTTTGAGAGAACCGCCAACGACGATAACCATCAAAAACGGAGAAATAATATTTAACGGCAATAACTGCAGGCTGATGTACGTAGACAACGTTACGGGGTCGAGGCCTGTCAAATTAGCCAGTGTACTAGCCGGAATACCGATAGAACCATATGTTGTCGGCACAGAGTTGGCAATTAAACAGAGAAGGATGGATTTGATCGGGTCAAAACCCAGTGCGACGAGCATACTTGCCGGAATGGCGATAGCCGTACCAAAACCAGCCATGCCTTCCATAAACGCACCAAATCCCCAGCCAATCAGGAGAGCCAGTACGCGGCGGTCTTTACTTACCGTTGTCAGCATATGTTTGATAATGTCCATAGATTTGGTATAGACGGTCAAGTTATATGTAAAAATAGCTGCAATGATAACTAATAAAATCGGCCAGCATGCCAGGGCTGCCCCTTCGACGGCAGCTGTTACTGCATCCATGCCGGGCATGTTGTATTGAAGCAATGCCACAGCAAAGGAAATAATCAGGGCAATCGGGCAGGCTTTAAAACTTTGCATCTTTAAGAAGCCCAAGGAAATGACAAGCCATATAATAGGTGATAACGCAAGTAAAAAAATCATAGTGACAAAAATCCTTCCTTTCTGAAAAACAATAAAAGTGTGTGAAAAATTTCCTATACACAACGAAAAATATAGAACCCCAATCATAATATTTCCTGCATTGGGGGAGTATGAAGTATATTGTGTATATTCTAAAAAGCTATTAATTTAATAACTTTCTAATTCTGTTAAACCATAATAATAGTATACAATAAAATATAAGCATAATTCAATAGAAAAACCATTCCATTATAGCATGAATAAAAAAGCGTAAAAACGTGTAAAAATAGAGGGTTTTCCAGAAATTTGAGAGAAGATAGTTAGAATAGTATTGCGAAAATTGCATAATCAAAGTTAAAAAATAGCTGTTTTGTGTATTGACAAACTATAATTTGTGAAAAAATTCATTTTCTTATCGCGTAAAAAAGCAGGCATACCGTGAAGTATATTTCAAGGTATGCCTGCTTTTTGATGCTGGGGCAACTGCATATTACGCAAAAAATTCAATAATTTTATGAATGGCTAATGCCATATGGTTCGGATTTTGAAACGGATGATTGGCTCCTTCTACTGGAATGAACTCGATGACGTTGTTTTCTGCAAATGCCAGCGAATCTTTGATAGGAATCATTTCATCTTTAGTGCCGTGGATAATGAGCATCCTATCGGCATAGTCAAAGTATTCATGTGTCATGACGTCAAACTGTTGGAGTGATTCGAGAAAGGACTGATCGATTTTCATTTTACGTTCAAACCCGATTTGTATTTCTTTCCCCTTTTTTAGTTTGACATGGTCTTCCGGAGAAATATGACGGCACATGGTCTCATACATATGGATGGCCGGGCAGCGCAGTGCAATTTTGGTAAAGGGATTGCCGATTTCAATGAGGTAGCGCAGTGTCAGATAGCCGCCGAAGCTAGATGAATAATTGTAGATGTGTTTGGCTTTTAGTGTATCCTTCGCATACGTCGTGACAAATGTCAGATATAATAAACATTCATCTACCGTCAGCTTTTTACGGGCATCGGCACCGTGGCAGGGCCAGTCAAACGCAATGACCGCGTAGCCTTTGTATTTTGATGTCAAATGTTCGGCAAAATGAATCGTGCCGGCCGTTTCTTTACTGCTGCCGAATCCATGCGTGACGATGACGACATTGTCAAACGTGCGCGTCGTTTTGTCATGATTGCTGCAAAGCAATTTGCAGCGAACACTGTATCCTTCTGTGTTAATATCAAAATATTTTTCCATATTTCATTCTCTTTCCTAGTGTATCATTCTGTTATATAACGTGTTTTAGTATAGCACAAAACGCAGACAAACGGAAAGAGCCGCAGCTCCCTGCAGCAATCTTCTGATTAATATCCCAAGTTTTCTCCGACTAAAATGACTTTGATGCGGCCGGCAGGCGCACAGCGTCTGGTGCGAACCATTTGATTGCAGATACTGTCCGGGCTGTTGCAGTCCGCACACATGCCGGTAACGGCACAGGGCGTTTTTTTGTCGAAACGCTGCATGTTTATTGGCGAGGCGACTGTACGTGCGCGTACGACAGCCGCTTCCAGCGTCGGTTCTACTTTGTTCATGCCAACAATAACGACGACCTGCTTAGGCCCAAAAATGAGTGCGGCAACACGATTGCCGTTGCCGTCAATATTATATAATTGGCCGTCTTCCGTAGCCGCATTTGTGCCCATAATAAATGTGTCACAAGTCAGTGCGCTGCGCATGATATCTTGTTTTTCTGCCGGCGTTTTGGCTGTTTCTCTGTCGATGACCTGCCGATGTGCCAACACGTACGGACGCAGACCGATTTCATCAATAGATACAGAGCCGCCCCAAGATACGACATGGTTTTCTGGAATCAACGAAACCGCTTTTTTCAGAGCTTCTTCTTTCGTAGGACAGTAGTACGCTTCAAACCCGCGCTTATTGAAATTTTCAGCGACTTTCGGTCCCTTTTTATCATACATTTTATACATCATACTTGTTCTATCCATGATACATCCTCCTTTACAACTATAAAACTATAAAAACATAGCATAAGCGTAGCGTATTTTTCCCTGTTTGACAATGGAAAAAGGGAGATATGAGGATAAAATTTTTGTCAAATATGCAGAAGGAACATTCCAAAACCAGGTAGTTGCTAGCTGGGCAATGACCAAACAGGTTAGCCGAAAACATGATGGCCGCGTTGCTGTGGAAAAATATAGGGAAAATAACCAAAACAGACTACCCATGATTGAATTTTCGAAGTAAAGAAAAGGTTCATATGAACAAAGCTGTCCATACGAACCCAGTAGTATAGAATCTGTATGCGTTTATGAGAGAATTTGTTTTTTATAATACTCCCATTGAGCCGGAGGTATTTTGAGAGCTGCCATAGCATTTTCAATAGAAAGGTTCATGCTTTCCATGAGTATCTTAATAGTATGGCACATTCTTTCTGACCTTCGCGGAGACCTTCTTGCCATTGTTTTTGAAAGGTATAGGAATATAAGTCGTTGCCGAACAAGTTAAAGTTTCAGATAAAAATGATGGCATATTTGTGAGAAAACATGAACGTTCGATAAGTGCCATGAGCTTTCATTGACGGATTGGTTGGTGCACCGTATAATAAAATCAAATGTTGCAAACAGCAAATATGTTATACTAAAAAATAGATATGCCATGTTTTCTAAATGGCATAGTAAAAGAGGTGCAAACATGCTGCAGGTTTATTTAGGGGATTGTGAAAACGAAATTTATAATCCACCTGTATATTTTATCAATCAGTATGAAGATGATTGGCTGGAGAATGATCTTGCAAAGCAGATGATTAAGGATGTAGATAACTCCGAAGTAGTGGGGCCGCATTTGATTCAAAGCCCTGTATTGGGACCTATTTCACCTCGAGAATTATCAGGGGGTGTTAAAACCTTATTGTTGTTAGCATTTGATACAAGTGGAAAAATTTTTAATGCTACCGCTTGTGGTGATAATTGTGCCAAATGGATACTAAAAATTGCTAAAACCAAACCATTGACCATCAGTTTGCATCATAGTATGAATTTTGGAGATGGCGAATATACGATAAAGATTATGAATAATGGCGTTATTGTCCATAATCAGGAAGAATGGCTTAATGAGGTATATCGTTTTTTGTGAGGTAGAAAATGAAAGGCAAGTATACTATTTTAGTGCAAAACAACAGGCTTCGCTATGAATTTGTTATATCTAGAAACATTACCATTATTAGAGGAGACAGTGCGACAGGGAAAACTACGTTGCTGGAGCTATTGGCGGCCTATGATACTGATGGGGATAGCAGTGGCGTTTTAGTAAAAAGTGAAGTTCCTTGTGTCGTAATTGGCGGGAGGCGTTGGCAAGAAAGTCTGCAATATATTCACCACAGTATCGTTTTTATTGATGAGTGCAATCGCTTTATTAAGTCCGAAGATTTTGCAGTGCAGGTCAAAGGATCCGATAATTACTTTGTCATCATTACTAGAGATGATTTACCCAACCTTCCCTATAGCGTTAAAGAAATTTATGGTATTAGAACATCAAATAAATATCGAGGATTAAAACAGGTTTATAACGAATTTTATCATTTATACGGAAAAACGGCGAGTACCAAACTTGATAAAGAGGACATTTTATTAGCTGAAGATTCTAATTCTGGTTTTGAATTTTTTAGCAGTATATATGGTGGACAGGTACAATGTGTCAGTGCACAAGGGAAATCAAACATATTCGGATTTTTGCAGGCCCATCGCCAGCAAAAAATTTTAGTTATTGCTGATGGAGCCGCATTTGGTTGTGAAATGGAAAAGATCATGCAGCTGATACGGCTAGGAAGAAAGATTACCCTTTATTTGCCGGAATCGTTTGAATGGCTTGTGCTCCGTGCCGGAATCATTGCGGACAGTGAAATAAAGAATATTTTAGCAGATCCTAGTGCGTATATTGATAGTAAAAAATTCCTTAGTTGGGAACGGTTTTTTACGGGTTTACTTGTACAAAAAACGAAAGATACATACTTAGCATATACTAAACGCAGTTTAAATCACGCATATTTGCAAGATGTGATGAAAAGTAAGATTCTAGATGCTATGTTTCCACTTTCGCTTTGACTGGTAAGAAATAGTTTTTCTTAGAGTGTTTTTTTCAAGCACCTTGCAGTTCGAATATAAATTTGTTAGATATAGTATATGAGGTAGTTCGATGTATTCGGTTTTCCTCGCGGAAGCGAGGTGATCAGCATGAGTGTATATGAAGCGTTGTCGTTGATGATAGCTTTTGCTACGTTAATCGTGTTGATTATTTCAGTACGTAAATAAGTAAGCCGTAACGAAAAAAACCGCATACCCTGCGGTACACGGCCTTCTTCAACCTTTAAACAAAGAGGAGAGCCGATGTTCCGCCATCGGACTATCTCTGTTTTTTATTTTAGCATATTTTGTAAAAAAAAGAAAGAAATCAAGTAGGATGGATACCTACGACTAGAGGATAGAAAGGGATATGATACCTTTTCTATGCACTGTGTTATGCTGTGTTTACGAGAGAATTTGTTTTTTGTAATACTCCCATTGAGTCGGGGGTATTTTGAGAGCTGCCATAGCATTTTCAATAGAAAGGTTCATGCTTTCCATGAG
>CAVKEA010000083.1:0-6807 GCA_963655305.1 bacterium
AAAGCCCCATGGCTTCGCCAATCGTTAATACCTTGCTCATTGTGTCGCTCCTTCTGTGATACAGGAAAACCGCTACATGTACATGCAACGGTTTTTATATCAACAAAATAATTATTATTTCTTTATAGGTAACGGATCAACTCGGCCAACTAAGAATAAATATGACAACGCTCCTAATATACATAATATACCGGCTGTTGCCAAGGGTACCAAGAATGAACCCTGGGTCAGCGTAAGCATTACGCCTGTAAACGTCGTAATAAATATACCTGCCAAATTACCCGCAAAATTCATGATGCCGCCAATAGATGCTACATGTTTAGGCGTCGGCGAAATTTCTCCTACGATAACCCATGTATTGGAGCCCGCAAAAGAAAGCGATGCATACGATATAGCAAAAAAAGCTAAGCACATGTAAATGTTTTCTGTCCATGCACACAAAGCAATGCAAGATGATAACAACATGCCCCCAACCAAACAGCTCTTACGAGCAAAGGTTGCTGTATGTCCATGACGTACCAGCCAATCCGATGTATATCCACCAAGCCAGCCGCCGGGAATAGCCAATAATGCTGGCAGCATCCCCAATGTTCCTAAAGCACTTAAAGAAAATCCTCTCGTTTCCATCAAATAACTCGGGAACCATGTGATAAAGAAATATATGGCAAAATTCAAACAAAACATGCCAATCATCAATCCCCAAATCGTTCTATAATGGAATAAACTAAGCCAGGATATTTTTTCCTGCGCAGCTTGCGGCGCAGACGCATCTTGTATGCCTTTATCTGCCAATAAGGCTTCTACTTGTTTCGGTGCTATATCCCGATATTTTTCTGGATCTCGATAAATAAACCACCAAGCGACTGCCCATAATAAACCAATACCACCGGTAATGATAAACGAACCGCGCCAACCTACATAGGAAATAATCAAGGCTATCAATGGCAAGGACAACGCTGAACCTACACGTGAACCGCTGTCAAACAAACTGCAGGCAATTCCTCGTTCGCTCCGGGGAAACCAGTTATATGCCGCTTTGTTAAACGACGGCATAGCCGCAGATTCACCAACACCTAATAATAAACGGGAGCCAACCATGTGGCCAAATGTATGAACCAGCCCGGTTACTGCCGTAAAAATAGACCACCAGGCAACAGCAAATGTCAAACTGACGCGGACGCCCACTTTATCAATAAACCATCCAGACGGCATTTGGCATAATGCATAGGTCCAAAAGAAGGCACTCATAATAATTCCCATGGCTGTCGGATCTAGTGCCAGCTCTGCCCTAATATGAGGAGCAGCTACCGCCAGATTTGCCCGGTCAATATAATTGATTGCATTCGCCAAAAAACATAGTGCGATAATCAGCCATTTCATGTTTTTAAAAGGTAAAAGCATACCGACACCTCCTATTTTACGGTGCGCGTTACAATTACATCACTGCCCAATCCCAATACATTGGCTATAACAACCGTTCCTGCCTGAATGGGGGCCCGAACAGTTACTTTCTTTATTTCTTCCATGACTTCAAAAATTTTGTCTTTAGGTATCGCTTTTGTCGTCCGCACGCTAGCCAAAGGCAAACTGCCTCCCGCTACCAAAACAGAAGAAGCAATCGTCCGGCGTGGATCAACGATTTCTTGCCGTACATATTCCTCTCCTTTGGGACAAAGATTTCCTGTTATGTTTTCAACTTGTTTCGCATCATTTATTTCTACTTCTATGTCGCACCCATTCGGGCAAACAATACATGTATATTTCTGCATCATGCCATAGCCACCTCCAAATCACCAGTATGCTGTAATTTTGATTTTTGCACATTAATATGCATCATTTCTGCCGGGACAGCTCGTTTAAACGGTTTCGTCAACACAACATTTCCATTTTGCGTAATGACAATTTTTCCATCCCTTTTAGGGAAACGCACCCGAAATGCTAAGGTAACATCTTTATCCGCACTAATGCGCTGCGGCACCAGATTGCCTACCCCTTGCCCGCAGTGAACAGATATATCACATTTATTTAATACCTCTCCTTGAACATACGCTGCCGCACTATCGGCCAATTGTTCCGCTTCTTGAGATACAAAATCGACTAAATCATGAACATGAAGTACATTGCCAGCTGCAAATATACCGGGTATTTGGGTTTGGAAGTATTCATCTACGACCGCGCCTTTTGTCTGGCCATCCAACGCAATACCTGCCCGGGAAGATAATTCATTTTCCGGAATAAGCCCTACTGACAAAATCAACGTATCGCATGTATATTCTTTTTCGGTCCCAGCAATAGGCTGCATGTGTTCATCCACCTTAGATACGATGACGCTTTGCAGGCGAGAATTTCCTTTAATTTCTGTGACCGTATGGCTTAAATACAAGGGGATATTGTAATCTTTCAAACATTGCTGAATATTGCGCGGCAGTCCGGCTGCATATGGCATAATTTCAAATACGCCCTTTACATGCGCACCTTCCAGCGTCATACGGCGGGCCATAATCATGCCAATATCTCCAGAACCCAAAATAATCACTTCTTTTCCGGGCATGCGATTGTAAATATTCATATATGCCTGTGCAGTCCCTGCCGTGAAAACACCGGCCGGGCGTTCCCCAGGAATCCCCAGTGCTCCGCGAGGACGTTCGCGGCAGCCCATCGCTAAGACAACCGCCTTGGATTTCCATGTTTTTAATCCGTCACGGCATGCAGCTGTTACTACTTTATCTTTAGATATATCTAGAACCATCGCATCTGTGATATACGGAATCTTCAAAGTTTCCACTTCATCGATGAACCGCTGCGCATATTCCGGTCCGCTTAACGTTTCACCAAATCGGGTAAGGCCAAACCCATCGTGAATACACTGCCGTAAAATCCCGCCAAGATAAGCTTCCCGTTCTAAAATCAGAATATTCGTAATACCTTTTTTCCAAAGCTCAATCGCTGCGGCTAATCCTGCCGGACCGCCGCCGATAATGACAACATCTTTTTCCATCATTTTTCTTCACGCACCTTTCCTGTAAGAACCCAAGAACCGGGCCGGCAATATCTGATTTCTGTCGGTTTCTTGTTCAATTCTTCTTCCAACATTTGTTCTATTTTCATTTGACAGTACCCGCCTTGACAGCGTCCCATCATGCAGCGGGTCCGATATTTTATACCCGTCATCGTTTGTACGCCCAACGGATTATGAATGGCCTGCAGTATCTCTGCTTTCGTTACTTTTTCACAACGGCAAATCACTTCACCATAATCTGGATTTTCCGCTATGAGCCGAGCCTTTTCCTCATTAGATGCGTTAGCAAATCGCCGGATTCCTCTGCGCTGCGGATTAAATGCTTCATTTTTCTTGAAATTTTCTCTCTCCTGCATCATTTCTACAACATATTCAGCAATAGGTACTGCCGACGTAAGACCAGGCGATTCAATACCAACTAAATTAACTGCTTGCGGAGCAATATCGTCACGAATTTCAATTTTATAATCTTGAATATTTCCATTATCATCTACCCATTTCGGTAAGATGCCAGAGAAATTACGAATTTGGTCCTGCTTATGGATGTGCGGCCAAAGACGGGATGCGCTTTCTGTAAGAAAATCTATATTGCGCTGCGGCACGCCGTAATAGGAAAAATCAGTAACATTTTCCGCATTAGGGCCTACTGTAACATTTCCATCAATCGTATTCGTAACATGTACCCCCATATAGGTATTGCTAGGGACAGGATATACTGGCATGGGCAGCAATTTTCCCATTTTTTTATCTAAAATGATATAGTCGCCTTTAGAACCAATCACCTTATATCCTGTAATTCCTAACATATCTGATATTTCTTTACAACCAAGCCCTGCTGCATTGATTACCCATCGGCTCGTAAATGAAGCATGATTCGTTTGAACATGATACAATCCATCTTCTTCTCGATGAATGGCTGTAACCTTTTGATTAAAAAAGAATTGGGCACCATTGGCATGTGCATTTTCTGCCAACGCAACCGTAAATTCAAAGGGATCCATAATGCCGCTGTTATGGGACCACATAGCAAACTTACCAACGACAGCTGGAACCAGTTCATGTAATTTTTCTTCCCCAATCAATTCAAGTCCAGTCGCCCCGTTCGCTTTTCCTTGTACCATCGTCCGTTTAAGCTGCTGCATATCTTCTTCTGTATTGCCAACCAATACTTTACCGCAACGCTTAAATGCAAAGTCGAGTTCATCAGCTAAATCACCCATTTCCCGATTTGCTTTAACACAAAATTTTGCCTTTAACGAACCCGTATCATATGCAAAGCCTCCATGAACTACTGCCGAATTACGACCACTCGTTTCGTTACAGACATCCAGATTTTTTTCCAATACACCAACTTGTAATGTATACCTCGATAATTCTCTTGCTATAGCACTGCCAATAACACCAGCACCAATGATCAGTACATCATATTGTTCGCTCATAGCTTCCTCCTTGTTATGTATTTCAATATTTGCAATATATTTCATTGATTGAATTATATCACTATTGTTTTTTCTAAACAATACACTTTGCCGTGCTAAATTTATATGATAAAAAACATTGCTATTATTTTTTATCATAATAGGTATACAAGGCATAAAAAAAAGATAGAAGTACGGTGACTTCTACCTTTACTTTATTTCTATTTTTCAAAATAATTCGGAAATGTTTGCTTCATAACGGATATATTTTCGTGATATCGTTGTAAATGCTGACGAGCAATACGGTATGCCTGTTCAGCATCTTTCTTTTCAATGGCATCCACTATCTGTTCATGATCTTGTAAAATATGAACCTGCGGTTGACATTGAAAACTAAGTACCGTTGTCCGGTCAAAATGTGGCGATACAGATTGCACAATATCATACCAATAATTCTTATGGCATATCATATATAACATAGCATGAAATTTTTTATCTAACTCAAAAATTTTTCGTTCCTGTTTTTTTTCTATATAATATTTCCAAATGATAACGTTCTCCCGCAAAGCATCTATATCATCCTGAGTGCAAGAAGTACAGGCAATTCGTGCAATTTCAGCTTCCAATACTTCTCGCAATTGTCGTACTTCTTCTACTAAGTCTTCACGAATTAGTGAAATATACGTACCTTGTTTAGGTCGAATATCGATTAATTTATCTTTATGTAATTCTAAAATCGCTTCTCGAATGGGAGTACGGCTCATTTGAAATATATCACATAACTCTTTTTCTATAATCTTTTCTCCTGGCTTCAATCCCATATTAACAATATTATGTACCAATACTCGCCGTACATATTCTTTTGCTGATTCTTCATTTTTCTTACACAGCATTTCCATGTCACACATCACCTCTTTGTTTTTTATTTTTATTCTAATATATTACAGCATTTTTTTCTACAAGAAAAGCGGCTGCATGATACAACCGCTTCTGCAATCATTCTATTTTTTCTTCTATTGGAAATAATCCGGATATTGTTTTTTGAGTACTTCTACATCGCCTACAACCTTATTAATATGTTCCGTCATAATTGCTACGCCGCGAACCTCATCATGCCGCATTACCGCTTCTACAATCGCACAGTGTTGGCTGTATAATATTTTAATTTGTTCGTTGGCTCCCGTTATATTCAGTACTCTAGCGCGCAAATAATCCGCATTGGCATCCTGCACAATATGCCAAATATGAGATTTACTGCATCCAGCATATAATATTTTGTGCATCATATTGTCGCTCTTAAAAAACGCTTCTGCATCTTTAGTATTGACTAAATACGTTTGTTCCTGAAGACAAGCCTGCAGCCGTGTCAGCCATGGTTCTGGAAATTCTTTACATGCCAATTTAATAATCGCATTTTCCAATGTTACCCGCAAAAAGCGGAATTCTGACAATTGATCTGTATTAATTTTGGATACAAACGTTCCTCGCTGCGGCAGTATATCCAACAGCCCTTTTTGGGATAAGCGAATAAATGCTTCCCGCACCGGAGTACGGCTTACGCCTAATACATTGGAAAGCTCTTGTTCTGACATAGCTGTCCCTGGAATTAAGTGCATTGTCATAATATTTTGATACAATACCCTGTAGGCATACTCTCGAACGGTTTCCCGCGGCTCTTTTTCTAATAATTGTATCTGTTCCATAATTTCTCCACTATTTTATCATTTTTATATCGTATACTATATTTTACCATACCATTCTTATATTTTAAATTTATTTTCTTATACAATATATGCAAAATAAATAAGTGAATATACCTGATATTTATTTCAACTCTGAATAAGAAAATTGTAACAAAATGATTTTTTTAGTCCATTTTGTTACAGACCTGTTACTTATCTAATAATCTGTCTTCTTCCGTTTTCTACCACACTATTTGATGATATATTTTCTGTCTGCACCTAGCAATATATCTTCCACAAAGTCGCTGTTTTGCATACGGTATCACAAACAAGGCCTGCCGCATAACGCAGCAGGCCTTGTTCTCTGTACTATATATGTCTTATCTAGCTGCTTTAACAGAAGCAATAAACTTCTTGGCTGCTTCTGTAATTTCTGCCGTCGTCTTGCCGCCTCCTGTCAAGGCTCCTCCGGCTCCAACGGCTACACATCCGGCTTTGATCCAGTCACCGGCGTTTTCTGCGTTGACGCCGCCTGTCGGCATCAGCGGAGCCTGCGGAATCGGGCCGTGAATAGCTTTGATGGCTTTCATGCCCAAGATTTCTCCTGGGAATATCTTAATCACATCAGCTCCTGCTTCCAACGCTTCCAATACGCCGTTGAGCGTCGTCGTTCCCGGCATGACAGCGA
>CAVKEA010000084.1:0-5195 GCA_963655305.1 bacterium
TCCGGTCTTCGACCGGTCGGCACGCTCGTAACGGGCGGTGTTGGCAGTCATGCAGAGTAGATTTCGCCTGGTTGCTGGGAAAACAACATCTGTCAAGAAAAATTGACGGCAGACATAGGCTCATCTATGTTAATGCAATAGATAGTATCACTTCATCATGCGTAATAAAAAAAGAACCGTACAAAAAATATCGTAAACACATATGAGTAATGGATTAAATGATATATGGTTTTCTCAGCATACACGCATCCGTAATTGTTTGCATTTATGTTCAAGCCGCCCCGTTACGGGAATGACTGGTTGTGCGGCTTGCCGCACAATGAGAATGGTTGGCATTGCGTTAAAAATGGGCGTTTTGTTTGAGCGTAGCGAGTTTCGCCCATTTAGCAATGACGGACATTCTCAAAGGAATGGGAGTTCCGGGCGGCCGCCTTTTTCTTGGTTCGTTCTTTTTCGGCGGCTCGAAAAAGAATGAATATATGAGAGTGCAGGGAACCCTCCCTGTATTCTGGTCGCACAGAAAGAAAAAGTACATAGCCGATGTAAACGGCACGTTTACTAGAAAAAAGAGGGCAGGGACCTATTCCTGCAAAAAAAAGAGAACCATACCTATGGCTACGGTTCTCCTACTAACGTACTATTTACTTTTGACGACACGGCGAAGCACGGCAACGACCGGGACTGTAATAATCGCGGAAACAACAGCTTCCGGAATCCCATTGGCAACGCAAATGCCGATAATAATATTTACTACATTATCGAGCGGGATATTGCGGACCTGCGCAAAATCTTTCGCATAAATCAAATAGATGCCGCCCATGACGCCAGCCGTGTTAATCAAAGATCCGACAAAGCCGGCCACAGCCAATCCAATGGACTGCTTTTTGATAAGGGAATATATTCCTTTATATACATAATACGCACCGATACCAATTAAAACGCGCGGCACGACAGAAATCAACGGATTTAAAAAGGCAAAGGACAATACCACCGGTGCTGTAATCGCCTGAAAAATACTAAAACAGCCAAAAATAAAACCGACCATCGCGCCGACACGCGGTCCGGCAACCAACGCACCAATAATAACCGGTACATGAAGAATCGTCGCTTTCATCATCGGCAAGGGAATAAAGCCATATCCCGTCAAGCCCAAGAGCATGGTAATGCCTGAAAGCATGCCGATAATCGTCAATTCCCGCGTCGTAAACAACGCCCGCCGCGGCGCCCGTACCTGCGCCTTTACATTCATTTCTTTTTGCATCATACTACCTCCGTTCTCGCTCTTACCTACAAGATGCAAGTCGCAACAACCTGTATATTATTCACATGGGATTACTATCACGGTTTCACTCTTCTCGATGCAGACCAGATACACTATTGTAATCGCCAAAATAATATCATGCGTAGTATAGCATACTTCCCCCATCTTGCCAATAGTATCTCACGCATTTTGTGAAAAAAAACACAACCTTGAAAAGTGCATGCGTATATGCTATACTAGCTACGTGTTACATGCGAGTGTGGCGGAATGGCAGACGCACTAGACTTAGGATCTAGCGTCTTACGACGTAAGGGTTCAAGTCCCTTCACTCGCACCATGCAAAGGGCTGACGCAAAAAGCGGCAGCCCTTTTAGTTTGCAGTTTTCAATGCATAGTTTGCAGCATTACTCTATTCATTTTTTTCAAACAAAAAACTAAAAACTTTTTTCTACTAGTTTGTAGTTTGTCGTTTGAAGTGGATCGTTTCAGCAATTTTACCGGTACTGCAACTAAAACGATTTGCAAATAGCGTTATCATACAAAGTTTTTCGTCATCATGCACCACACTGTTTTTTTCAAAAGTTTTAACTTGGCATGAAGAGGTTTAAAGAAAATACTTTCATTTTATAACAATACAACGACAAACTATCACCTAAAAGCTGTAAGCAAAAGGAGGCTTGTCGCTTCGTACGACAGCCTCCTTTTCTTGTGTAAATTCGATAAAATAGTACATATAACGAAACCACAAACATTGCATTTGGCATACATGTAAACTATCGTCAACGCATCTTGTGAAAGTACTAGTGTCATAGCTCCCGGCTACCCTCAATTAAAGAATCAGTCTTCTGTTACATATTTGCTTCTATTTTTTCAATAATAAGACGTTGTACCCATGCCGGTGGCATACGATTGCCAACATTCCATTCCTGAACTGTACGATAAGGAGCACCCAAAAGGGTTGCTAATCCTTTTACATTAAGGCCTGCTTTTTTACGAGCATATTTAATTGGGTTATTTTCCCGCTCTATAACTTCTTGATAAGCTACAGTATCCGCAACAACTAAATTAACAAATCCATGTTCCGGAACTGGGACCTGTTGGAGTGGCGTCGGTGTCGGAATCACTTGTTTTTCATGTTCCATACTCCAAATCATTAGGTTCAATACATCTTCTGCATTTTCCATCGCTTCGGCCAGTGTTGTGCCATCTGTAAAACATCCATCCATATCAGGAAAGTTTACATAGTATACATTCTCTTTGGGATCCCACTGAAAGACAGCAGGAAAAACGTATTTACTCATAACGTCCTCCTTTTATATTAAATCAAACAAAGAAACTATTCTTTGGTCTTATTGAATACCAGCTTGTTTAAAAATTGCTTTAACCGTTCCCGACGGGATATCTTTATTATGCCGCCAAACGGGAAACTGTTTGCCTGTTATCGGGCTGTAATATATATCATGATTACCTCCATGTCCCATTAACTTGCAACCATTTTTCTTGAGTATCTTTAACAGCTCCGACCTTTTCATGTCTTATCTCCTTTCTATTATTTATATTATACACCTTATGTGTATATCAGTAAATATATAAAAACACCTTTTATGTATATTTTTATTTATTTAAGATAAAGTAGGAAATACTTTAATACGATACTAGAAGTAAAACTGGGTTTTAAGAAAATACAGTTCATAATCTGAAATAATAACCATACTAAAGGTATCATACTATATTTCAACATTTATATAATGTTTTATATACAGCAAAAAAGGCCACCCATTACTGAGTGACCTTTTGTTGTATGTTTGATTCTAAGCTGCCCGGAATCGGGAGAGATTAGAATGCGAATACGAACTGAGCACGTGTCTGTTCGTCAACATCACCAAAATCGCCGTTATCGTTCTTAACGCTGGATGCGAATGACTGCATTACCTGGAACTGAGCATTTTTAGCGAAGGTGTAATCTACGCCGACACCCCAAGATTTCAGGTTATCCATCTGACCAAATCTCCAGGAGTTGGTAGAACCGCCGAGATAAGAACCCTGATCTGCATTGAGGTATTCAACCCATGCATCCCAAGATTTCGGAGCTGCCATGGAAGCTTTGCCATAAGTCAATTTACCAATCCAAACATTTGCTTTGTCATCAATGCCTAATTGTGGAATATCAGTTTTAAGGCTTACTCTTTCATAGTTAGCCAATGCATTCCATTTCTGGCCAAAGTTATAGGATACATAAGCCCCCCAGAGATCTTTTGCATTGAAATCTTCTTTGCCATTAAAGGAGCTATAATATACACCAGCTGCAGAACCATTACCGAAGAAACCTTCTAATTCGCCATAGCCGGTTTTAACACCAAGAAGCCCATCATCAGCCCAACCTGCAGCATACGGCACTTTTATAACATTACCATATTGATCTTTTATAGTATTACCATTAGCATCCTTAAATGTGTATGCAGCACTGCCTTCTTTAAATTTACCATAACCAGCAGTTGCAGCAAACTTACCGTTGTTGTATTTCAACTGTGCGCCATCGAAGGTGTCACCATAGTTAAAGCCATACGCATTGCCTAATACATACTGATAACGACCTACTGTTGCATTGAAGTTAGAACCAAAGTTGGTGCTGACATTAGCAATATCAGTGTAAACATCATTATCACCAGAAGATGCTGCACTGTTATCACTAAAATTATGATTGTTTGTGCTCAAACCATAGTTAACTGTTGTTTTGTCATTAACATTAGCTGTTGCACGAATACGTACACGATAATCCCAAGAGGAATCATTATCTTTGCCAGATTTTTTTACGCCATCAAAATTAGTATTCGCATCACTCATATAACGATAACGGAGACGAGCATCACCTGTGAGTTTTACGTTACCAACTTTGTTTTCGAGGTTGGATACGCGAACGCCGAGGTTGTTGAGTTCGTCAGCATATTCATCAGCCAATTTGTTGATGAGTGCGCGCTGTTCAACAGAAGCTTTGTCCATGTGAGCCATAGCTTTTGCTACCATTTCAGCTGCTTCATAACGAGTGATGTTGCGTTCGCCCTGGAAGTACTGGCCGTCAACGCCCTGGATAATACCAGCGTCAGCGAGTTCTACAACGGATTTGTATGCCCAGCTGTCGGACGGTACATCAACGAACGGATTTGCTGCGAATGCACATGTAGCACCTACAGCCATAGTTGCAACTAATGCTGCTAATACTTTTGATTTCATTGTGAAATTACCTCTCTTCGTAAAATACTTAGAATTTGTTTGGTCTTGCTTCGTTACAGGCGAGAAGCCAAAGGTCATTTCACAAGGGTTCATTGGCGAGTTGTCCTAGTTTCCTCTCTTTTACTGCCTTGCGTCATTTGCTTTTACTTCTCTAAAATTCGGCTGTACCTACTTTCGTACCACAGCCTTGTGGTTATTATACACAAATTTTGACACTTTGTCAAAATTTTTAAAATTATATGCGTTTTTGTGTTTTCTTTTCTCGTTATTTTTCTGCAGAAAACGGCATATTTTATGGATAAATCGCGTCGCTTTTCGTTTATGATATATTCATTTTACTTGTTTATTATGCAGGCGGCATGTTACAAAATGCCTAACAAAAAAATGCCGGGACGGCTCCTTGCCCCCTCTTTTTTTCTAGCAAACGTGCCGTTACATTGGCGTATATACTTTTTTCTTTCCGTGTGGTCATAATACCGAGATGTATCTCTCCCACTCTCATATCATTCTGTAAACGTGCCGTTTACATATGCTTATATACTTTTTCTTTCTGCGCAGTCAGAATGTCGGGACGGTTCCCAACACCCTCGAATATTCATTCTTTTTCGTGCCGCCGAAAAAGAACGAATCAAGAAAAAGGCGGCCGCCCGAAACTCCCATTCCTTTGAGAATGTCCGTCATTGCTAAATGGGCGAAACTCGCT
>CAVKEA010000085.1:0-4423 GCA_963655305.1 bacterium
ATAATATCATAATACAAATCAAAAAGGAAGTGTCTATATGACAAAAACATTGTATATTGCAGAAAAACCAGATATCGGCCGGGCCATAGCAGTCTTTCTATGGCCAAATGGCGATTACAAAAAAGAACAAAACTGTATCACTCGCGGTGATACCACCGTAGCATGGTGCGCAGGGCATATTTTGCATCAAGCTGACCCGGAAGCCTATTCCTCGGAATACGCGAAGTGGAAAAATTACCCCTGTATTCCGGCAAAGTGGATTATGCAGCCATTAAAAAGTGCGGAATCGCTTTTAAAAACAATCCAGCAAAAGCTGAAAACAGCGGATGTCGTTATTCATGCCGGTGACCCCGACCGGGAAGGACAGCTGCTTGTCCAAGAAGTTCTTGAATACTGCGGCTATACCGGCAGCGTCAAGCGTCTTTTAATCAACGCTAAAGACGATATATCTATGAAGCGCGCATTTGACAGTATAGAAGATAACAGCAAGTATGAAGCACTATATCAATCTGGCCTTGCCAGAAGCGAAGCAGATTGGCTGATTGGCATGAATTTGACGCGTGCGTATTCTGTCCATGCACAGAGATATAACTACACTGAAACAATGCGCATCGGTCGCGTTAAAATCCCGACATTGGCGCTCGTCGTGCGCCGTGAAAGAGAAATCAAAAATTTTCACAGTAAAGATTTTTTTGTACTGACCGCGACATATACAAACGACAGCATACCGTTTAAAGCTTCATATGTTCCCGACGACTCCGTTCCTACTGACGAAGAAGGCCGTATTCTTGACGAAAATGTCTTGAAAGCAATAAAAGAAAAAGTAACCGGTGCAAAAGCTGTTGTCGATTCAATAGAAATCAAACACGGTAAAAAGCAGCCTCCCTTGCCCCACTCTCTTGACTCCCTACAGGTGTTGGCTAATAGAAAACTTGGCTACAGCCCCAGCGACGTGTTAAAGACATGCCAGAGCTTGTATGAAAAAAAATACACTACGTATCCGCGCAGTGACTGCAATTATATCCCGATATCCCAGCATGAAGATGCGACACGCATACTCACCATGCTGCGCAATTACGGACTGCCGGCAGCTGTTACGGCAAATCCAAGTCTTACATCCAAGGCTTTTAATGACAGTAAAGTAACAGCCCATCACGCTATCATTCCAACGGGTGTAGAACCCAAAGATTTAAGCGAAATGGAAGCCAATATCTATCAGCTCATTGCAGAATATTACTGTGTGCAGTTTTATCCGCCGCATGAATTTAATAAAATAAATTTTACAATTAAAGCTGCAGACTGCACATTTAAAGGCTCTGGTACGATTCCGACAGTTGTGAGCTTCATGCAAATTCTGCACGAACGAAAAGATAAAGAATCCGAAGACAATGCCGTGCTGCCAACCATGGCCAAAGGCGACGTGCTGGAAAAAGCAGCATATGAAATACAAAAGAAAAAGACAACACCGCCGAAGCGTTTTACGGAAGGCACTTTGCTGGCAGCGATGACAAATATCTGGCGTCACGTTTCTCCGGATAACCCGAATCGTGACAAACTAAAAGAAATAAAAGGTATCGGCACGCCTGCAACCAGAAATAATATTATTGATGATCTTGAATCATCAAACAGCAGAGGCCATAAAGTGCAGCCGTATATCACTAAAAAAGGAAAAGAACTGGTACCGACCGACCTAGGCTGCACTTTAATCGATATCGTCGATCCCAGCATGACGTATCCGGATACCACCGCTGTTATGGAATATGAGCTGGCTAAAATTGCAGATGCCGCTGACCCGGAAACAAAGCGCAAAGAATATCTTGATGCCGTGATTGATATGATGAATAAAAATATCAAGCGCGCTGAATCTGTAGATTTTCCTCCCCCACCTGGCAAAAAATTAATACCCTGCCCGTACTGTAAAACAGGGCACCTCATTCAGCTGTACTCGCCCAAAACAAAAAAGCATTTCTGGTGCTGCAGCAATAAAGAATGCGTATCCCCTGTCACTAAAAAAACTGTGTTTTACGAAGACTGTAATAATACGCCGGTCATGGCTTTTTGCCCTGCAGATAAAGCACCACTAAGCAAATTGAGCGGAAAATTCGGCGACTTCTGGAAATGCCGTCAATGTGGTGCTACATACAACGATAAAAAAGGCCAGCCGGACTTTACCCCTAAAAAGAAAAAGAAGAAGGAATAAAAAAAACACAGGAAGATTTAATAATACTTAATAAGTATTATTAAGTATTATTAAGCACGAATGGACATTATTAAAACTTCCTGCATTGAATGAGAAATAAGGAGGGATGCACAATGAATGATGAAGAGTCTATGAAAGATTTTGTAAGCGGCTATGAGTCGCTGCACGAAAATGAAAGCAACGAAGATGACAGTAACACGAGCAATACAGATACCAATAATCCGGACAATCAGGATACTGCTGACAACGACACTCATGAAGATGCTGACGATGCCAACGATACCGATGATTCTAAAGATACTGAAAGTGCCAGCAATATCGACAATGAATATGACAGCAGAGAAACTGGCAGTAATTTCGCTTCCGACAATACGGATGCAAAAAACGATGAACAAGACAGCGCAGGACAAGATTTACACAATCAAGAAAACGTGCTGTCACCTAATGCTGAAATACAAAAATTATGCGAATCTATCACGCAGTTAAATGCCGCTCTGGATAGATTCACACAGACTACAACTCAGCTTACTTCTATATCTGCACAGCTGAATATATCCAATGCAAAAATCGATCAATTAACTGCTTCCTTGTCGTCACTGCAGCCTGATGTTTTAAAAAAACACTGTGAAGAGATAAGCCAAACATATCATCATCTCGAAAATACAAATAAAATTTATTCTGAAATAATGAACGCCATGCCGGCAGCGGCAGAAAAAAAATATACAAGTATGGTAAAAAAACACGCTGCGCAATATCAGAAATTGCTGGAACGTGTCAGCCGCGTCATAGAACGCGAGCTTTTGCCTGATAATCAAAAGCCGTCATATTATATATTTGCCGCTATAGCTGCGATACAAACCGCTCTTTTATTTTTGCTTTTACACCATTAAATTCAGACTTAATCAATTTTAATAGTGCTTAATAATGCTTAATAAGCACTGGAAAGGAGCATAAAAATGGATCTATCACAAGATGAAATTTTAACTAGAAAACGGCATTTACAGCAGATAAAAAAAGATATGCCGGAAATCTGGGATTTACTTGCATCAGCGCGGTGCTGCCCATCTTACATCGGCCTGTCAGCTTGTTGTTCTATGGATGCCGTATGCAGTGAATGCTGGGAAAAAGCAATAACGATTGAAAACCCTGTATTAGTTAAAGACGGAAAATATTACTGTCCGGAATGTAATACAGAGTTATCTCTGAAAAAGACGGAAAACGGCAGTCAAGAATGGTTTTGTTCTAAATGCAATCGCACAATCATTGTTCCGACCGCAACGATTGTGAACAGTTAAAATAAGTAGTCTTAGTACGGTTTATTAGGCCTTTTTATCTGTATCATAAAATTATTATGCAAATAAAAAAGAACGCTATCAATTCACTCGATAGCGTTTTTTGTTTTATGCTAAATATTCTTTTTCTAATGGGTCTTTAACTACTGGCGAATTATATACGTCAAATGGGTCAATGTCAATGCATTTCGTCGCATCATGGTTTCCGTTTAAATCCCATGCAACAGTCCCATTCAATACGGTTAAGCATTTACGAAAAACATTCAAATCCTCTATTTTTTTAAACACTCCACCTTTTTGAATTAGCGGAAATGCATCATACGTATGTACAGTTCCGTCATTAAAGTACACGAATAACTGGTAGCCGTTACCAGGAACAACTTGTAAAACTTCCGGAATAAAATCCATACGAATCATCCCTTTCTCATAGGCGGTACTGGTTCAGGTTCTTTCCCATCTTTAACTAATTCCCAATTTTGCATAAGTTCGTCTTGATATATGACACACCATGCTAAAACAATTTTTAACTGTCTACTTGGTAAAAAACCTTGAATAACACATGAATTTTGTATATCGATTAATGCTTTATGTCCTGCATATTCAGCATGAATATGCGGTGGATTATGGTCATTATAATAGATAGTAATACGAATACCAAAAAACATACTAATTACAGGCATCATCCCACACCCTTTATAAAAATTACATTGCACCTAAAATTAATGATACAATCCTTTCTTTACAAGGATTGTATCATTAAAACATCATTATAACAATCCCAAGACCATAAAAAACAGCCCTATCCAAAAGGATATTGATATAATTAAAATGAAAAATTCTCCTAGTTTATTGTTCTTTTGATTTTCACTTTTTAAATTATACTTCTGCTGTTGATTTCGCAACTGGTAATTCTGCTCTATGAATTGTGGAA
>CAVKEA010000086.1:0-4320 GCA_963655305.1 bacterium
GCACGGACGAAAACAAAAACACGTGGCCGACGAACTTCTACATGCGTGCCGATACAGGCAAAGTAGGCAATGCCAAATTCAGCATCTTTGGCAGCAAACGGGAAATCATGCCGGTATATTCGAGTGAACGGGCGTATGGTTCGAATGGCGATAATAATCCTTTCTTTACAAACTTTAAACCATCCTTGCGATATTATGGTGATACCAAAACAATTGGAGCAACTGGTGAAGTCGAATTTAATGACAATAATAAGTTGACATTCCGTGTTATGAATGAGAAAGAGGATTTGCAGCGACGTAATAAAACTACGGATCCGACTTCTTTTGATTCTATTATCGAACCTATGCAAATTTTTAAACGAAATATGAATCGTGATACGTACGCATTGACATATACGGGAAAAAACGACAAACATGATTGGAAAATTGATGTCAATTATGGCAAAATGAAAGAAAATAATGTTACATCGACGACACATTATGGCAAAGGGTTTGATAATTATTCCGGTAAAAATTATTTGGAAGCTGTTGATTGGTTGGAACATAAACAGCTGGACGTAAATGCTACGATGAATACCCAAGTCAATGATAAGCATTTATTAACTTACGGCGTTGGTTATACAGATGAACGGGCAGAAGGTACAAGATTAAAAAATGCACCTAAGAAATGGGTAAAATCTATCAATCCGTGGGATTATGATAAAAACTTGTATGTGTATAATAATAAAGGGACAGCCGGAACACCGGCCTCTTCTGTACATAACTGGTTGTTTAAAGAAGATGAAACGGGTATAAAATGGGACAGAGAAACAGAATATAATAATGGGAACTCCATGACATTTGATATTGGCAATGGTAAGACGTATACGTTGTCGTATGACGATGTAAAAGCAGCGTATAACTTATTTAAAGAAACATTTAATCCGGTTCCATGGAATGAAAGTGAGTATACAGATGCACAAAAAGCATATATTGCTTTTGGGAAAGAACTAGAAGCTCAAAATCCCAATGGACCCGGAGCCTTGATGTTGCCGTTATACTATATGAATTTAATGAATGAAAAACAGGGCAAGCCCTATTATTATAAAAATTTCCAGTATAATGGGAAATATTACGGAAAAGATTTTGAAGACAGAGAAAATCAAGTTAGCGGTGGCGAAGCGCGGCTGCAAAAACGCCATGCCTTTATTCAGGACACGTGGCAGGTCAACGATGACACTATCATTACTCCGATTCTTCGTATAGACCATAGTGATTTGTTTGGTACTCATGCGACAGCTAATTTGGGGATGACACATAACCTCAACGGCAATGCCCACCGCCGCTTGAAAATCAATGCCGGCACAGGCTATGCCGAACCGGGCATGGGCGAACTCTATTACAACTGGGAAATGTACGGCAGTGCTGGTGGCAGTCAATATGGCTGGTACTGGATTGGCAACCCCAATTTGAAACCGGAAAAATCCGTCAATTTCGATATTTCTCTCGAAGGGGAAAACAACAAGACCTATGCCAAAGCTTCGGTCTTCCATAATGTCATCAATGATTACATGACCCAGTATTTTACGGGGCAGTTGATTGATTTTGCATTTAATGGTAATAGTGCGATTAGTGCTGACCGTATTTACAGCTTTAAAAATATCGGCAAAGCGGAAATTACGGGCTTTGAAGCCGAAGTACAGCAGCGGTTTAATGACAAATGGTCGGCAAAACTGGGATATGCTTGGCTCCACGCTATCAACAAGAGCGACCCGGATATGCCGCGGACACTGCTGGACCGGCCGCAGCATAAAATAGACATCAGCTTCAATTACGAAGATAAGAAACACGGCTGGAAAGCGGCTCTTTGGGGAGATTACTATATTCATATGCTGGATAGTAATTCTGTTAAAACGGTTTATACCTCAGCAGATCGAGATTCTTTTGGAAACTGGAACAAAAAGGCGGTAGATTATCAGAAAAAGACCTTTGGCATTTGGAATTTCATGGTAGAAAAACAAGTTAATCCCGATGCGACAGTATACATTGGTGTGGATAACCTCTTTAATTATCGTGACGATGACAGAGCGTATGCCGACAGAACGTACCGTATCGGTGCCAATATCAAGTTTGGCTATGATGCCAAAGCGGCGGCAGAAAAAGCGGCGAAGAAGGCCGCAGCCAACGCACAGGGAACGGCAGAACCCAGCGCAGTCGATACGACAGCTGACAACGGCACGGTCATTATGAACCAAGGGGATTGGTTCCTGACACGTCCGTCTGATAAGGATGCAGCGCGCAAACAAGGCGATGTCAAGCTCATTGGCGATTATCGGGTTCGTTCCAATATGTTTCAGGGAACAGAAACAACAGGCATGCGAAAAACATCAACAGGTTCTGCCGATGAAGGAGCCAATCATAACTTTAAAGATGAGCCAGGTCATGGTTTGGAACAGCGCTTGCGCCTCGGTGTCGATGCCCAGCTTGGCGACAACACGAATTTACTCGTCGAAGGCTCTTCAGGCAATACGGTGGACACCAAATACAGCAAAGCCGATAAACGCGGTCTCCATGACACGCGGCTCGAACGAGCAGAACTCAATCAAAAAGCCAATAAATGGGACTTCACTATTGGCCGCCTGACTGAAAAGATGGGTGCGACAGGCTACTGGTTTGGCAAAGAATACGACGGCGTCCGTGCGACATGGACAGGTGACAAGACGCAGGTTCGCATCGGCTATGGGGATTTCAGCAAGAGTACGGGCATTACGGATTCCCCTTATACCCATGCAGAATTTGGTACTTTTATGACGGCCCCGACATTGGACCAATTATTAGGAACGACTGGGACAGTATATCCAGCAGGTGCAGATGATTGGCAAAATAAACAAATAGATTATCAAAATAAGTTTAATCATGCAGGTATGATTGAACAAACAAAGTCTGATGGCACTAAAGAATGGGTTCGCGATCCAAACTTGAGCGATGTTGAATTTGCAACTAAAAAATTAGAAGTAATTCAAGAATTGAATGGCATTTTGAAAAATGCAGGTGTATTGGGAGAAACTGTTAATTTTGGTACAGGTCGAGATTGGTATAATGAAACTTTCTTACCTAATGATAAAAATAGTGTGGATTTGAATTTGATATCAAGCAGCTCTATTGTAGGTCTTGAAAGCTCTATTATGGCACGGTATAAACGTCCGGATATGAAAATAAAAAAAGCTGATGGTACTATTTTAGATTTATCTAAGGTAGATTCATCGGGTAAATATATAGACCGCTACCATAATCGTACTGATGAATGGATTGCTAATAATGCTCTGTTTAAAAAACAGTCCCCATATACAGCAGATGATTATGATTTGTATTCACTTAATTCAGATGCCAAACAGTTAGCAAATAATGAAAGCGTGAGTGGGATAGGCCTCACTGTTACGCAGAATAAAATTCGGACATTACAGCAAAAAGGCTATAAAATTGACAGTTTGACTTGGGAAGCAGCGTTAGATCCGGTACATGGAGCTGATAATATTAAAAACTTTATGGGACAACTTTGCGATGCTGTAACCCAAAATTATGCGAAGCATGGCGAAACTATCCAATTTGTAGACAGCAATGGCAACGAATTAACTCGTGAACAGCAAATTAATGCGATGTATGTTAATTTCATAGGCAGTCAGTGGACCCAAACCAATACTACAGGAGATATAAATTTATATGGCAGAGGCATTATAGCCAACTTTGCCGGTGCTCTTTTAGGATTAGGGAAATACAGCCCCACGAGTGGAGCCGATGTTTCTTTACCCAATGTGCCTGAATCTATGTTGACAACTGGTACAATTATTACACAGGATTATGTGCCTTCTATTAAACGGGCTGGATTTATTCAGTTACGCCATAAATTGGGCAATGATTTTGGCCTTTCAGCTTGGTATCTTCGGTCTACTAGTGGTGATTATACCGTAGACGATACCGATATGGACGTTGCGAATGTCTTTGGTCTTGGGGCTACATGGAAACTTGGTTCTTCCCGGATTTCTTTTGACTGGGGTGTAAACCGTTCTGATATGGGACGTTACTTGCATCGTCGTAGTGTGTATACATATGATAATAGCCACAATGTAACGAATATTAATCATGTCAATGATGGAAACCCGACCTTCTGGGTACTCCGTGCGGACATCGGCCATGCTGATACAGATCGGCCGGGGAGCTGGAATGCTTTTGCGGACTACAAATACTTCCAGCACGGCGCCTTCTTTGGCGGCAACGGCACAGAAGCCCTGCCGGACAGATACCTCGACGGCATCCGCAGCTTCACCTTGGGCGCAGGCTACG
>CAVKEA010000087.1:0-4284 GCA_963655305.1 bacterium
TTAAAGGAAGTGAGAGTTGATAAGGAGCTTCCCATGTTGTATAATTGACGTGCGTATTTAGTGTAGTCATAACTCTATTTTACGCGCAATCCCGGGCTGTTTATAGTCCGGGATTTTGTTTTATTATGATATTTTTGCATACAAAAAAGAGGCCATCGCACAATTATGTGCGACAGCCCCTTTTTTTTATTACTCCAGAATCAAGACGTTTGTTATTTGGTATCTTGTTTTTACTATTATGTTACTGGAGGTTTTTCTATTATGATGAATTTTGTATCGAAACTAAGTGCGTTTGTCGGAAAAAATCTAACTTGGCTTGTACTGCTCGACATCGTTGCAGGCTACTGTATGCCCACAGCGTTTACCTGGTCTGTTAAAAATACGGTTCCCCTTCTCGGCGTCGTCATGTTCGGCATGGGCATGACTCTGCATGCGTCAGATTTTCGTCTTGTCCTGCAGCGTCCGAAAGAAGTCCTCATCGGCACTGTATGTCACTATACCATTATGCCTATCGTCGCCTACGCCTTGGTATTGGGATTTGGTTTGTCGCCGGAACTCGCTGTCGGCATGGTTTTATTAGGTTCCTGCCCCAGCGGCACAGCTTCCAACGTCATGGGCTTTTTGGCGAAAGCAGATGTGCCTTTATCTGTTTCCATCACGACGGTTTCCACACTGCTTGCCCCGATCATGATGCCGTTCCTAGTTTGGGCATTGGCTGGCCAATGGGTCACGGTTTCCTTCTTGGCGATGGCCATGACCGTTATGAAAGTTATCTTAGTTCCGTTATTTTTAGGGTTGTTGGTACATCGCCTGATCGGTGAAACCTATTTAGCTCAGATGCAGAAAGTTCTCGTTTTAGTATCTGCTTTTGCCGTTCTTTCTATTCTCGGCGGCGTAGTTGCCGTCAACGGTGCCAAAATCGTTTCCCTTGGCGTCTTCATGGTTCTCCTCGTTTTGGCCCACAATCTTTTCGGATTTGCGCTGGGATATTTTGCTACAGGCAAGCTGGGCATGGGCAAAAAACAGCAGCATTCCGTTACACTGGAAGTCGGCATGCAAAACGATGCCTTGGCATTGTCCATTGCTTCTGTATACTTCGCTCCGGCTGTTGCCATTCCGGCTGCTGTAGGCGCTGCTATCCATCAAATCACCGGCTCTTTGCTCGCAGGCGTTTTTGCCCGTCATATGGATGCCTATGAAGCCAAACAGCACGCTGCTGCTCAAAAAGAAATGCAGCCTGCACCGGCTGCCGGTCATTAATGCATTCCTTCAAAAATGATCGACGAAGCTATTGCAAAAAAACAACGCTTGTCTTCGCGGTCATCTGTTTTATCATGCTGCCACATCTGTTTTAGGTGTGGCAGTTTTTTATTACCATGTTTACGGGCATGCAAAAAATAACAGCAGTCAGCTTCTCCTGCCAACTGCTGTTGCATCCTTATACGATATATATAATGGGATATCTCTCTACTATTTAATGTATTATATTATAATCGTTTAATCAATTCATCTAAATCGGCCGCTTTAAAATCGGAAAAATCCGGTTTTTCTTTTAAGACTGCCAGCACATAGGCCAATGCACTTTCTACGCCTGTAATCAATCCCTTTTCACCAATATCAAATTTAGCATTGTGATGGTTGGCACCACTGCCGACTTCCGGGTCATTGATGCCGGTGAACGCTAAAATACCGGGATACATGGCCAGCGCAGCGCCAAATGTTTCTGAAGCCATCCAATGGACTGTCGGATACAGCGCATCTTTCCCCAAAGCCGTCGTAATCGTATTTCTAGCCAGAGCTGCACACGTTCTGTTATTCATCGTAACCGGCAGGAACTGTTCTTCCTGCATTTCTGCGGAAACGCCATATTCTTCGCAGATGTTATCCAATATCTGATGGAATTTTTCACTGAAAAATTCGCCGTCGTTGTTGTCAAAGAAACGGCACGAACCTGCAAATGTTAAGGACGGCGGAATAATATTCGGTTCCTGCCCGGCATGCAGTGAGCCAAAGGAATAGGTCAGGCAGTTATCCGGAGATACAGCACGCATGCGCAGAGACTGCAGAGCTGCACCAAAGGCAATAAAGGCGTCAATCGGATTGATAGACAAATCCGGACGCGAACCATGGCCGCCTTTACCGTTTAATTTGACGCGGAAGAAAAAGGCACCGGACATCACGCCGTCATCCAGTACAGCCATTTTCCCAACCGGGATATCCCAGCGGACATGCGTAGCATAACAAGTATCCACATGAATCCCCTGCGTATAGATATACTGCAGTAAATGTTTGCCGCCGCGTTCGCCAAATTCTTCGGCCTGTTCAAACATGAGAATTACTTTGCCTTCCCATTCATCAGTATGTTCTGCCAAAATCTTGGCTTCTGTGAGCAGCATGGATATATGGCCGTCATGACCGCAGGCATGGCTGTATCCTTCGTTTTTAGAAACGACGACTTTCGGCTTGGACAAATTGACAGTATCTTCCGGCACAGGCAGCGCATCAATATCGGCACGCATAAGCATCGTATAGCCAGGTTTGCCGCTGTCAATCGTTGCTAAAATCCCGCCGCGCGGCACACGGACACTGGAAAGGCCCATGCCTTTTAGCTTTTCTTCTATATAATCCATCGTCTTAAATTCTTGTTGTGAACCTTCTGGGTATTCATGGAAATGACGACGCATTGCAATCAAATTAGGCACTTCTGCTTCTACATATTTTTTAATATCCATTATCATGTCCCCCTTGTGGCATTATACCTATAATTTAGTTTCCATTATAGAATGGTATAAACGGACCGTCAATTCTTTTCGTTCGTTTCAAATCATTATTAATCGTTGCTAATTAATAGCATTACCCATTGACAATAGTATTTGGAATGCGTAGGATAAGTATGTTCACTATTTTTTATCGCACGAATGAGTAAGGGGGACTTTCTTTATGAAAGAATTATCCAGAAAAATGCCGCTTTTTACGGAATCTGTCATCCGTCATATGACCCGTATCTCCGATGAATGCGGTGCTATTAATTTATCCCAGGGGTTTCCTGACTTCGATCCGCCCAAACCAATTTTAGACCGATTGGCTCAGGTTGCGTACGAAGGTCCTCATCAGTATTCTGTCACTTGGGGAGCTGAAAATCTGCGACAGGCAATTGCAGAAAACCGCACACACCAGTTGGGTATGCCGATTAACCCCAATGAAAACATCGTCGTTACCTGCGGCAGTACGGAAGCAATGATGGCTTCGGTCATGGCCATCGTCAATCCCGGCGAAAAAGTAATTGTCTTCTCGCCGTTCTATGAAAACTACAGTGCCGATGCCATTCTTTCCGGTGCCGAACCTATTTACGTACCGTTAGTACCGCCGGAATTTAACTTTGACCCGGCAGTGTTGGAAGATGCCTTCAAGCAAAATCCAAAAGCAATTATTATTTGCAATCCATCCAATCCGTGCGGCAAAGTATTTACGCGCAGTGAATTGGAATTTATTGCCACACTAGCCAAAAAATATGACACGTATGTCATTACCGATGAAGTATATGAATATATTCTCTATAAACCAAACGTACATACATATTTTTCCACACTGCCTGGTATGTTTGAACGAACAGTCAGCTGCAATTCCCTTTCCAAAACCTATTCGATTACGGGCTGGCGGCTTGGCTATGTCCTGGCACCGCCCAACATCATCGACTGTGCCAAAAAAGTACATGATTTCTTGACAGTCGGTGCAGCCAGTCCGCTGCAGGAAGCTGCCGTCGTTGGGCTCAAATTTCCACAGTCCTACTATGACGACTTGCAGGAACTGTACACTAAAAAACGCAATCTTTTCTGTGACGGCTTGACTCGTCTTGGGATTCGTCACACGAAACCGCAGGGCGCATATTATGTACTGGTCGATATTTCGGAATTCGGTTGGGATGACGACACAGCATTTTGTGAAGAAATGACCCGTAAAATCGGCGTTGCCGCCGTTCCTGGCTCTTCATTCTTCCGTGAACCAGTCAACAACCTCATTCGGCTGCATTTTGCCAAAAGCGAAGACATGCTCAATGAAGTGCTGAATCGGTTAGAAAATTTAAAATCATTAAAAAAATAACTGGCAAAAGGCTGGTGTATGAATGAGTTTTCTACATACACCAGCCTTATTTGTATAAAAAGCAATTTTTTGTATATTTTCTCTTTCCATTTTATGATACACTGCCTATATATGATATATTGCAGAACAGCTATCTGGTAATATGTCAAGTCCTTAAAACAAAGATTTGAAGAAGAAATTCAG
>CAVKEA010000088.1:0-4257 GCA_963655305.1 bacterium
ACCTCGCACTTGGCGTTCATTCGATTCTTACATTGTTCAGTTTTCAAAGGTCATCGCCGTTTCGCAACGGCTTATACATTCTAACAAACTCATTTTAGTTTGTCAAGAACTTTTTTGCATTCTTTTTTATCGGAATGCTTCGTCATTTACAAAGCAACTGCAGCATTTCACTTGCCGCATCACTGCTTCATTTCCTGACGACTTGCTTAGTATATCGCAACGCGCGTAAAATGTCAAGTTATTTATTTGTAAAAAATATTGCAAAAGTAAAACAATCGTTTAACGATGGGCTTTCTTTACAAAAAAGCATCGCAATTCCGCAGCGTGATCTTCTGTTACTTTTCCATGAATGCATTTATAGTATGGCACATAGCCTGTGTACACAAAAAAAGGAAGAGAAAGCCAACGGTCCTCCTCTTCCTTCTGATTCTTATAGTTCTTTATTTTTTAAACAAGCTGTCTTGTGCAGCTTCTTCTTCGCCTTCAATCGTTATCGTATCCAACGCAGCTACTTTGTCGTCGCCTTCTAGTTTTTGAATCTTGACCCCAGAAGTGTTTCTGCCCTTCTTGATACCAATGCTTTCAATATCTGTGCGAATGACGATGCCATTCGTCGTGATAACCATTAATTCCTGGTTTTCATGTACGACTTCTACGCCAACAATATCGCCGGTTTTCGGTGTAATTTTAAAGTTCTTTACCCCTTTGCCGCCGCGAAGCTGAATTTTATACGCATCCATGTTGTTTCGTTTGCCAAAGCCTTCTTCGCTGACAGTCAGTACCTGGCAGTCTGGTTCCAAAACATCGGCACCAATAACGCTGTCGCCATCTGCTAAAGAAATGCCGCGAACACCGCGCGTATTTCGTCCCATTGGGCGTACATCATTTTCATTAAAGCAAATAGCCATGCCTAACTTGGTTGCCAAAATAATACGCTGATCCCCTTTAGTCAAACGAACCTTGGCTAAATGGTCGCCTTCCATCAAGGAAATAGCAATCAATCCGTTGCGGCGAACGTTTTTGAATTCGCTGAGTTCAGTCTTCTTAACCAACCCTTTTTCTGTTGCCATGAAAAGATTCATTGTCGGATCGACCTGATCGAGGTCAATCAGTGCATTTACTTTTTCACCTTTAGCCAGCGGCAGAATATTAATCGTCGCAATTCCTTTCGAGTTACGGCTGTTGGCTTCCGGAATTTCATAGGCTTTCAAGCGGTATACACGGCCCAAATTGGTAAAGAACAGCACCGTATTCAATGCCGATGTATACAGCAGATGGTTAACTGCATCTTCATCTTTGGTACCCATGCCCTTGATGCCGCGGCCGCCTTTATTCTGCGTATGATATACGTTGGCGTTAATCCGTTTAACATAACCGCGTCGTGTCAGCGTCAAAACCATTCGTTCATTGGGAATCATATCTTCAATCGCAAAATCAGAAGCATCTGCCACAATTTGTGTCCGACGTTCATCAGCAAATTTCTTTTTCGCATCCAAAAGTTCTGTTTTTACGATTTCCATGACCTTATGTTCATCAGCCAATACGCTGCGCAAATAGGCAATGCGTTCTTCCAGGTCTTTATATTCCTGTTCAATTTTTTCACGTTCCAGGCCTGTCAGACGACGCAGACGCATATCCAAAATAGCCGTAGCCTGTTTGTCGCTCAGGCCAAAGCGGCTCATCAACGACTGTTTGGCCGCTTCATCTGTTGCCGATTCACGAATTGTCTTGATAACTTCATCAATATGGTCTAACGCAACCAGTAAGCCCTCCAAAATATGTGCACGGGCTAAGGCTTTATCCAATTCAAATTTGCTGCGCCGTGTAATAACGCTCTTTTGGTGGTCCAAATAATAATGAAGGACTTCTTTTAATGTCAAAACGCGAGGATGGCCATCTACGAGAGCCAGCATAATAACACCAAACGTTTCCTGCAGCTGCGTGTGTTTGTAGAGTTTGTTCAACACAATATCCGGATTGACATCAGCACGCAGTTCAACTACAATACGCAAGCCCTTGCGGTCTGATTCATCGCGCAGTGCCGTAATGCCGTCAATTTCACGATTTCGCGACAATTCTGCAATCGATTCGATGACGCGGGCCTTATTGACTTGATAAGGAATTTCTGTAACAACAATACGGTTTTTCCCTTTATTCATCGGTTCAATCGTTGCGCAGGAGCGCATTTTAATACTGCCACGTCCTGTAGAGTACGCTTTGAGGATGCCGTCACGACCCATAATTTTAGCGCCCGTCGGAAAATCAGGCCCTTTAATTTTCGTCATGATTTCATCCAAGCTTGCTTCTGGATTGTCAATCAGCAAAATGCAGCCGTCAATTACTTCGCCGAGATTATGCGGCGGAATATTCGTAGCCATGCCGACAGCAATACCGGCAGAGCCATTGACCAGCAGGTTTGGAATCTTAGAAGGCAATACAACAGGTTCCTGCAGCGAACCGTCATAGTTGGGCATAAAATCTACGGTGTCTTTGTCTATATCTTCCAGCATTTCTCCCGTGATTTTAGCCATACGCACTTCGGTATAACGCATAGCTGCTGCAGAGTCACCATCGACGGAACCAAAGTTTCCGTGACCGTCGACGAGAGGATAACGCGTGGAGAAATCCTGCGCCAGGCGGACTGTTGCATCATATACAGAGCTGTCACCATGAGGATGATATTTACCTAATACTTCCCCAACGATACGCGCTGACTTTTTATACGGTTTATTCGGTGTCATGCCTGCTTCATGCATAGCATACAAAATACGGCGATGTACTGGTTTCAGCCCATCACGCACATCCGGCAAGGCACGGGTAATGATAACGCTCATCGCATAGTCAATATACGACGTCTGCATTTCATTTTCCAGGCAGACCGGTAATATTTTATCTACTTGTTGTTCGTCCACAATTTCACCTCATATAAAAATTAAAAAACGACGCCCTTATATAGATATATATGAGCGCATACATGTATATTATAACAAATTTTCGTCTTTTTTGATAGTTTTAGAGGAAAAATGCATGATGCATTACTGTCGATTGATAATGCAGGCCGCCAATACTTTGGCTCTTTCAAACAATGACGCTGTATCCGCATATTCACGCGGAGTATGATTATATGCTCCCTTGACGCCCATAGCACACACAGTCGGTACGCCGGCCAATACCATATACGCTGAATCCGAGCCGCCGCCAACCATCATGGCATGCGGCTTGGGCAGTTTCATTTCCTCATACGTTTTTTGGACTGTTTCAAAAAGCATTTCTGTCGCTGCTGTTCGTTTCATCGGCGCAAATCCTGCCACCTTCTGCAAGGTTGTCTTCGTATCCGGGACATACTGCTTCGCCGCAATTTGCTGCAGCGTTTGCTGAATGTTCTCTATATATTCCGGCTGTGAATACCGTACATCAATCTGAATCGAGGCAGTATCCGGTACGGCATTGACAACAGTGCCTCCCTGAATCAAGCCCACGTTGAAAGTAGTCCCTTGCTCCCAATCGGTTGCGTTTTGAATATCAATGACCTTATGAGCTATTTCCAAAACAGCGCTGCGTCCGCCTTTCGGGTTGTTGCCGGCATGCGCTCCCACTCCCTGTACGCTCATCATATACACAGCGCTGCCTTTGCGCTGCACGACTAGTCCATTGTCTAAAAAACCGGTTTCACAATTAAATGCCGCAACAGCTCCCTTGGCTTCTTTCTGTATACACGCAGCGGCGTTGGATTGTTGATGAGCCGCTTCTTCATCGCCAGCAAAAATCAATCGAATCGGCCTGGTGTGGTAGCCGGCAGCCTGCAGGGCTTTTACTGCGTACAGCGCAATGACAAGGCCGCCTTTCATATCCAAAACGCCTGGTCCGTATGCTTTGCCGTTTTGAATGGTAAAGGGTCTTTCACGTATCGTGCCATTTGGAAATACCGTATCCATATGACCAAGCAGCAAAATAGGCGCACTATCCGCCTTTCCCCAAGAAGAAACGACCATGTTGCCGGCATGCGGCATTTCTATGATTCGAGTCTTCGCTCCTAAACAGTCCAACTGGGACTTTACTTTTTGCGCGACGGCATCTACACCTGCTTTATACTGCGAGCCGCTTTCTATCTGAACCAGCTCCCGCCACAAGTTCAGCATTTCTTCCTGATGGGTATCTATAAACTGCCACGCTGTTTTTTTCATCGTTTCCATGACCTGTCTCTCCTCGTATAATATATTTGTAAGCAAGATTTCCGCCTCGCTTACAGCATAAAAT
>CAVKEA010000089.1:0-3002 GCA_963655305.1 bacterium
GAACGCGTTCCTTACGAGTCCTGATACGCGATAATGCTGCGCAGCATGACTATATATGAAATATAACATATGTTCGTAAAGTGTGTCAATATATTTTCTTGTAAAAATGACATGAACATATATGATGAGAGGAGCTTGCAAAAAATAAAATACAAGCAGTATAATACATTATATGTATATACTTAAGATAAGGGAGTGGCACTTGTGTTTGAGCATTTTTTTATGTCCATGCAGCAGGATATCAAACTTTTTCTTTTATTTCCGATTATTTGTGCTATATTTCGCTTGGCGTTTATTTGGGCATATCATCCGGGCTCTTTAAAAGGGAAAGGACGAGTCGTTTTTGAATGTTTTCGATTTGGATTTTGGTGGGGTATGGATTTTAATGCCTATGTATTTTTGATTCCTTTGGTAATCGTATCACTGCCGGCTATGTTTTGGGATATATTTGTTGTCCATGGTGATGTGATGCGAGTAGGCATAGGGACAGTTTACGGCGTTGTCTTGTATGCGGCCTTTATGGGCAAAATTATTTTTTATCGTCATTTCCATGATACGTACAATTATTTGGTACATATGGGGAAACATGCAGAAAAACATAATTTAATCGATGTTTTTTTTCATCAAGACCATGGATTGGCTGTTTTGTTGGGATACATTCCCTTTATTCCAGTACTGGCAGGCGCATGCTGGGTTATACAGCAGCTGCCGTCTGTCCCGTATCCGATGTTTGATTCTACAATGGTGCAGTATGGATTTAATGCAGCTGTTTTTGTGGGAAGCATTCTAGGTTTTTATTGGGTTCGGTATGGTGGGACATTCGATCATCGCAGTAAGCCCGAATGGGATACCATTCCGTCTCTTGTCAAAGAAGATGCGTTTTTAGCTAAAGCGTGTATTGATGATTTAATTGCGTTAAAGTGGGTCCATCGCAGACCGATTGCAGAAGAAATGCAAAAAAGTGATGCGGAATTGGAACAAGCGGTGACTCGTCTCATGCCGAAGGATGCGAAAGAGAACTGGAAATCTTTACCGAATCCGCTGTATGCATTTCGAAGAACGGCGAAGGGAGCCGTCATTACCAAGCCTGCTCATATTTTTCTGATAGTAGGAGAAAGTGTGCCGCAATGGGCCATGGATCCGATGTATGCTGTCGTTCATGCGTTAGATGGTAGTCGAGAATTGGCAAAAGATGAACATACAGCATATTTGAAAAATTTTTTGCCGGCAGGCAATGTTTCTCGTCCTTCTATTGTTTCGTTGATGACGGGTATATACGATGCACAATTGGAGCTGAATGAAAATGAAGGATTTTGGCATGGAACAGTACCTACTGCTTTAGCATGGCAGATGAAAAAATTGGGGTATCAGACGATATACTGGTATGGCGGCAATGCATCCAACGGAAATTTCAATCATTTTGGCAAATCCCAAGGATTTGACCGAGTAGAAAGTGCAGTTGATTTTTGTGGGCCAGATGCTCCGAAAACTTGGGTTGGTGTGTATGACCATGTCTTTTTAGAAAAAGCGGCGCAACTCATGAAGCAAATCGATGTGCCCACCTTTCATTTTGTATATACGACATCTAATCACGGCCCGTATAAAATTCCCAATAGCGTCTTGCAATTTGATGCGGAACAGTTGTTGAAAGATGCAGGCGATGATATTCGTTGTAATAAAGGAAGGTGTGCCGGGTTAGGAACCGCAAGATATGCTGATTTAGCAGTGCACCGTTTTATCCAAGAAATGAAGCAGACATATCCAGACAGCCTTTTTATTTATACAGGAGACCATTCTTCTTTATACACCCCTCTTAATCAAACTAAACTGGTTCCGAGGGATTATACGTTTAGAGAATTATATTGTACTCCGTTGCTGATACATCATCCGCAAATCTCACAAGAACTGTTCAAAAATACTACTATCGGTACGCATCTCAATATCATACCTACGATTATGGAACTGATTGCGCCGAAAGGATTTGTATATTATTCTATATATCCACCATTACTGGAACCGCAGCCACATATTTTAGCAACACCTAAGCAGTGGATTACAGCGGATGAATTAGGAGAAACAGCATCCGGACGAGCCGAAAAAGTGGGCGAATCTGTTCCGGAAGTACGGGAAAAATATATACCCCAAGATAACACGGGATGTAAACTGTCATCAGATATGGCGGCATTGACAGCATGGATTGTCAAACATAGAGATACTTGCTTGGATTGCATTAAAGAAAAATAGTTAGTGCAAAATGATAGACGTTAAAAGACCTTGTGAATAACGATCCACAAGGTCTTTTTTTTGCTGGTCCAGGATAATTTGTCTGTTTGTACGAATAAACATTCCGACTTATTACGCGTTTGTCAATTAATATTACTTTCCATTATTTTTAGCTTGTTCATTTTTTTCTTTTAACAAGGCGGCATGCGCTTCTCTGCACAGCATATCGTACTGCCAAAGGCGGTGGTGTTCCCGCAGGTTTTCACAAACGGCATGCAGGGTGTATTCGTGCCGAATTTCAGTGCTGTGAAAAGAACCTTCCCAAATGGGAAGAGAGGTATGCTTAGCGTGCAGCATAGGCGGCGTCATCATTCGTTTGCAGCGCCGCGCGAACCAGTTGAGTATATACGGTTTATGCTGCCGATACGAGAGGAGAAAATGAATATGATTCGGCATGACGACGAATTCCTGTATCATAATGATTTTGGATGTTTGCTGCATCGTTTTCAATACAGTTTCCGCAGCCTGTCCCCATTCATTTGGTTTCCAGACGTATTCTTGATTGATAGAGCGAATCGTTCCCAGCGTGGGAAGACGGCCATTTGTGTACAGCGTGAGCAGTTGGGTGCGCAGAGAAGGGCGCCTAGATTTTAAATGAGAGTTTTTCATAACATATCCACCTCTTTTTGATTGATAGCTATAGTATACAATAGAAAGATTAAAATAAGATTAAAAAATGGGGTGTGAAGATTAAAATTAAATTAAAATTTGAGAGAGAT
>CAVKEA010000090.1:0-2689 GCA_963655305.1 bacterium
CCCGAAGCTCTTTATGGTGCCCCGTTCCCGACGACTTGATTAGTATATCGCAAATGCCTGCCTCTGTCAACTCTTTTTTTTACAAATTTTGACAAAATCTATATTCGTCTGCATTTCTCTCTGCGTTACTATGCAGATTTTCAAATACATCACCAACTCTTACTGTTCATTATTATCTTCCTGAGCCCAATTATCCAAGCGGCTTTTCCATTTTTGTGCCGTATCTATTGTATTTTCTGCTGTTTGTACCGCATCCTTGGCTTCATCATAGCGTTGTCCCCAACTTTTATCATGTTCATCATGCCATTTCTGCTGTCCATCTTTATATCCGTTTTTATAATCATTATCCTGCGTATCACTGACCGCATCCATATCCTTATCTGCATCTTCGTACCCTTGCTTGTATCCCGCATCATACGAATCATTGGCCCATACCGTCATGCCGCCGCCCAATAGTAGGCCGATACTGCATAGTACAGCCATCATTTTTTTCAGCATTTTTTACACCGTATCCTTTCCAAAAAATTACACCGTCATTATAGTCTTCGTCAATTTGCCCGTCAAGCCATTTTTTTCTATTTATATACGTTCGTATACTAGTTATATATTACAGGTCTTTAGTACAATAAAATAAATACTGCTTAGGATGGTGATACCTATGCTGAAAAAATGTATATGTTGTCTCTGTATCGCACTTTCCTGCACAGTATCTTTACAGGCTCAAGATACTAACAGGCAGACAGTCTCTGAAACGCAAGCAGAGGTACGGTACTATGCCCCAAAACTAAAATTTGAGTCTCGAGGCCTGCCGTCTTACAACTTCCGGGATGCATTGCAGATTCAAAACAGCAGCGCGCCGGAATATGTCATTTCTCACAAAAATTGGTATATCGATTATATCCGCATATATGAATCAGGCAACACCAAACTGACACATTCTCCCTATCCGCCGCTTCCTGCACACAGCAAGTTAAACCTGGACTATGTGTCGTTAAACTGGAAAAAAACGTTTCACACGACAGACAAAGGATCTGCATATTGGGTGGCAGGACTGCGGTATTATCGCTTTGATACCTCTCTTTCACTGGCATCCATATATACTGCTAAGAAACAGCTTAATCAGTTCGCACCCGCTATAGGTATCGGAGGCAAATACAATATAACCAACGACTTGTCTCTTTTCGGAGAATTTTCCGGACTGCCTTTGGGAAAACGGGGGCATGTATATGATTTTAATACAGGCATGCAGTATCGTCTTGCCGATGCGTTTTCTGTCAGCGCAGGATACCGCGTGCTCGATTTAAAAATAAAAAACGATGCGGATGGAACAGGCATTTATAAATTATCCGGCTGGTACGGCGGATTATCCTATCATTTTTAGTATGCTGATACAGAGGAGGTTTGGATATCATGAAAAAATTAGGTGCTGCATTGTTAATTGGTTTGCTGCTTTGCCCGGCAGTCTTAGGGTTGGCTAAAAATCCTGCTGTTCATGTAACAGACAATAAGCAAAAAGAATCAATTGCTTCTATTCAAGATATTGACCATGGCCGTTTATACGTAATGGACTATACAGCCGATTATAAATTGGATGACTTGCTGGATAAAGATATTGATTCTTTGGAAGGCATGTTTACATTTATCTCAAACGATTTATTGCGCAGCGGTACGGTTTCCAAAGGAATGATAGATGCCGGATGCAGTGCGTTCGCCGGAAAAACCGAGGATGGCAAACCCATTTACGGCCGCAACTTTGACTACAAAATGGACATGACCGCCGTCTTAATCCGGACGACACCAAAAAACGGCTACCGCTCTATCGGTCTGGCCGACGCAGGCTGGGTCGGTTACGGCATCGGCAGCCTGGATGATGACAAGACAGACTTATCTGCCGCTGTCGGCATGCCGTATTTAATTATGGATGGTATGAATGAAAAAGGCTTGGCCGTCAGCGTATTAAAATTGGACGGACAGCCTACGCATCAACAGACAGGAAAGAAAAAAATCACTACGACGGCAGCACTGCGGTTGATGCTGGACAGAACCGCTACTGTCGACGAAGCCATCGCACTGCTTCGTCAATATGATATGCAGTCCAGTATGGAAACAGCCAACTTCCATTTTCTGCTCAGCGACGCTGCAGGAAAAAATGTCGTACTGGAATATACCATCAATGATATGACAGTTATCGATGCCAATTATGTGGCCAATCATTATTTAGCTCCCAAGATGCACGGCTTGGGCCATGCCTATGACCGGTTTGCCGTATTGGCAGTTGCAATGAAATTTAAGAAAAATATCCTCACTCCCAATGAAGCCATGTCGCTGCTCGAATTGGTCAGTCAACCCGAAACGCAGGAAGCTACCAGCATGACCCAGTGGTCTGTCGTCTACAACTTGCATGATCTGACAGCCAAAGTCGCTGTCCGCAGAAATTACGATACCTTTTTCCATTTCTCCATCAATGATATTTACCAAAATAAACAGACAAACTAACAATCTGTATTTCACTGTATGAGATAGCCAAAAGACGCTTCTTGCATCTGCAAAAAGCGTCCTTTTCATAAGAACAATACCTTCTTTCTCACCGACAATGCTTCCAGCCATTTCCTGTCTCTTTCTACTATATACCTTGTTAGTGTAAAATAATTGTGGGAAATCTTTAATGCATTGAAGAAAACATAAAAAG
>CAVKEA010000091.1:0-2686 GCA_963655305.1 bacterium
AAAGAAAGAAGGCCGCAACAAAATGGGCTAAAAAAGCTCATTTTGTTACAGCCCCCTCTTTTTTTATACATCCAGTGAATTCATTAATACTTCGTCATCTTTTTGTTCCTGTGCAGTCCGGCTGTCCAGCACTTCCCCGGTCTGCGGGTCCACGTTGTCCGGCACCTGTTCGGCTTGTGTATCGATAATGTTCTGCGTATCATCAATTTGGCCTGTCGCTAGGTCGGCTGCAATCTTTAACATTTGGTCGTCCGCGGTTTGATAATTGATAGACAACAGGCCCCACTTGCCAAGCAAAGCTCGCAGCACCGTTTTACTAGCCATAGCTTCCCAATTTTCACGCCAACCTTTACTTTGATATTGTCCTTTGCCTTTGCGGAACTTAACTTCGTGGGCATTAATTTTCTTTTTAGACCAATACAATGTTTTTTTCATGCCATTCGTCAATTCAAAGTACGCACAATAGCCTATAATCGGCTGTTTCTGCCGTTCTTCTTCATCATCAATCCAGTCGATTTCAATGTCTTCGGTTAGGCGATCCCAACGAATCAATTCACCTTCCCGCACATCAATAACATTGATTTTTTTATATACTCCAGTGCGAACTGCCAGCTGATACAGCCCTTTGTATCCGATGATAAACGTGGCTTCCATCTTACCTTTATTACGAAATGGGACAATGTAGGCCTGCCCAAGAGCCGGGTCAATCGGCAAGTCATAGGCTGCGGCCCGAAGAGCCGCTTTGATAATGCTGGTTGGGTTGTCTTTGTACACTTCTTTCATTTCTTCACTGTCGTTAATCATCGTAACTAATGAGCCAACGAACTGCGGCGCCCTTTTACCGAGAAGCTCATCAAAACGCTTCTGGTATCCTTCTTTACTAAGCAATGCATTAAAAGTTGCTGCCACGTTTTCATGTGCCGCAGTCGTCGGTTGCGTGGTCGCACTGCGTTTTGCTAATGTCGATGTAGTTGTTGCCATTTATTTTTCCCCCTTCTTGGGTGCAATTAAAAGTTTTCGTGATGGTTTCCCTATCTTGCTGTATTTTTCAAATACGTCCGGCAGGTCCTTCGCCAATGCTTTTTTATCAAGCGTCACACGCCCGTCGTATGTCTTCCAAGTGACTTTTCGGCTGCCGGCCATAGCTATTTCATTATCGCCCATCATAGCTTTGAGTCGATTTTCCTGCAGCGTTATGATACTTTCAATTTCTTTCTTGCGGGCTTTATACTCATCAATAGCGGCAACCATATCTATAGCCTCATCTGGCAGAGCCACCGGCTTCAGTTGTCCGCCCTGGTATTTATCTTGCAGCATGTCTGCCGTTGCGTTACTTCCGTCAATGGACGGCATAACGCCTTTTTTTACATTGACTTCCCAAAATTCCTTTTCCGCCTCAAATAGCTCTTTGATTTGCGCGTCATTGCGCGGAATGTATTTCGCGCGAAAGTCTTGGCCGCCAATCAAAACAGCAATCCACCATCCCTGCAATCCCGTTGCTAACATGTAGTGTTGGCATTGCAAGAAATAGCTGTCAGGGACTTTGTCTTCGTCCCATTCATGAGCAGAGAATGCATTCGTTGTCTTAATTTCAAGACCTATATCTTCTCTCTTGCCATTCTTTTTTCCAGGGATGAGCCGGTCAATATTAGCAAGCAGCCAAGGATATTTTTTATTGCGCATCATACCGCGGCGTTCGACATGAAGCCCCGTTTCATCGGCAAACCAGTCAGCAACAACCGGCTCCAAACGAATGCCGGCCTGAACGGACGGTTTCATGCTGATGTCTTCTTGTTTCACCTGGCCCGTTTTTTCAAGCCAAAGTTTAAACGGACTGGTCCAGGGATTGTATCCCATAATAGCGCCTGCATCGCTGCCGCCAATGCCCATTCGGCGCATTTTGAGCCAGGCATTCCGGTCTTGCATCTGTTTCACAGTCATAATCAATTCAGCATCCATGCGTATCTCCTTCCAGCACATCCAATATCGCCCGAAGCGTTTGTTCTACGTTTAGGTTATTTTTATAGGTATTCTGATTGGCCTTGCCATGTTCTATGATTACAAAGCTCCACGTGTTCTTCTTAGCAGCTCTTTTGATATGAATTTGAAATTTGCTTTTGACACATTCCTTTGCCGGATACAAATAAAAAGCAATGTTGTCCCCTTTATCCGGAAAAACAAGATCAAGCCGTTCGCACACCTTACTGCAGCATATCGGGCTCGATACAAACTGCTCAATAAATTCTTTTGTTTCAGGTCGTTCAGGATTTAACAAGACGATTCCCCCATTCTGTGTTATAATTAATTTGTGTATTTTTTTATGTGAGCTACTACCTGCGCCAACAGGTAGCGGCTCTTTTTTATTTATTTTTGTAAAATCTGAGTTAATAAAAACCATTTCATTCTCTTTTTATTTTCAGATGGGGTATCTTTAAATACCTTATCTATCAATGAAGCCAGTGATGCTCCTACAGCTGCTTCATTTCCGTTGACTAAACAAATGGCTGACTTGGATTCTTCAGATACTACCGAAAAAATAATTGCATCGTCCCCTTCCGTTTTTAACTTATGCAGTTCTTCTGCCATCTTTTTCAATAAGTCCATCGTTTTTTTGTCTATCATGTATAATCTCTCCTCGTATAATATATTTGTAAGCAAGATTTCCGCCTCGCTTACAGCATAAAAT
>CAVKEA010000092.1:0-2500 GCA_963655305.1 bacterium
ATTTTATGCTGTAAGCGAGGCGGAAATCTTGCTTACAAATATATTATACGAGGAGATATATGATGGAAGACACAAAAAAATTACGAAACACGGCCCAGCTGCTCGTCGAATGCCTTGAAGAAGAAGGAGTACATTACATCTTCGGTATTCCCGGCGAAGAAAACTTGGCCGTCATGGAAGCGTTGACGCATTCCAAGATTGAATTCATTACCGTTCGCCATGAACAAGGCGCTGCTTTTATGGCTGACGTATACGGCCGTCTGACAGGCAAAGCCGGCGTCTGCATGGCTACCCTCGGCCCTGGCGCTACCAACCTGATTACAGGTGTTGCCGATGCAGACTGCGACGGTGCGCCGCTCGTTGCGATTTCCGGCCAGGTCGGAACAGACAAAATGCACATTACAGCACATCAATACTTGGATTTGCGCGCTATGTTTGAACCGATTACCCGTCGTGCCTATACGGTCGTTCGTCCGGATACGATGGCTGAAATCACTCGCTTAGCATTCAAATATGCCGAACGTGAAAAACCAGGCGCAACCTTCATCGATTTGCCGGTCAACATCAGCAAAATGCCTGTCGGCGAAAACGAAAAACCGCTGCAGCGCAAACAAATTCTGCCGGAAACGGCATTGGAAGCGCAAATCGAAGCCGCTGCTACGATGATTTCCTATGCTAAAAATCCTGTTATTTTGGCCGGCAGCAGTGTCATCCGCAGCCATGCCGCCGCTACACTGACTAAATTTGCTGAAAAATTGAAACTGCCAGTCATCAACACGATGATGTCCAAGGGTGCCATTCCGTTTGACAACCCGTACTCCCTGTGGACCGTCGGCATTCCGATGGAAGACTACCAGACTAAAGTATTGGAAAAAGCCAGCCTGGTCATTGCTATCGGCTATGATATTATCGAATATGCGCCGGCTAAATGGCATCTCGGCAACGCTGATATCATCCATATCGATACGATGCCTGCCGACATCAATAAAAACTACGAACCGAAAGTCGAAGTCGTCGGCAATATCCCCAACTCGTTGGAACGCATCATGGAAAAAGCAGCCCGTCTGCAGGAACCAAAATATGCGCTGGACATCCGCAAACGCATGGTAGAAGAACACGAAAGCTATGCCAATGACATGTCCTTCCCGCTCAAACCGCAAAAGGCGTTGATTGACTGCCGTAAAGTCATGGGCGAAGACGACATCGTCATTTCCGACGTCGGTGCCAACAAAGTATGGATTGCCCGTCACTACAACTGCTACAAACCAAACACCTGCTTGATTTCCAACGGGTTCGCTACGATGGGCATTGCCGTTCCGGGCGCTATTGCCGCTAAATTAGTCCATCCGGATAAAAAGATTTTGGCGATTACAGGCGATGCCGGCTTCATGATGAACTGCCAGGAATTTGAAACGGCACATCGTTTGGGCACTAATTTCGTTACGTTGATTTTCAACGATGCCAGCTACGGCTTAATCAAATGGAAACAAGACATGCATTACGGCCACCACGCCTATGTCGATTTCACCAACCCGGACTTTGTCAAATTTGCAGAAAGCGTCGGTGCCATCGGCTACCGCATCAAAAAAGCAGAAGATTTGCTGCCGACACTGCAAAAAGCCTTTAAGCAAAACAAACCGGTCATCATTGACTGCCCCGTTGATTACAGTGAAAACATGAAACTGACCCATCATTTAGAAGAATTAGTGAAAACATTATAATCTCCTACGCATAGAGACTAGGGACTGTAACAAAATGAGAATTTTTATTCTCTTTTGTTGCAGTCTTTTTTTGCTATATGAGCAGAATATCGGGATGGTTCCCGACACCCTCTTATGATTCTGTAAACTTGCTGTTTACATATGCTATATACTTTTTCTTTCTGTGCGACCAGAGTGCTGGGAAGTATCCCTGCACCCTCATCTATTCATTCTTTTTCGTGCCGTCGAAAAAGAAACGCATACAATAAAGGAATATCCCTTTACTCATTTTTTCTAGTAAACGTGCCGTTTACATCGGCGTATATACTTTTTCTTTCTGTGCGACCAGAAAGAAAAAGTATCAAAAAGAAAGAAGTCGCCGCCCAAAACGGACTTAGCCTTACTGCGTTTGCCGATGACGGCGCGGCAAATTCGCTTCGCTCAGACGCCGCTTGTTCCCGTCATCGGCAAACTCCGTATCCGGTCTTCGACCGGTCGGCACGCTCGTAACGGGCGGTGTTGGCAGTCATGCAATATAGATTTCGCCTGGTTGTCGGGAAAGCAACATCTGTCAAGAAAAATTGCCAGCAGACATAGGCTCATCTATGCTAATGCAATAGGTAGTATCACTTCATCATGCACAATGATAAAAAAATACAGAAATATCGCTAACACATATGAATAATGGATTAAATAATGGATGGTTTTCAGCATACACATATTCGTAATTGTTCGCATTTGCTTCCAAGCCGCCCCGTTACGGGAATGACTGGTTGTGCGGCGTATGCCGCACAATGAGA
>CAVKEA010000093.1:0-2162 GCA_963655305.1 bacterium
CTTTTTATGTTTTCTTCAATGCATTAAAGATTTCCCACAATTATTTTACACTAACTGAAAACATTATTGCATAGAATTAGCACATGAAGTATTTCTTCGTGATGTCCCATCCCTTTTTCTCTAAAATGACAATACTACTGCAAACTATACACTAAAAACGGCAAGTAAAAAAGGGGTGTCGCTTTATGCAACAGCCCCATACTATCTTTACTTATATGCCGGTACATCAGCCTGTTTGCGGTCATATATTTTGCCAATAATCAGACCGCCGATGAAACCGACGATGAAAACAGGTACCCAGCCAAAGCCATATGTCGAAAGCGGCGTCATCGCAACAATCGCTTTAGCAAACGGCAAGCTGCTTAATCCCGGGAACGATTCCAACAATGCATAGATAACGACCAAATACACAGAGCCTTTATGAGCGCCATTGGTAGTAACGGCTTTGCCGACAATTCCCAAGACCATCAAGGCCAAGCAGGGTGGATACGTGACACTGTAAACCCAGCCGATATAAGTTACAATACCGTCTACACCTAACAGTGCTGTCAACGCAGACAATACACAGCAGACAATCGCTGCAATTTTATACGGCACGCGTCCTTTCGTTGCGGCACTAACAAATTCGCCTACTGCCGTAATCTGGCCAATCGCCGTCGTCAAGCAAGCCAAAATAACAGCAATTCCCATCGGAATCATGACGGCACCGCCGACACGCTGAATAATCGCAACCAGTAATTCTGCCCGGCCTATCGTCTGCGGATAGTCACTGCTGACGCAGGCACCCATGTAGAGCAAGCTGCCGTAAATAACGAAAAGCAGTACAAACGCTACAATACCACAATAAAATAATGTTTTATTACGCTGCTGCAGCGCTACATACCCTTTGCGGTTAATCGCTGAAATAAAAACTGCTGCCATAATAAAGCTGACTAAGACGTCACCAGTATTGTATCCGCCCAAAAACGCATTGACAAAGGCATGCGGCACAGCCGGTGCTGTCGGAGTACCCAAGGGATTAAAAATACCCAGCAAGGCAATAGCAACCAAAATTACTGCCAGCAGCGGCGTCAAATATTTTCCCATGCGGTCCATGACACTGTTTTTATCAGAAGCAAAAAAGAAAGAAATAATGAAATATGCAATGACCAGCGGAATAAACGGTGCTGCCGGAATATTTCCCTGAATCCCCATCTGAATCGCCGTCGCACAGGTTCTAGGAATCGATATAAACGTACAGACAATCATTAATGCCGCCAGTACGATTTGATATGCATGTTTACCTACACGGTCCGTAATCGCATGTACATCTCCGTTTAAACCAATAATAATTAATGTAAAAATAGGAAGAAAAATACCAGAAAGTGTCAAACCAGCCAAGCCGGACAAGAAATCACTGCCGCTGTTCAGTCCCAGCTGCGGTGGAAAAATCAAATTGCCAGCCCCAAAATACGTAGCAAAGAATGCAAATCCCAAGATAAGGATGTCGCGAAAACGAATAGCCCCTTTTTCATCACTCATAATACCATTACCTCCTACACAGGCAAATACAAAAAACGATTAACGGCGCACTTGAAATTACTGCAATAAATAAAAAAGCTTCCATCCCCTCATCAAAGGGACGGAAGCACCGTGATACCACCCAATTTTACCAAATTTTCACAAATTCAGCCTCTTCAGGTACGCAAGCAAAAACGCTCTCAATACCATAGTGCTGTAACGGGCACACCCGGACGGTCTAACGATTCGACCAATCTGCTCAGAGTCCATCTTCACCGAAGCTCATTGTATTCCCTTTCACCCATCAGGAACTCTCTGTTACAAATCCATTCGCTTACTCTTCTCTTCATTGCAATCCTATCAAGTTGACAACATCAGTCTATCATTATTTTTTTATGTTGTCAACCATTTATATAGATAAATTTAAACGTATTCGTAATTTTTTTATATTCTTTCAAAGGATGCAAAAAAATCATAAAAAAGCAATATTTCATGTTTCTCCCCAAATGACGTACTGTCAATTCCATAGGCTGCGTTTGCTGTATACTATGACAAGGAGTCAAAAAGAGGTCAAAAGACATCTGACTTTTAGGGGGCAAACATATTCAGGTTCTATAATAAATGTTGGGGTCTTGTGGACATCCGTATTCACAAGACCCCTT